>NZ_CP053346.1:4896028-5252057 GCF_013113735.1 Sphingomonas sp. AP4-R1
CCCGAACAGCCTATGGTGCGCCCGACGCGCTTCCCCATCGTCATCGACCTTGTCCCCCCTTGCCCCGGTTTTGACCGGGCGGAACCGCGGACATGCGGTTCTTCGGCAGGAAAGACGCGCCGACAAAGAGCAGACCCTAAGCCTGCCAATGCAAGTTAATTTTGGCCGGATTCCGCGGACGCGACCAGATGGACACGGCCGTCGCTGCGAGGATCGGCCTTCAGCGGCAGGAGCGCGGTCGCGGCTGTCACGAAGCTCTTCGTGTCGCCGGTGTGGAACGACCCGCTGAAGCGATTGCCGGCATAACCGGCCGCATCGAGCGCGATCGGCGTGCGCGTATAGCGATTCACCTCGGCGACCGCGTCGGCGAGCGTCACCTTGTCGAGGATGATGCGCCCCCGCCGCCAAGCCGTATCGGCCGCGACATCGACGCGGTGAACCCGGGGCGCCGTCTTGCCTCGAAGCTCGAACTGCTCGCCCGACGTCAGGCGCGTCGGCTGGTGGGCGGCCGCGTCGGTCACCTCCACACTGCCCTCGACCAACGTCACCGCCGTCGCATCGCCCACGCGGCGCACCTCGAACCGCGTGCCGGTCGCACGCACTTTTGCCCCCTCCGCCTCGACGACGAACGGCCGGTCGGACGCATGCGCGACGACGAAGAACGCCTGTCCCCGCTCGAGCGAAATTCTCCGGAGGGAATGGCTGTAATGGACAGTCAGCCGCGTGTCGGTATCGAGCGTCACCTTCGAGCCATCCTCGAGCGTGATCATCTGCTGCTCACCCACCTGGGTCGCGTAGGCTTGGCTCCGGTCGGTCAGGAACAGAACCGACAGACCTCCGCCGCTTGCGATCAGCAGGCCGGCCACCGCCAGCGGCCAGCGCCAGGCTCGCCACCAGGGCAGCCCTGCCCTCCTGCCCCGGCCGAGCGCGGCCTCGGTCGCCGCCTGGATCGACGGACGATCGGCAGCCGCGCCCGCGGCCGACCAGACGCGCTCGACCGCGTCGAACGCCGCGCCATGCGTGCCGACCCGCCGCCATTCGAAGAATTGCTCGAGCGTCTCACGCGAGACGGGCACGCTCTTCAGGCGCGCGAACCACTCCGCCGCCTGGGCGCGTACCTCGTCGCCGTCGTCCACCGTTCCATCCATCGAAATGGCGCCGCCCTAGTCCCGCAACCTGCGCACGCAGAAATCGAGCGCCCTGCTCATACGCCATTCGACGGTTTTAATCGACACGCCCAGATGATCGGCGATCGCCTGGTTCGTCATGTGCCGGAAACGACTAAGTACGAACACGTCGCGCATCTTTTCCGGCATCGCCAGCACTAGCCGCTCCATCTCGAGCGCCAAGTCCTGCTCCAGGAGTTCGGCGTTGGAGGGCGGCGGCGGAGAAGCCTGGATCGAGCGCGCATGCTCACTGCGCACCGCCTCGCGCCGACGGCGATCGCGGAACAGGTTCAGCGCGATCTGCGACAGCAATGCGCGGGGACGATCAATCTGCCTGTCCGGTTGACGGGCGATCCGCAGATAGGCGTCCTGGACGATGTCGTCAGCATCGGCCGGCGAGATGCGTAGGCGTCTGGCGACGGCCGCGCGAAGCCAGTCGCCATGCTGGCGATACAGGTCGACGAGCGAGCTTCCGGAAAAGTCCAGGTCCACCGGCTCGGTGGAGAGGATGTGAGCTCGCGGCAAAGACGGTCTGTTCGTTCTCACCACCAATTCCCTACAGCCTCGGATCGGCGAAATTGGACTGACCCTGATGACTGATTGACGAGTATACTCCGTGGAGAAATACTCATCAACAGCATCTGTTCTGGCGGATGGACGTCCGTGAGATTTTGGCTTTCAATATGCGTACGCTGCGATCTGCTAGAGGCATGTCGCAAGAAGCCTTGGCCGATGCGGCAGAAATCGATCGGACATACGTAAGCTCGCTCGAGCGCTGCCAATATTCTGCAACCATCGACACGGCACAGCGCATTGCGACCGCTCTAGGTGTCACTTTGGATACACTGTTGAGAATGCCCGAATAGTTGCCGATCACGCTATTGACGCCTCGCGCTAACGCGCGATCGCGCTCTATGGCTCGGCGCGCCTCGCCACCGAGCCCCTTGCGGGTCTCGGCCTTCGGTTACGATCGCTGGCGCTCTTGCCAAGCTTGCAGCGGATTTTGCTCTTGTCTTCGGATCGCGCTAGATTGGATCATGGCAAACGCAGGCTGGATGGGCAGGGTTTTGCTGGCGAGCCTGATGACCGCTCCCGGTGCTGCCGTCGGCCAGAAACCGGATGTCTACATTCTGGCAGGCCAGTCGAACATGTCCGGTCGTGGCCTGCTCGCGGATCTAAGACCAGACGAAAAGGTCGTCGACCCCGGCATCATGCTTTACGGCAACGATGGGCGCTGGCGCCCTGCCCTCGATCCACTCGACGATGCGACGGGCCAGGTCGACGAGGTTTCGTCTGATAATGCCCTCCCGGCAGTCGGCCCAGGTCTTACCTTTGCCCGAACGCTCCGGCGCCAGCAGCGCCGTCCGATTACGCTTGTCCCCTGCGCGAAAGGGGGAAGTTCGATCTCGCGCTGGAAGCCGGACGAAAGCCGGTCGAGCCTGTTCGGATCATGCATCGCGCGCGTCAAAGAAGCCGGCGGACGTCTTGCAGGAATCTTATGGTATCAGGGCGAAAGCGATGCGGAGACACCTTCGGCGGAAGCCGAGCAATGGCCGCGTCGCTTCAGCGAGATGGTCGCGGCATTCAGAGACAGGTTGAGCGCCCCTCGTCTGCCGATCCTTTTCGTTCGGATCGGCGACCGCCCTGACAACAAAGGCGATTTTGCCAAGTTTCCGAGCTGGACGCTGATCCAGTCGCTGCAGTCGAACGTGCATCTGCGGTGCGTGTTCATGGTTGATGCTGGAGGCCTGCCTCGCAAGGAGGACCGACTTCATCTGACGACCGGAGCCCAGCGCATATTGGGGGAGCGGTTGGAAGTGGTAACCATTGCTGCTCGCCAGCAGAATTGTCAGTGACGATGTGAAACAAGCATCGGCTTGGCCTTCCGACTAGGCACCGGGCGTCAGATCGCGGTCGGAAGCTGAGATGCCCCTCAGACTCGGAAGCAGACATTGTCGCTCAACCTGCTCCGACATTCGTCTGCAGTTTTTAGGATCGCGCTGCTCTTCTCCGTCTATCAGACTACTTGTTTCAGACCCAATTGCGGGCTCTCAGTCCTTCTCTATCCTTTCCCGGCGGGAGACGTTCGCCCAAGGCGCACTATTCTTCACTTTGCGGCACGGGCACAGCGAAACAAACATTCATTACGCCTCCGGCCTTAACCGATCTGAAAGCTTCAGAACGTCACACTTGTAATATGGCTCAGGACAATGCTGCCGAACGCGACTATCGCGCTGCTCATCGACACGCCTGCGAAGCGCTGGCGGGGTGCCCGTATAGTAAGACTGGCGAGCACCTTCACCACGTGCTGCGGCGAGGATCGGTGAATCGTCGAAAGCACGGCGGCTTTCAAATGCTCTGCCAGAAGTGTCACGCCGCTGCACATCAGTACGCAACAAGCCACCGCTTCCCGCGCAACCACCCGCTGAACCTCCCCCATTACGGCTGACAGAATTTACCAGCTAACGAGCAGACGATACTAGGCGATCGAATTTGACCCAATAGCGGACATTGGAGATGCTTCCCCCCGTTTCCGGACATCGGACCTTTGTTCATCATGCCCGAACGGCGAACAGCCTCCCCACGTTCGCACTTCTCCCAGATGGATCGTCCCTAGCAGTTGCCATACCCTTGACGTCATCAGCTTGACGCGACTGGCTGTCATCTAGCTTTAGTTTAGATCTTGACCGAACAGTACCCCTTTAGGAAACCGGGCGCTGCGCGTCACTTAGCGAGAAGGTCATTGGCGGTAATGGTTCGGAACGCTGCTATAGGATGCCTCTCTCTTTTAATATTGGCCGACCCGGTTCCGGCACAACGCTATGTGGCCCAGTCCGCGCGCATCCTCGAATTCCACGAAGGTTCCGGACCGCGGCCGATCAGAGGGAGCTCGACACTCGTTGGACTGATTACGGGGACCTTGTCGGCTCCGGTAGGCGAACCAATTCTTTATGTGCACGGATTGACTGCGCGAGACAAAGTTGTCTGCTTGTCGATCGATAGGTTGAATGGCGCCTACTGGGCAACCGCCGTCGCGGCTGTAGATGCTAGGAAGGCGGACGAGCCACTGCGGATCGACTTGCGTTCGCGGACGCAAGGCTTCCGCGCGGTCGCGGGATTGCCAGCCGCGGCTGTGAGCGTACTCGCTCGGGCGGGAACGAGCATGCAAAACTGCCGCGATGGTGACATGCTTCCCACATCGTGGCGCTCGCCCACACGTATCCCGTTAACCGCTCTCATTTTGAACCCGGACGCCGCTGCCGAGGTTATCGCTCCCACGCGAGCTCCATGTCGAGCCATCGATCGCGATGCCGCCATCTCGGAACAGCGGACGACGTTCGATACGGCCTGTCCCCTGTATTCACCTGGCTGCCGGGAACAGGCGAGCGTCACTATAATCCGTGAAGAGTATGACGGTTCGCGCCTCAGGCCAGTCGTGGCAACTATCCGGGGGATCTGCGCGGCGGGTCGCCGGTGAGCTGGGTCGGCGGACTTGCTCTCGCGTTGGCGGCTCTGGTCGTGTTTCTCGCACTTAGTCGCGAGTCGCGCTTATCGTACCATCTCCGAGGTCTAGACCCAGTCGTGTGGTTCAGAGGCGAAGCGCTGGTGGTTGCCTTTATCCTGTTGATCGTTGGGATGGTGGCGCTGAGCGGCCAGTCAGCTTCTATGAGCCTTTCCGCCCGAAGCGAAACGCTGAAAGTGACGATCAGGCCGGAGGATCGCGCGCCTCGCTGGGGCCAGCCCTCATCTATGAAGGCGTTCGGATGGTCACTGCCGGAGTGCGAGGATCGCGTTCTAACGTTCGCATCCAATCGATCCGCTGACATCCCCGCGACCATCTACGGAATTCTGACGAAAGCGCCGTCAGAAGATCAGCCCGACTCCGTTGTTGCTGCCTCTGACGACGCAACAAAAGCGGTTGGGGAAAAGGTACTGCCAAGGCGTCCATCGACGCCCGTGCCTCCGCCTTCGACACCTGCGGAGCCTAAGCTAGATAGCGGCATCCGTGTTGTACTCGACCCACGCGCGAATAGCGATGTGCTTATCAGTTGTCCGGGACATGATAAGCCAACGGGAGCTAGCGGTAAGCTGGCAATCGAATATCGCGGGGGGGCGCGCAACAGGGCGCCAACCCTCTCTCTCAACGGACTGTTCGTAGTCGGCGGCAGCGTTTCAGATGGCGATCCCAATCAGCCCGCGTCCGCTACGCCACTTCTGCTGTCAGGCAACGTCGCCATTGAGGCGCGTTCTTGGCCATGGAGGTCGGGACGTGCCCGATCGGAGGTCCCGTTGGCGCTCGGGGATCTCGTCCACTTCGAATCCCGTGAAGGGGAGCCGGCCGCAACGGGCATCGTGCGCGCGGACGATGGAGCGCTTGAAGTGATCGCCTATACTGAGGCTAGCCTCGTTAAGATCGATAGACGCGGAGTATCTGACGCCATAGCAGTTGGCTACGCTCCGAGCTTCTGGGTGCGGGTGCAAGCGATGAGCGAATGGGCGCTCGTTGTGGCGATCGGCGGCCTGCTTCTCTATCTCGCGGGTGCCTTAGAGCGCCTATCGTCCCACCTCCGTCAGAACGGGCGGAAATGAGAATAATTCGCCTTTCGATCTCAGGCTTCGCGGCTCTGCTCCCGTTAGCCGCCGCTGCGCAAGACGGCTCCCCGGCAACGGCATACATCCAAGCAGACACAGGATCGCAGATCGGCCAAGGATTTTTTCTTAATGGTGCGCGGGGCTGTGTCCTAGTGACGGCAGGCCACGTCGCGGAGGGCACGGATCGCGTGCACTGGTGGTCCGAGGGAGTTTCAGGAACTGGACACATCGCGGTGTCGTCCGTGGACAAGGCCGCGAACCTCGACATTGGCATCATCGACGAGATCGCTCCGGCCCCGGCGCGCTGTCCGACGCATGAGGGGCTCACGCGCATCGGGCCGGCCATCTCTCAGCGTGGAACCGAAATATTCAAGGTTTCGCCGACCGGACGACGGCTTCGGATCGAGGTGTCAATCGTCGATGACATGCCAGATTTAATCGTACGCCCAATCTTCGCCGACGAAGAGATCAAGTCTGGAACAAGCGGCGCGCCTGTCCGCGTCGCCGGCGTTGTAGTTGGCATGGTGCAGAGCGTAGACAACAAGGGCGCTAATCCCATGGTGCAGGTGCAGCGGCTCGACAGAGTTCCGCAAGTCGTGGCAGCTTGGCTTACGGAACCGGTTGCACGTGCGGTTGTCGTACGCAAACCATTCGACGAAGCGCAGCTTCCACACAACATACTCGCCGTAGTTCGATCAGCTCGTGACATGCGCCAGCACGCCGAGCGCAACGCGAAGGAAGCCCGTAGGATCGAAGAGGAGGCCGATAAGGCCGCCGCCATTGCGAGCGGGGCAGGCCCGAGCGGAAATCCCTATCGCACTTTCGTCGCCGACAATGAAATGCTCGAATACTCTGGCCTGATAAAGACTTTGGCGAATGATGGCGCTCGAGCATCTAGTTACGGTATAAGCAAAACAGTAAAAGGTGACAACTTAGGACGCCAAGTAAAATGCATATATTCATTTCTCAAGGAAGGGAGCTGCGACGGACTCGGAGTCGTGATATTCGAGGACAAGAGCAGTTTGGCTCGATGGGAGGGCGAGATCTGTCCCAATCGGGTACTTTGCGGCCCCGGCATTCTCCATTATAAAGATGGCGCCGTCTGGTACTACGACCCCACAAAACCTGGCCCTGGGGTAGTCGAGCAACAGGATCCCGGCGACCGGAGTGCGGTGCGTTTCGAAGGGGTAATCGACGGCACTTGGGAGGGCCTCGGTGTTCTATGGAATGTGAGCGACGGGTCGGTTAACCGCTTCGGTCTTTGGAAAGCCGGTAAACCACAAACCACGACTACTTCAACCCAACCGCGCTGAACACTGCATGCACCGATGCTGCTTCGCCCTGGGAGTGCCACGATCAAAGTGAAGCATATAGCAGGCGCTACATAATAAATGCCAGAAGACCCAAGAGCCGACGTTCCCAAGCAAACTCGCACTCTCCAAAATCAGACACTTGTTCATATGCCGGCATCTCGACGCCCGCATTTTCCTGTATCTGCATCAACGACGGCGTCTGCTGTGACCGCCTGTAGGCGGGGTGAGATTCCAGAATATCTGTCAAGCTGAACGAGAAAATCCTGCGACATCTACAATTACTGATCGAAACCAGGCGTGCGCGGCATTGCCCCGATTGCGACCATGCCAGACCATCCCGATCCCGATCGGCGCCTCGTCCGTCACCGGCGAGAGGATGCAGATCTCGTTTCGCTCCACGCCGTGCTCGGCTATCCGGCGAGGAATGCAGGCGACCATGTCCGTCCGCGCGACGATCGCAGTGGCCGTGCGGGAATCGTAGACGATCGCCTGCGGGTGTGGCGCGGCATGGGAGAAGGTCGCTTCCGACGTGTCGATCAGCAGGTTGACGTCCGCCAATTCCCGCTTGAGGGCTGCGAACGGATAGCGGGACGCCAGTTGCACCTGGGGCTGGCTCATCAGTTCGGCGGCATCGATCGGCCGGCCCGAGAGCTTGTTGCCCGCCGCCGCGATCCAGACCATCTCCTCCGCGAAGAGTGGATCCACCACAAACCGCGACGGCATCGGCGCCGTGCCGGACAGCACGACGTCGACGATCCCCTGATCCAGCATCTCGCCCCCGTCATCAACGAGCGGCACGATCCGGACGGTCAGGTTCGGCGCCTCGTCCCGGATACGCGCCAGCAAAGGCGGAACGAGCAGCAGACAGAAGTAGGCGCCCGCCGCGATCGCGAACGAATGCGACGCCGTGGCCGGTGCGAAATCCGGTGGCGCCAGCGTGTCGTGAAGCTGGCGCAGGCTGGTCCTGATCCCTGGGGCGATCTGCTCCGCCCGCGCCGAAGGCTGAAGACCGCGCGGTCCGCGTACGAACAGCTGATCGTCCAGCATCCGCCGCAGCCGCCCGAGCGCGTGACTGACTGCGGACTGCGTGAGCCCCAGCCGATCCGCGACGCGGGTAACGCTCCGCAATTCCATCAGCGCATCGAAGATCTTCAGGAGGTTCAGGTCCAGCTCGGGCATGAATATCCTTCATAATGATGCTGACGAGTGATCATTATATTTATGGCTGCCGAACCGTTAGGTGGCAACCGATCGCCGTTGCGCCCGAACGAAAGTCCGATGACGTCCACACCCCGCTCTGCCGAATTTGAAAATGCCGTTGTCGCCGATCCCGATCTCGTGACCGGCTCCCCTTTGCCTCTGGACGATGAGGCAGCGCCTGTCGCTCGCCGCCAGCGGCTTCGCATCCCGCTGCTGATCGCGGGGGGGCTTGTCGCGGCCGCGGCGGCCTTGTTCTTTTATCTGCACGGCGGCCGCTACGAATCCACCGACAATGCCTACTTCCAGACAGGCCTCGTCTCCGTCGCGGCGAATGTAAGCGGCCCCGTCATCGCGGTCGAAGTCCACGATAATCAGCATGTGCGTGCCGGTCAGGTCCTGTTCCGGATCGATCCGGCGCCCTTCCAGGCCGCCGTCGACCAGGCCGAGGCGAGCCTGGCGGACGCGCGCGTCCAGATCGAGGCGCTCCGCGCCACATACCGCCAGGGTCAGGCGCAGCTCGATACGGCGCGCAGTCAGCTCGACTATGCGACCGGCGAAGCGGATCGTCAGAAGAAGTTGCTCGCCGAAGGTATATCGTCGCGCGCGCAATATGATCAGGCGGTGCTGGCCGAACGCACGGCGCGTCAGGCGATCGCCTCGAGCCACCAGAAGAACGAGAGCATCGCCGCCACGCTCGCCGGCAATGTCGATGTACCGACCGACCGGCAGCCGACTGTCCGGCGCGCGCAAGCCCAGTTGAACCGGGCGCGACTGGATCTCGGCTATACGATCGTGCGCGCGGCGCAGGACGGGATCGTCACCAAGGTCAATCAATTGCAGGTCGGCGATTATGTGAGCGCCGCCCGTCCTGTCTTCTCCTTGGCCGGTAGCCACATCTGGATCGAGGCCAACTTCAAGGAGAATCAGCTCGATCACATGCGGATCGGCCAGCGTGCCACGTTCGCGGTCGATGCCTTTCCAAGCCTGCATCTCACCGGCCGCGTCGGCAGCTTCAGCCCGGGCACCGGCAACAGCTTCGCACTGCTGCCCCCCGAAAACGCGACCGGCAACTGGGTGAAGGTCGTCCAGCGCCTGCCTGTGGAGCTGGAGATAGACAGCGTCCCGTCCGACGTCCCGCTCCATGCCGGCCTCAGCGTGACGGCGACGGTCGACACCGGCTTCCGACGCCGCCTGTTCGGCGGGGGCGACGCCCGGCCCGCGCAATGACGGTCGCCTATCCCGAGCCGGGGATACGTCGGCTTGTCACGGCCTCGGTGATGGCCGCGACCGTGATGAACTCGCTGGACAGCACGATCGCCAACGTCGCGCTGCCCCATATCCAGGGCAGCGTCGCCGCCTCCGCGGAGGAGATCAGCTGGGTGCTGACATCCTATATCGTCGCTGCCGCCATCTTCACGCCGTTGACCGGCTGGTTCGCCGGCCGCTTCGGGCGCAAGCGCCTGATGCTCTTCTCGATCGTCGGCTTCACGGTGGCGTCGGGCCTCTGCGGCATCGCGTCCACGCTGGGCGAGATCGTCGGCTTCCGCCTGTTGCAGGGTGTGTTCGGCGCGGCGCTCGTACCGATGAGCCAGGCGATCCTGCTCGACATCAATCCGCCGGAACGGCACGGCCCGGCCATGTCGGTCTGGGCGATGGGCGCCGTGCTGGGCCCGATCGTCGGCCCGGCGCTTGGCGGCTGGCTGACCGATAATCTCAGCTGGCGCTGGGTGTTCTTCATCAATTTGCCGATCGGCGTGCTCGCCTTCGCGGGCCTCTCGCTGTTCCTCACCGAGACCAAGGCCGCCGCGCGCGGCCGGCTCGATCTGTTCGGCTTCATGATGCTCGCGCTCGCGATCGGGGCGCTGCAGTTGATGCTCGATCGCGGCCAGACGAAGGACTGGTTCAGCTCGCTGGAAATATGCATCGAGGGCGGCTGCGTGCTGCTGTTCGGATATCTGTTCGTCGCCCACACGCTCACCGCGCGCCAGCCCTTTATCGATCTCGGGCTGTTCGCGG
Organism: Sphingomonas sp. AP4-R1; assembly: GCF_013113735.1. NCBI lineage: Bacteria > Pseudomonadati > Pseudomonadota > Alphaproteobacteria > Sphingomonadales > Sphingomonadaceae > Sphingomonas > Sphingomonas sp. AP4-R1. Next base: position 4,906,317 of record NZ_CP053346.1, read on the forward strand.
ACGTGAACTTCACCTTGGGTTCGCTGTTCGGCTTCGTGCTGGGCGTCCTGATCTTCTCGGTCCTGGCGCTGCTGCCACCGATGCTCGAAGGGCTCCTGGGCTATCCGGTCGTGCTTACGGGGCTCGTTACCGCGCCGCGAGGCGTCGGCTCCTTCATCGCGATGACGGCGGCCGGCATCCTCATCAAACGCTTCGATCCACGGCTCCTCATCCTGATCGGCTTCGGCTTGGCCGCTCTTTCGATGTACCAGATGTCCGGCTTCTCGCTGGCGATGGATGAGCGGCTGATGATCGCCTCGGGCTTGATTTCGGGCCTCGGCACCGGCCTGATCTTCGTGCCTCTCTCAACGCTGGCCTTCGCGACGCTGCCCGCGCGCTACCGCAACGAAGGTGCCGCAATGTTCACGCTGATCCGCAATATCGGCTCGGCGATCGGCATTTCGGTGTTGCAGGCGATGACGATCCGCAACGCGGCGACCGTCCATTCGCGGCTGGTCGAAACGATCCGTCCAGACAATCCCGTCATGGCGCAGGCCGCCCCATCATTCGATTTCGGCACGCCCGTGCTCGTCGCACGGATGAATGCGGCGATCACCCGGCAGGCATCGATGGTTTCCTATATCGATGCCTTCTGGTTCCTGTTCCTGATCACGCTGGCGGTGATGCCGCTGCTCCTGCTCCTCCGCAAACCGAAGAAGGCCGATGCCGGTGACGGCGTCGCGCTCCACCTTGATTGATCGATCCTCGATGCGCCTGATACCGCTCTTCCTTTGCATGTCCGCGCTGGCCGGCTGCACCGTCGGCCCGAATTTCGAGCGTCCGGCGGCACCCAGCACTCAAACCTATCTGCCGCCGGCCGAACAGGCGGCCACCGCTCCGGGCCAGCCTACCGTGTCCGTCGGCGAAGGCCCCCGGCAAGGCTGGTGGCGCGCTTTCGGATCGCCAGATCTTGACCGGCTCGTCGATCAGGCACTGACCCACAATCGCAGTCTCGCCGCCAGTGATGCGACTCTCTCGGCATCGCGCGCCGAGATGCGGGCGGTGGCGGGGCGCGCCTTGCCACAAGTGGACGCGACCGCCCGTGTCGATCAGCAGCAGGTCAATCTCGCCGCCTTCGGCTTCGCGCCCTCACCGTCGCTCGGCCTCGCCGGCAATCCCAATTTCGAGCTTTACTCGGTCGGCGGTGGGATCAGCTACGATCTGGACCTGTTCGGCGGCACGCGCCGGCAGATCGAGCAGGCCGCCGCCCAGTCCGAGGCGCAGCGGCGTCGGACCGAAGCCGCACACCTCACCCTCGCGGGGCAGGTCGTCGGCCAGGTGCTCGGCATCGCCGCGATCCGCGCCCGCATCGCCGTGCAGCAGTCGATCCTCGACGAGGACCGCCGCAACCTCGATCTGACACGCAAACGGCACGAGGGCGGCGAAGGTACGCTCGTCGAAGTCCTGAACGCCCAGAGCCAGTTTACCGCCGATCAGGCGATCTCGCCGGGGCTGGACCAACAGTTGGCGGAAGCGCGGCATCTGCTCGCCATCCTGGTCGGCGTCACGCCGGCCGATCTGGGGCCTACCGACTTCGATCTCGCCGCCCTTACCCTGCCAACCGACGTTCCAGTGACTCTCCCCTCCGAACTCGTCCATAAGCGTCCGGACATATTGCAGTCCGAGGCCGAACTGCACGCGGCGACCGCCGCGATCGGCGTGGCGACCGCCAAACTCTACCCGGACATCACCCTCGGCGCGACGCTGACCCAGGCTTCGCCGTCGATCGACAACGCTTTCAAGAATGCTTTCCGCGGCTACGACATCTTCGCGGGCCTCGCCGCGCCGATCTTCCACGGCGGCACGCTCAAGGCCGAGCGCGCCGCTGCGATCGAGCGCGCGCACGCGGCGGATGCGACCTATCAGCAGACCGTGCTGAGCGCCTTCGGTCAGGTGGCAGACCTGTTGAGCGCGCTGCAGACGAATGCGCGCGCTGTCGAGCGGCAGAGCGAGGCGGAGGCAGTCGCCCGCCGCTCCCTTCAGCTGTCACGGCGCAGTTTCGAGGTCGGCAATAGCGGCCTGCTCCAGGTGCTGGATTCCGAGCGCCTCTACCAGCGCGCGAGCGCCGATCTGGTCACGGCGCGCTCGATCCAACTTCTCAATGTCGCCCGCCTCTATGTGGCGACGGCCGGAGGCTGGATAACCCCTTCTCCGAATCTCGCACGCCGGTAGAATATCCACGGTCACAGCGTAAACCGCTTGCCAGCTCGGTTGTGGGACGGCGTGCCTGAACGACCGGACCAGCGGAGTTCTGCGGTGGAATGGGTTCGCTCGAGTGGCAAGAACAGGTTCGGTAGCATGCAGCCATACATTCGGTAACGGATATCGGAAGGGTTACGGCGCCCCCGTCACCAAGCGTGCTCGAAATTCAGCGTGGTCCGCCGCGCGCATGCCATCGCCTTCCATCGTCGGGAATATGCCATGAAGATGTCAATCTCAGTCGCGATCCTTTCCTTGATCCTTTCGGCTTCTCCAGCGACCGCGCGTGATCGATGGAGACCGGCGCAGGCGCAAGCATGGTACGACAAGCAGCCTTGGCTGGTCGGCGCCAATTACGTGCCGGCGACTGCCATCAACCAACTCGAAATGTGGCAAGCTGACACGTTCGATCCCGCCCGGATCGATCTGGAACTGGGCTGGGCGGAGAAGATGGGCATGAACACGATGCGCGTGTTCCTTCACGATCAGCTCTGGGAGCAGGATCGGGAGGGTTTCAAGGCACGTCTCGATACCTTTCTGGCCATTGCCGCCAAGCATCATATCAAGCCGCTGCTGGTCCTGTTCGACAGCTGCTGGGATCCGGCGCCAAAGCTCGGCCCCCAGCACCCGCCGATTCCGGGTGTTCACAATTCGGGCTGGGTGCAGTCGCCCGGCATTGCGGCCCTGCAGGATAGCGCACAGCACCCCCGGCTGAGGGCCTATGTGGAGGGCGTGATCGGGGCCTTTGCCAAGGACGAGCGCATCCTAGGCTGGGATCTTTGGAACGAACCCGACAATCCCGCCGAACAATATCGGGGCCAGCCGAAGAACAAGGCCGACCTCGTGACCGCGTTGCTACCTCACGTGTTCGCCTGGGCGCGGTCAGTCGATCCAAGCCAGCCCCTCACCAGCGGCCTTTGGACGGGCATGACCTGGGCACCGACCGACACGCACCGGCCGATCGAAGCGGTCCAGTTGGCCCAGTCCGATATCCTTTCCTTCCACGATTATGGTTGGCCGGAATCGATCGAGAAACGAATTGCCATGCTGGAGGGCTATGATCGGCCGATCCTTTGCACCGAATATATGGCGCGCGGTGCAGGCTCGACCTTCGACGGATCGCTGCCGATCGGCAAAGCCCACAAGGTCGGTATGATCAATTGGGGCTTCGTCGATGGCAAGGAGCAGACGCGCCTGCCGTGGGACAGCTGGAAACGACCTTATGTGCTGGAGGAACCAACCCTGTGGTTTCACGATGTTCTGCATACTGACGGTACGCCCTATCGCCCGGCCGAAGTAAAGCTGATCACGACACTCTCGCGTGGAGGCGGGTAAGGCGGGACAGGGGCTTGGTGGGACGCAATCCACCCGCCGGTCTGTCCGCCTGCCGCGTCAGGCCAGCAAGGCCGTTGCGCACCAGAGTATCGGCGCCTGACCATGGAGATCGCCGGTGTTTCGTTTTCGATCCATATAATATTGATAGTCGTTCTTTTTGTTGGTGCCCTCGCAGACATCGGGGATCTCGGCATTGGCATTGATCCGGGCGCACAGAGCCAGCCAGCCCTTGCGCCCGGCCTGGGCATATCGCCCGTCAAGCCAGCCTGATTTGGCGCCGGTAATCATGGCGAAGGTGAACATCGCGGTGGCCGAACTCTCAGGCCAAGATTCCGGCCGGTCGATCAACTGGCGCCACATTCCTCCCTCGCCCTGGTGGGAGAGCAGCGTCGCCATCATCGTGCGATAATGCACGAGGATTTTTGCCCGGTTTGCATCGCCGGCCGGCAATGTCCGCAGCAGCTCCGCCATGCCGACAGCGAACCAGCCATTGCCGCGCCCCCAGTAGAAGGGCACGTCGGGAGCGTGGAAGAACAGCCCGTTGGGCTGTTGCAGGCGGTCAAGATAGGCGACCGCCTCGCGGCCGGCCCGATCGAGATAGACAGGATCGCCGGTCGCGCGGAACGCCTGCAGCTGCAGGATAGTAATCATATACATATCGTCGACCCAGAAGCGGGTCTGCGGACTCAGATTGGCGGCTACGGCCTCTGCGGAGATGGCGCGCTCGTCCGGCGTGAGCGCTGAAAGGCGCTCGGACGACAGCGGGGCCCACTGACGATCGGCGATCGCCTTGCCGATCGCCAGATATCGCGGATCACGTGTTTCGATATACAGCTCCAGCGGGACAGCCCCGAACATCGACGGATCGACATGCTGGACGGTGGGCAGCAGGGCGGATTCGGTTGAAAACAGCGGCTCGAAACGCGCTGCCAAACGATGGCTCAGGTCGGTATCACCGCTGAGCTTCGCGAAGGTCAGCGCGCCGTACCAGGCGCAGCCTTCCGGATAAATGATGCTGCCGGTCGGCTGCACGCCATCCGCATTACCGTGGGGCATGCGGACGAAACGTTCGGCGACGCGCTTGCCGATTGCGCCCGGCGACATGCCCTTGGGCCACCCCGACAAGACGGTCTCGGGTGCTTGCGCCCGGATGGATGGGGCAGCCGCCGAAGCCGCAAGCGCAACGATCAGGGAGCGTCGGTCCACAAGCATGTTCTCTCCATCAGGCTCGTTGAATCGATGCGCGCCACGATGGTCCACGATCCGGTGTGGCCTTCGGGGTTCACGCACCTTGGTCATTATTTGTCATACAACTCGGCCTGTGCCAACACTCGTCGAAATGCAGTTCCGTAATCGGCGGACGCCCCCACCGGGGGGATGAGATTATGAGCGCAGCCTTCAGGGCGTAGAACCAGGACGGCCGGCTCGCTCTCTGGAACCGGGCGCGACAATGGCGGCAGCTCTGCGGCTCGCGCATCACTGAGCTGCCGCTCGTGCCGGCTCCGACACTGGTTGACGCGCCAAGGGTCTCGGGGCAGCGCCCGGTGCAGTAGCTGGTCGGAACATCTCGGAAGTATTCGACGGCACAGAGTGGGATTGTCCTGCCATTCAAAAGCGACGGACGGAACGCCCGCTCTTGTCTGGAGCAGGCATTCGGCGTTTCCCCGAGTGGCATTGCAGGCCACCAATGATTTCAAATCCTAGGAGCACCTTCTGCGCGTGGAAGGATGGAGCATCGCTCAACTGGTGCATCTCGCAGAATTTCTAAATAAGTTCAATAAGATACAAGCCCACTCTCAAAGAGAGTACAGATATCGGGCAGAGTGGAGTATTTTTCAGAATACATTTTCCGAAAACCTTCGTCAAAAGGCAGATATTTTTTGAATAAGCATACTGTTACATAGTTGTCTCAAGCTTTTACAATTTTATCTCCGGATACACAGTGAAAACCCTCTCTTACCAGCCATGTTATTCGGGCGCACTACCTCCGATCAAACGCCTATCCTTATGCGGTGATTGGGTTTCAGACGAATGGTGCGCCTGGGAAGCCCGGGAATCGACAATTCTATCGTCTGGGGATTTTCTTCGATCCCCAGGAGCTCGAGAGGAATGCCTGTCGAGGTCGTGACGAGTCTCGCGCTACCGCCTTGAATCCGAGCCACCGGTTTGCCGGCAATTTCCAACTCGGCGCCGCCGAGGCGATACCGCATGTTCAGGCGCAGCCCTGCGTCACTATACGTCTCCAATCGCGCTTCGCGCGCGGCGGGATGCGATGGACGCACGTTCCAGCAGATCGTGTCCCGCTCTTCGTGTACGCCTACAAGACGCCAGCTATATTCGATCATGACAAGTGCGGTGGGAGAATAGCCGGGAGCATCTTCTTGCGTGAAGGCGCCGGTGAGCGGATCGACCTGAGTTCGAATAGACAGATCCCGTTGAATGGCTTCGCACCATTTGCTCATCATCGTCCCGAATTCGGCAGTGCGGCCGTAATGATCGAACCAACGGCAGGCTCGCAAAGCTGTGAGCGCCTGAGCGGCACCGCCCCAGCTGTTGTTCGGGATCGGCCGGACGAAGGTCGGATCGTCGAGCGCGACGGACGGCAGCGGGAATGCGGCCCAGAATTTCTTCGGATTGTGGATCTGGCGTTCCCATAATGTCTCGAAGAGCGCCTGATCCGGCACATGCTCGCCGATCACTCGGGATAGAAGATCGCAATTCACCCGGACGAAACGATCCTGCGCATCGCGATCGTAGAAGGTGGCATCCACAGGATCATAGAGCGTGGAGATGATGGTGGAGCGCAAGGTCTCCGCCTCCGTCAGCCAGCGATCAGCGTCTGCAGACTTGCCAAGGGAGGTGGCCATCTCCGCCAAGGCGCGCCGGGCACCAAATGTGCTGGCAGACAGGTCGGGACATAGGCGCGGAAGCGATGCGATCGGATGATGCGTGCGGGCATTCTTGTTCGGGCATTGGTTGGGCATACCGGCCCAACGCGGGCTGTTGTCATGTCCGGTGTCATAGGTGCAGAACCCTTCGACCAGACCAGTCCCCCGCGTATCCCGATATTGCCTGAGCCAAGCGTCCCAGGCGGCGCACGCTTTGTAGGCCGTCGCAAGCAGTTCCTCGTCGCCGGTGCTGCGGGCAAGCTCCCAGGCAGTTGCAGCTATCGGCACGACCATCTGAATTTGGCCGAAACCGGTCTCGGTTCGCTTGTTATTGGCTGGAAGTTGGCCGTCCGCGCGCTGAAGATCGAAAAATGTTGTGTGGCTGTTTCGGGCGACATCTGGCCTGAACTTTCGGTAGACGAGCGCTTCGTGCGGCCCGCATTCCATCCAAATGCCTTGATAGACCGAGCCCTCGATCAGGACCGGTCCGTCGATATAGGGCATGACCTGAACATTGCCTGCCAGCACCGACAGCGCCTTGTCATAGGCGGCCTGCCATCGCGCATTCGCTATCGCGAACTTCGGCGCACGGTGATCCAACCGTGGCGAGGCCTGTGAAGCGCTCAACGGCGTCGCGTCAACACCGAGGACCGTTGCGGAAGCCACCGCACCTGTGGAGATCGTCAAAAACGCACGTCTGTCCACTCGATCTCACCTCTGATTTGCTAGGTCGATGTCACGTCTTTTATGCCGATGGCGAATAGTCGGAATGACCGACGGAAGTCGCCCCGGATGATAGCCAGGCCTGAGCTTTTCCCGCCTGTTCTATAATGAAACCTAGCACCCGAATTCGGCTTACAGCATGGTTTTCAGGAGAGCCGGCATGGTACTTTTCGTGACATTTTAGCTTACGACGCATGCGAAGAGTTTCAACTCAATCACCTAGTGATTGAGTTCGAATCCCTCCGCCCCGAGCTCGTGCCGCTGACGCCGCAGGCGATCGCGGTCCTGCGCGCTCTGGCCGCTCTCCGGTCATCGCAGGCCGGTCTTTCCAGCAATCGCCATGCCGATCGCCCGATGAGCGAGAATGCGATCGGCTATCTGCTCAACCGCGCCGGCTATCATGGCCACCACGTGCCCCACGGCTTCCGGGCCGCTTTCTCGACGATCATGAACGAGTGGGTCGAACGGCACGGCAAGGACCATGATCGCAAGGTCATCGATCTGATGCTCGCCCAAGGCCCAGGGGCCTCATGGGATCTTGACCCGCTCGCCGATCGACAGTGGACGGACTTTGGGCCTACGACGTCAACTTGCCCGATCTGCAGGCTTTCATCGCCTCTCGTGCAAACTTGTCGACCCAAGCGCCGCTGGAGGCTTCGATCCACGGTCGAATATGTTCGACGAGAGCCACATCCGCAATGAGCGTCGCAGCTTCAAAAACCGGTAGACTTACAGAATCACCAGACAGCGCCACGATCGCCCAAGGAAGGGCCAGCTCAGGATCGCGCTGCGCAAGACCCAAGAGAGCTTCCGCTCTGACTATCTCTTCCATGTCACTCATGGCATTGAGCAAAGCCTCTCGCACCTCAGGCGTATCGATGCTTTGCTGCGAAAGCAGCATCGTTGCCCAATCTCGGTTCGCAACCTCATTGTCCCGCATCAGGGCGATTAGACGACGCAGGTTATCATTGGCGGATGCACCTCCAGCAAGAGAGACATCCCCACCTATAATCGCGTTCAGAAATCCGAAGGTGGATAATAGTCTTCGCTCATGTGCCAATTTTATCATTCTCGCTGAGCGTCCGCCAACCATGCTATAGTCTTACAAGTCTCGCATCAGACACTTTCGAACCGGCCGCAAACTGAACGAATGGCCGAGAGTTCGAAGCAGCCGAGCATGACGCGGCCAGACCGAAGAACGTCTTGCCGGCCTTGCTGCCGGGCATAGGAGCCCGATCTGGTTTGGCGTGAGATCCCATGTTGCGACTTAACCGCGTGGACGCCCAAATATTCGATCCCGGAACTCGATGGTGCATCACCGAGGATCTCTATGCGATCGCGCCGATCTCCGTCTTCCACTTACAGTAGCGCTTCCCTGGCTAACGCACCGGTCGGCGGATTCAGGCTCAGAAGCGAAACCGTATACCGGCCTGAACCGATCTCGGAGCGCCCGGCGCGTAGAAGGTCGAGTTCACCAGCGGCCGCTCGCCGCCGATCACCGGGGTCGCGAACGGTCGCGCCACGAAATTGCCGCCGCCGTCGAATGCGGTCGCAGCCAGTTGCGCGGCGGTCGCATAATGTTTGTCGAGGATGTTGTTGACCTGCACGAACAGCGTCAGCGCCTTCACCGGGCGAAGCTCCGCGCCGACATTCACGACCGCGTAGGGATCGGTTTTGCCTGATCCGAGATAATAGACCCCATCCGGCCTGTGCTGCCCATTCTCGTTCCCGCGCGCGATCATGCTCGACACCGCGATCAGCTCGAGGTCGAGCGAGAACCTGCGGCTCACGTCCCAGCCGACCCCAGCCTTGATCGTGTGGCGCGGGATGAGCGGGATCCGGTCCCCCCGCGCAATGGCGATGTCGCCCCCGAAACCCGGCCCGGCATGATCGGCCGAACTGTTGGCCGATCCGTCGACCTGCTCGGCCGAGCGATAGGTGGCGTCGAGGAAGCTGTAATGGCCGGTCAGCCGGAAGGCGCCGACGCGGCCGGACAGATCGACATCGATTCCCTGGCGCCGCGTCTTCCCGAAATTGCGGAAATAACCGAAGCCCGAGGCATCGTCGGTCAGGAACAATATGTCGTTGCGGCTCACCGTGCGGAATGCGCCGACCCGCGCGCGGATACCGGCGAGGTCGGCATCGACGCCGCCTTCCACCGTGCGTGCCACCACCTGCTTCAGCGGCGGATCGCCGGCCAGCGCATTGGGCAGGCGGCAGGGATTTTCGGGATCCGCACAGCCCAGTTCGATCGCGGACGGCACGCGGCTGGTCTGCGCGACCGCAGCATCGAAGGCGAGCGCCTTCGTGATCGCATAGCGCACCGCAATCGCCGGATTGAGTCGGTCATAGGTCTGGTCGCTATCCAGAGAGCCGGATCCCCCGCCCGGCGTGATCCGGTCGCGGTTGCGGATCGCGGTGCGGTCGTAGCGCGTCGAGAGGTCGACATGCAGCCTGTCCGTCAGCTCGATCGCATCCAGCGCATAGGCGCTGAAAACCGTCGTCCGCCCGGTCATGTCCACGCGCGCGTCGAACGCATTTTCCGAATCCTGCGATCCGTCAGCAAAGGCGCCAGGGCCCGCCACCGTCACGATCGTGCGATCGGACGTGAGATAGCCGAACTGCGACAATTGGGTGAAATGCGCGCGGCCGGCCACGTAGTTGAGCCCCACCGTCAGCGCATTCTTCACGCCACCGATCGGCGTCACCAGTGTCACCTCGCCGGTCGCGCCCCATTCGCGCTGCGTGGTGCCGGATCGGTTGGCCAAGCCATCGCATTTCTCGTTCGGCTCGCTGTTGAGCAGGATGTTGGCGATGCAGCGCCATTTCGGGAAAGGCGTGTTGGCCTGCGTCTCGCCGCTTGTTGGGAAGCCCGTATAGCCGGCCCGCGCCAGCGCGGTGCGCTCCGCCGCGCTTGGCTGGTAGAGATTTTCGCCCAGCGCATCGTCATTCACGTCACCGTTGAAACCGCGCGTCCGGATATGCCGCCAGAAGATATTGCCGTTGACGCTCAGCCTGTCCGAGAAACGATGGCTGCCGGTCAGGTTGGCCAGCCAGGCGCGGTTCTTCGTCGTGTCGGGATAGGAATAGACACTGGCGCGGTCCGCTGCCAGCAGCCGCATCTCCTGCAGCCCGTTGCCGTTGAGATCGGTATCGGCATAGCTGCCCGACAGATGCACGGCTGTCGCCGCATCCGACCAGCCGACCTTGCCGAATAGTTGCTTCGCCTCTGACTGCGAAACGTCGCGCCAGCCCTTTTCCTTGAACCAGTCGCCACTCGCGAACCAGTCGATCCCGTTGCTCGCGCTGCCGCCCGCCTGCCCCTCCAGCATCTTGCGCCGGAACGAGCCGTAACTTCCCTCGATCTCATAGCCCGGATCGGAGGTGCCGTCCTTGGTGCGGATCGAAAGCGCGCCACCCAGCGAGTTTCGTCCGAACAGCGGATTGGAGCCGGGCACGAGGCTGACCGAGCGGATCGCCGATTTCGGGATCAGATCCCAGCTGACCACGTCGCCGAACGGCTGGTTCACGCGCACGCCGTCCTGATAGACGGACAGGCCCTGCGGCGTGCCGAGCAGGGGCGAGGCCGTGAAGCCGCGATAATTGATGTCGGGCTGCAGCGGATTGCCCTGCACCTCGTTGACGAAGACCCCACCCGCAACGCGTTTCAGATAATCGGTCAGGTCCGTGGCGTGCGAGCGCTCCAGTTCCTCGTCGCTCGCGGTCTGCGCCGGAAAGGCCAGCGCGCCCTCCCCCACGTTGGACAAGGGCGTGGGCGCCGTCACCACGATCTCGGACGGCGCCTGCACATGCGACGGATCAGTCTGCGCGAGCGCCGGCACCGCCGCCAGGCCCGTCGTGGCAAACAGATACAGACGCCTGCTCATCGAGCCTCTCCCCTTTTTTCGTTGGCCGGGAAGATAGCGTCAGGCGCGGGTGCGATCCTGAAAACGGCTTCAGGAAGACTGATACCTTGGGTCGGTCTCCGTGCCCCCGGTGAGGCGGAAGCCCTGCCCGCGCACGGTTTCGATCGTCACCGCCGTGCCCGCTGCCGCGAGGCGCCTGCGGAGCGACCCAATATGCACGTCCAGCGTATTGTCGGTGATGTGCGCTTCCTCGCCCCAAAGGGCATCGATCAGGCATTGGCGCCCGATCACCGCATCTTTCGCGCGCACCAGCTGCAGCAGAAGATCGAAGGCCTTGCCCCCGCACGGAAGGAGCCGCCCCCTGCAGCGGACCTCGCGCAGCACGCCGTCCACGGTCAGATCGTGGTGCCGCAGAGGCTCGGGCGCGCGCTCGGCCACGCGACGCTCGATCACGCGCAGCCGCGCGATCAGTTCCTCGAAGGCGAACGGCTTGGGCAGATAATCGTCGGCGCCCGCATCGAAGCCCTCCAGCCTGTCCTCCACCGCATCGCGCGCGGTCAGCATCATCACCGGGATATTGCCCGTCGCGCGCAGCATGCGGCAGATCTCCAGTCCGTCGCCGTCAGGCAGGCCCAGATCGAGCAGGACCGCATCGAAACAGCCCGTCTCCGCCAGCTCGGAAACCCGCGCGGCGGTCCGCTCCCACGCCACCCTGTGCCCGCGCGCGGCGAGGCCGCGGTTGACGAAGCGGCCGATGCCGGCATCGTCCTCCACCAGCAGGATATTCATGCCGCCTCCGCCAGCGGCAGGCTGATCGCGATCCGGCAGCCGCCGCCGATATCGTTCGCGGCACGGATGACGCCGCCATGTTGCTCCACCACCCAGCGGGCGAGCGCGAGCCCCAGCCCGGTGCCCCCGCGCATGCGGCCGGCGGCGGACTGATAATAGGCATCGAAGATCCGGGGCAGTTCGGCGGGCATCACGCCCGCGCCCTGATCCGCAATCTCGATCTCTGCGCATCCGTCGCGTTCCTGCACCAGCATGGAAAGCGTGCCGCCCATCGGCGAGAATTTGATGCCGTTGTCCAGCACCGCCAGCAGCGCCTGCCCCAGCCAGCGCGCGTCGCCCCGCACCGCCAGCGCGGGCGCGGACATGTTCAGCGCGAGGCGGACATCGGAGGACCGGGCGTACGGGGCCGCCGTATCGCCCGCAACGATGGCAAGCGCCACCAGATCGAGCGGCACGTGATCGAGCCTGAGGCGCCCGTCCTCCGCGCTCGCCAGTCCCAGCAATTCCTCGATCCGGTGCCCGAGAAAATCGGCGTTGGCGACCACATGGCCCAGCGCCTCGCGCAGATCGTCCGTGCTGGCGGCGGGGTCGGCCAGCGATACCTCCGCCTCGCCCCGCATCACCGTCACGGGCGTGCGGAGTTCGTGGCTCGCCTTGGCGAAGAACAGGCGCCGCGAGGCATCGATCGCGCGCAGGTCCGCCGTGCGCGCCTCCACCTCGTCCGTCAACCGCCGGTTCGCCCGGGTCAACGCGGCGCTTCCCGCCAACGCCGCCGCGATGGCGGCACCAGCCAGGATCGAAGCGAGGAATGCCGTGCGCCTGCGCAGGGTCGCCATCGCGGAGACGACTTCGGCCGCCTCGCGCTGCTCTCGGCGGGTGATGCGATCGGCTGTCGCGATCAACCGATCGCGCGGCCCGCCGGCTAGCGCCAGGGCGACGAGCCCGGCGGCCTCGTCCGCCTCGGCCTGCTGCGCCGCAAGCGCCGCAGGGCCGTCGAGCGAGCCGCGTTCGAGATCGATCGACGCGCGATAGTCGCGCGCGGCGCGCTCGATCGCATCGCGCGACGCCCACTCCGCCACCATCGCCTCAATCCGGGCGACATCCGCGAGTTGCGACTGCGCGATCATGGCGCGCTCCAGGTGACGGCCCGCCGCGCCCATACTCAGCAAGAAGGCGGCGAGCAACGCCACCAGAGACAGAATCAGCGCCGCCAGGAGCGCCGCACCCGCCAGTCTGGGCTGCGTCACGATCTGCCTCCCCCGGCGTTGGCTAGAGCGCCACGGCGCGCGAGATGACCGGCCCGATATCCGTGAAATTGGGCAGCTCGCCCCTCACGGCCGGGACCGTCGGCGATCCGAGCACCGCGTCGATCGCATCGCCCGATGCGAAGGTCAGCATCGCCACCGCCTTTTCGGCGCGCCTTCTCCGGCGGAGAAATAAGCCTCGGCCGAGGACAGACCATATTGCCGCGACGCCTTCACGACGAGCGGCAGCTGCGACGCGACATAATCTTCGCGATCGAACCGGCCGCCGCCGTCCCTGGGATAGGTGGCGAACAGCGCGGCGGTCATTTTGCGGACGCCAGCATCGGCGCCATCCGCTTCTTGGCCAGCGGCGGCAGCGCGACGGCGGCGGCCGCCGCCGCGTTCGGCGACGCGCCGGTGCCCACCTTCACCAGTGCGACCATTCCGATCGAAAAATGCGGCAGGCACTTGATGCCGTACAGGCCGGGCTTGGAGACGGTGAGAACATATTCCTTGTTCATGGCGCCGTTCGGCTCGCTCACGCCGTCGGGCATCATGCCGGCGATCGGCTGGGCATTATGGCCCATGTCCGTGGGCATGAAATGGATCTTGTCGCCGGGAGACGCCTGCACGAAGGCCGGCTCGAACACCATCATCCCGCCGCTCCCCTGATTTTTCATCTGGACGGTGATGTCCTTGGCGAAGGCGGGAGCGGCCAAAATCGCGCCACTGAACAGCATGATCGTGAGCGGCGTAGCAAAACGCATTCGGGCATTCCCTTCGAAACGAGCAATTTAGGGAAGATCAGCACAGGCGCATGCGCCGTTCTATGGACCTTTGGTGCAATGGAGCAGTGCTTCCGACCCTGCAATTTTCACTGTTGAGGACGACCCCTGAGTCGATCGGAACAGCATCTGGGAGAGCGGACATGTTGCAGCAGACCATCGAGCAGTTGAAAGGCGATGTCGTCATTCGCTCCAAATATGATAATTTTATTGGAGGACAGTGGGTTGCGCCGGTCGAAGGGCGCTATTTCGACAATCCCTCACCGATCACCGGCAAGACGGTCTGCCAGATTGCGCGCGGCACCGCCGCCGATATCGAGCTGGCGCTGGATGCCGCGCACGCCGCCAAGGAGAAATGGGCCCGCACGTCGCCGCAAGAACGCGCCCGCATCCTCCTGCGGATCGCGGACCGGATGGAGGAGAAGCTCGATCTGCTCGCGCTCGTCGAGACGATCGACAACGGCAAGCCGATCCGCGAGACGACCCACGCGGATCTGCCGCTGGCCGTGGATCACTTCCGCTATTTCGCGGGCTGCCTGCGCGCGCAGGAAGGCTCGATCGCGGAGATCGATCACGACACGATCGCCTATCATTTCCATGAGCCGCTGGGGGTCGTCGGGCAGATCATCCCCTGGAACTTCCCGCTGTTGATGGCGGTGTGGAAGCTCGCCCCCGCGCTCGCCGCCGGCAATTGCGTGGTACTAAAGCCCGCCGAGCAGACCCCGATGTCGATCATGGTGCTGATGGATATCCTGTCAGACATCCTGCCGCCGGGCATCCTCAACGTCGTCAACGGTTTCGGCATCGAAGCCGGCAAGCCGCTCGCGCAGAACAAGCGCATCGCCAAGATCGCCTTCACCGGCGAGACGACCACCGGCCGCCTTATCATGCAATATGCCACGGAGAATTTGATCCCGGTTACGCTGGAACTGGGCGGCAAGAGCCCGAACATCTTCTTCGCAGACGTAATGCAGGAAGATGACGACTTCCTGGACAAGGCGCTGGAAGGGTTCACGATGTTCGCGCTCAATCAGGGCGAGATCTGCACCTGCCCAAGCCGCGCGATCGTCCACGAGAGCATCTATGATCGCTTCATGGAGAAGGCCATCGCCCGCGTCCGCAAGATCCAGCAGGGCAGCCCGCTGGACGCGGCCACGATGATCGGCGCGCAGGCTTCCAACGACCAGCTCGAGAAGATCCTGTCCTACATCGATATCGGCCGGGCCGAGGGCGCCAAGGTGCTTACCGGCGGCGATCGCGCGATGCTCGAAGGCGAACTGGCCGGCGGCTATTACGTCACGCCGACCGTGCTGGAAGGCCACAACAAGATGCGCGTCTTTCAGGAGGAGATATTCGGGCCGGTTCTCGCCGTCACCACGTTCAAGGACGAGGCGGACGCGCTCGCGATCGCCAATGATACGCTCTACGGCCTCGGCGCGGGCGTCTGGAGCCGCAACGGCACGACCGCCTATCGCATGGGCCGCGGCATCCAGGCCGGCCGCGTATGGACCAATTGCTACCACGCTTATCCCGCGCATGCGGCATTCGGCGGATACAAGCAGTCGGGCATCGGTCGCGAGACGCACAAGATGATGTTGGATCATTATCAGCAGACCAAGAATCTGCTGGTCAGCTACAGCCCCAAGGCGCTCGGCTTCTTCTGAGGCGCCGCCGGCTCGCCTATCCTGACTGGGGTCAGGAGTCCGGGAGGTTCTGACGCTCCCCAAGGCTCTCCGCGGAGCCTCCCGGACGCTTTGTTGGATGCCGCCCCGGAGGTTCGTTCATCCCCGGCGCATCCTCCCGCATCGTTCTTCCCGTTCGATGCGGGAGGATGCGCCGGCTTCGACGGGCTGCGGACAGACGGCGCAGTTCCATCGCAGCCTCATCACTCAGGCAGATCGCACGATGAAGCGCCCGCCCCGCATCCTCGCCACCCCCGCCGCCGAGGCTCTGATCGGGCAGCTTGCCGCGCAGCATGGTCCGCTGATGTTCCATCAGTCCGGCGGCTGCTGCGACGGCTCCGCGCCGATGTGCTATCCCGCCGGTGAATTTCGGACCGGCGCCCAGGACGTTCTCCTGGGTCATGTCGCAGGCGATGTCCCCGTCTGGATCGGCGCCGCGCAGTTCGAATATTGGCGCCATACGCAGGTGACGATCGACGTCGTGCCGGGGCGCGGCGCCGGCTTTTCGCTGGAAGGGCCGGAAGGCTTCCGCTTCATCATCCGCAGCCGGGTATTCAGCGATGCGGAATCCGACGCGCTCGAGACCGGGCCACCGCTCGCGCGCGGAGGATGAAATTGCGCTCCACGACATGGATGACGCGGCCGCGCGGCGCTGTCATACTGCCTGCCGTGGAGAGAAGAAAAGACGCGTACACGCCCGCCGTTCGCGCGGCGAGTTCCGATCTGGCCGATCCGGTCGGCGCGATCGAGGCCGTGTTTCGTGAACTTGATCCGCTCAGCCTGGCGGGCCTGATCCTGTTTTGCTCCAGCCGCTACGATCTAGCGGCGGTGGCCGATGCCATCTCAGAACGGAGCGAGGGCATCACCGTGATCGGCTGCACTTCCTCGGGCGAGATCAGCCCCGAAGGGATCAGCGAGGGCACGATCACCGCGATCGGTTTTCCGGCCGAGCATTTCGCCATGTCCGCGATGCGCTTCGAGGCGCTCGACCAGTTCGATACCGGGCACGCGCATCGCGCCGTTCGCGAACTTGTCGCGAGCGCGGCCGAGCATTCGCGCCACCTAGGGCCGGATATCAGCCGCGCCGCGCTGTTCCTCGTCGATGGCCTGTCCCATCGCGAGGAGATGCTGACCGTCACGGTGCAGGATGCGCTCGGCGAGATTCCGCTGATCGGTGGCTCCTCCGGCGACGGGCTGGATTTCCGGGAGACCTTCGTGCTGCACGAGGGCGCCTTCCGCCGTGACGCGGCGCTGGTCGCGATCCTCTCCTCCACGCATCGGATGCAGGCGTTCCGCTCGCAGCATTACAAGCCCGGCAAGGTGAAGATGGTGATCACCGGCGCGGATCCGGTCGATCGCATCGTTCACGAGGTGAATGCGGAGCCGGCCGCGCAGGAATATGCGCGCCTCGCCGGCGTATCGATCGCGGAGCTGGGTCCGGAGGTGTTCGCCTCGCATCCGCCGATGGTGCGCGCAGGCGGCGAATATTATTGCCGTTCGATCCAGTCTGCCAATCCCGACGGCAGCCTCACTTTCTATTGCGCGATCGACGAGGGCGTCGTCCTCACGTTGGGCGAGGCGCACGATGTGATGCACGAGTTGGAGGGCCTGTTCGATCGGCTGGACGAAGCGGTCGGCGGCATCGATCGGGTGATCGGCTTCGATTGCGTGTTGAATTCGGTCGATCTGCGCCAACGCCAGTTGCGGCGGGATGTCTCAAATCTCTTCGCCGCGCGCCGCGTCGTCGGTTTCAACACCTATGGCGAGCAATTCCATGCGTTGCATGTGAACCAGAGCTTCAGCGGCCTCGCGATCGGGCGATGAGCAGCCGCCCAGCCCCCAATCTGCAGCAGCAACGCATCGCCGAGTTGGAAGCGAAGCTCGCCAAGGCCGAGCGGATCAATCTGGTGCTGATGGACCGGATCGAGCGTTCCACCGATCTGCAGGGCAACGCTTTTTCGCTGTTCGAGACGGCCATCGCCCTAGAAGGGCATGTTCGCGACCGCACGGCGGATCTTGAGCGCGCCCTTGGTCAGCTGGCCGCGACCAATGCGGCGCTCGCCACTGCCAAGGAGCAGGCCGACGGTGCCGAACGACGGCTGCGCGATGCGATCGACAGCATCAACGAGGGCTTCGCGATCTTCGATGCCGATGATCGCCTGATCCTGTGCAACGAAACGTATCTCGGCCTGTGGCCCAGCGTCGCGCACCGCATTGTTCCCGGAATCACGTTCAGCGAGATCGTGCATCTGATCGGCGAGACCGGAGACAGCCTCGGCGCGCGCCTCGCGCCGGAACGCTGGGTATCGGAGCGGCTGGCACAGCATGGCGTGGTCGAGGGCGGGCATATCCACGTCCTGCCCGACGGCCGCTGGATCCAGGCCAACGAACTGCGGACGAGCGAGGGCGGCATCGTCGGCGTCTATACCGACATCACGGACGTGAAGGCGGCCGACGCGCGCCAGCGCGCGCACGAACTGGCGCAGAAGACCGCGGTGCTGCAATCGACGCTCGACAATATCCGGCTGGGCGTGGCGGTGTACGATACCGATCGCCAGCTGATCGCCTCGAACGGCCCGCTGCTATCGATGATCGGCCTGCCCGACGATTGCCTGCCGATGGTGACGACCCATTCTGGCATGGTCGAGACCTGCCGCCGGCTGAACGGCCCGCTGGGCGATCCCAACCCGCTGGACTGGCTTCCGGCCGGATCGCCCGACATCGTCGCGCAGCGCCGTCAGTCGCGCGGCCATGTCATCGAGGTGCGCCGCTCCGCCATGGCCGATGGCGGCATGGTGATGAGTTTCGAGGACATCACCGAGCGTCTCGCCGCTGAGGAAGCCCTTCGCGGAACGGCCGAGACGCTGGAGCGCCGCGTCGAGGAGCGGACCGCCGACATCGCCGCCGTCAATGCCAAGCTGCAGCGCGAAGTGAGCGAGCGTCTCGCCGCCGAGGCGGCGCTGCGCGGGGCCAAGACGGCCGCCGAGGAGGCGAACCTCTCGAAGACGCGCTTCCTCGCTGCGGCCAGCCACGATCTGCTCCAGCCTCTCAACGCCGCGCGGCTGTTCGTCTCGGCCATTGCCGAGCGGCGCCTGGCGACGCCTACGCGCGCGCTCGTCCGCCAGACCGGCTCTGCGCTGGATTCGGTCGAGGATCTGCTGGAGGCGCTGCTGGAAATCTCGAAGCTGGATGCCGGCGCGATCGTGCCGCATATGGCGGATTTCCCGCTCGCCGAGCTGCTCGGGGCGATGCGCGGCGAATTTGCGCCGGTCGCCCGTGCGCGCGGCCTCGCGCTGCGGATCCCGGCGACGTCCTTATGGGTGCGATCGGATATGCGGCTGGTGCGTCGCATCATCCAGAATCTCGTCTCCAATGCGCTGCGCTATACCGAGCATGGTCAGGTCGAGCTGCGGTGCCGCAAAGCCGGCGATCGCGTGAAGATCGAGGTGATCGATACGGGCATCGGTATCGCGGCCGAGCATCACGCCATGATCTTCGAGGAGTTTCGCCGGCTTGACGACGGGCGCGATCGGGGCCGCGGTATGGGCCTGGGCCTCGCGATCGTTCAGCGCGCCGCCCGCACGCTCGACGCGCATGTCGCCATGCGCTCGGCGCCGGGCGAAGGCTCGCTCTTCCGCTTGTCCCTGCCGATCGCGGCGCCGCAGGAGATCGCACCCGCGCCCCGCGATCTCCCCCGGCGCCGCGCGGCGACCGAGCAGACGGTGCTCGTGATCGATAACGAACCCGCCATTCTGGAGGGGATGACCGCGATGCTGGGCGGCTGGGGCTGCCGCGTCACTGCGGTCCGCGACGATGCCGGCGCGCTGGCGGCGATCGACGGAGGCGTCCAGCCCGACCTGATCCTGGCCGATTATCATCTCGATCAGGAAAAGACCGGCGATGAGGCGGTCCGTCGCGTCCGCGCGCGTCTCGATGCGGACATTCCGGCGATCATCATCACCGCGGATCGCATGCTTGAATTGCGCGACCGCCTCGTCGCGGCCGGCTTCGACTGTCTGACGAAGCCGGTAAAGCCGGCCCAGCTGCGCGCGCTGCTGAGCCGGCCTGCGGCATAGCGGGATCGGCATCATGACGATCCTCGGGGCCCGTTGCCAAATGACGTGACGCCACCTCGGCCGGGTCGCCGCTCGTTCACGCCGCTCCCGCCCGGTCCGAATGCAGCCGCCGTCCGCGCCGACGGAGCGGCATCCCGCGTCGCTCAGTGCGCCCCGGTCGCGCCCCGATCGAAACCGACCTTGTTGACCATGATCACCGCTTGCGTTCGGCTGAACACATTCAGTTTGGCGAGGATCGCCGAGACGTGCGCTTTCACCGTCGTCATCGAGACGTCGAGTTCATAGGCGATCTGCTTGTTCAGCTTGCCCTCCACCAGCAGCCCGAGCACCACTTTCTGCTGGGGCGTGAGATGTTCGATCCGCCGCATGATCTCCCGCCGCTCGATCTGCCCTTCGCCGTCGTCGCTGGCATTGGCCGGAACGTAGATTTCGCCGGCCAGAACCGATTTCAGCGCCTCCACGATCGCCCCGCGCTTCAGCGATTTCGGGATGAAGCCCGCCGCGCCCGCGCTCAGCGCGGCGGATACGATGTCGCGCTCGCATTCGGCCGAGACCATCACGATCGGCAGCGCTGGAAAGCGCCGCCGAAGCGTGACGAGCCCGCTGATGCCGCGCGCCCCAGGCATGTTGACGTCGAGCATGACGAGATCGAAATCGCCCTCGCGCTCGATCACCGCGATCGTCTCGTCGAGGGTTGCCGCCTCGAAGGTTTCGCAACTGTCGAACGCGACCGAGATGACGGAACGCAGCCCGTCCCGCACCATCGGATGGTCGTCCGCGATCAGCACGCGCTCCACCGATGTCGCCTCCGCCATGCTCTCTTCTACCAGCGCCGGCACCGGATCGCGAGGCCAGCCGATGCCGGGCGGAGGGACCGCGGCGGTCATGCCTTGGGAAGCTTGAACACCCACAGCGATCCTCCCTGGTTGATGTGCTGCACGGCCTTGGCCACCTCGCCCCCCCACAGCGGAACAGCACCGCCCCAGCCCGACATGACCGCGATATATTGCTCGCCATCCTGCTCCCACGTCACGGGCGAGCCGACCACGCCGGATCCGGTGTTGAACTTCCACAATTCCTTGCCGGTCTTCGCGTCGAACGCCTTCAGATAGCCTTCGGGGGTGCCGGTGAAGACCAGGCCGCCGGCGGTGGTCAGAACGCCGCCCCAGAGCGGAGCCTTGTTCTTATATTCCCACATGATCTTGCCGGTGGCCGGGTCCACCGCGCGCAGGGCGCCGATATAATCCTGATTGAGTGGCTTGATCGTGAAGCCCGCGCCCAGATAGGCCGCCCCCTTCTTGTAGGTGATCGGCTCGTTCCAGATGTCCATGCCCCACTCGTTGGCGGGCACGTAAAAATAGCCGGTCTGCTGCGAATAGGCCATCGGCATCCAGTTCTTCGCGCCGAGGAATGCGGGCGCGGAGAAGACGGTCGATCCCTTGTCCGTGGTGGGCGCGCCGGGACGGTTGCTGTCGTCGAAGATTGGCCGGCCGGCCTTGGTATAGCCCTTGGCCCAGGTGATCTTGTTCACGAACGGCGTCGCCTGGATGAACTTGCCGTTGGTCCGATCCAGCACGAAGAAATAGCCGTTGCGATTGGCCTGCGCGCCCAGCTTCATCATCTTGCCCCCGACCTTGGCGTCGAAGGGAATGAATTCGTTGACGCCGTCGAAGTCCCAGCCGTCGTGCGGCGTATATTGATAGTGCCACTTGATCTCGCCCGTATCGGCATCGATCGCCAGTGTGGACGAGGTGTAGAGATTGTCGCCCGGCCGGAGATGGCTGTTCCACGGCGCCGGATTGCCCGTACCGAAGAAGACGAGGTTGGTGTCGGGATCATAGGTGCCGCCCAGCCACGGCGCGCCGCCGCCCGTTTTGTACTGGTCGCCCTGCCAGCTGGCGTTGGTCTTGCCGGTGACGGTGGAATCCTTGCCGTTCAGCTGGCCCATATTCCCTTCGATCGTCGGCCGCGACCACACGAGTTCGCCGGTGTTGACGTCGCGCGCCTCGACCCTGCCGATGATGCCGAATTCGCCGCCGGAATTGCCGTAGATCACCTTGCCCTTCACGATCATCGGCGCGGCCGTGTTCGAATAGCCGGCCGCATAATCCTGCAGCGTCTTGTTCCAGATCACCTTGCCGGTGTTGCGGTTGAGCGCGACCATGTGCGCGTCCAGCGTCGCGAAAATGATCTTGTCGCCATAGATCGCGGCGCCGCGATTGACGACGTCACAGCAGGGCATGATGCCGTCGGGCAGGCGCGCGCTATATTCCCATTTCTCTTCGCCCGTCTTGGCGTCGAACGCGAACAGGCGGCTGTAGGAGCCGGTGACGTAGATCGTGCCGTCATAGACGATCGGCTGGCTTTCCTGCCCGCGCTGCTTCTCGCCGCCGAGCGAAGCCGAAAAGGCCGGAACGAGCTTGGCGACGGTCGTCGTATTGATCTGGTCGATCGGGCTGAAACGCTGTGCCTTCGGGCCCATGCCATAGGTGAGGACGGACGCGGTGTTCGTCGCGGATGACATCAGATCCGCATCGGTCGGCCCGGCGGGCGACTGGGCGATCACGGAGGATGCCAGCATCGACGTCAGCGCCCCCAGCGCCGCAATAGTTGGAAAGCGCTTCATCGGTCCCCTCTCCTTGTTGTCCGCGTGACTGACGCACGCATCGGGATGAGTGCGATGCTAAAAGCGGGGGCTGGGCGAGCAATTGGACCTTGGACCAAGTCTGAAGTCTTTTTCAGGTTTCGGAAGGGTCCGATTCCCTTCTCCGTTCGCACCGAGCTTGTCGAAGCACCGTCCTTCCTCTTACCGGCAAGAAGGACGGCACCCTTCGACCGCGTGGAAGACAGGCGTTCAGAGCATGCTTCGACAAGCTCGGCGCGAACAGGACGGGAATCAGCTTTCCGCTGCGGGCCGGTAGGTCACGCCATAGCGTTCGAAGATCGCCGGGATCTTGCCGTTGGCGATCAGCGCCGTCACCACCGCCTCCAGCTTGTCGCCCAGATCGCGGCTGTCGTCCTTCACGGCCAATCCGACATTCCAGCCCGGCGACATCATCATCGGCAGCGGCCCCTTGCGGGCCACCAGCCGCGCGCGATCCTTCACCAGCCCGTGCTCGATCTGCGCCCGCGTCGCGACGACGGCCTCAGTGTCGCCGGCCGCCGTCGCGCCCACCGCCAGCACGCCGTTGGAAAAGTGCTTCACGCTCGGCCGCAGCGCGCCCCCGCCCACGCTCGACAGGTAGAAATCGGGGATGGTGTCGATCTCGGCGGCGAGCGGGTTGCCCTTCAGCTCGGTCGGCGCGATCTCGCAATCCGGCTGCTTCTCGCGGTTGCACGCCATCGTGAAGCTCTCGCGATAATAAGGCGCTATCAGAACCGCGCGATCATTGGCGAGCGCCAGTTGCCGATCGATCGGCACGTGCATCATCACGTCGGCGGGCGCCTGGCCGACCACCGATCCGCGCCACACCGCGTTGCGGAGATCGGCCGCCACATCGTCGCCGGGGATCAGCTCCACGAAGCTCGCCCGCACCGCCAGCGCGGCCGCGATCAGTTCGCCCATCTCGATGTCGATGCCCTTCAGCGCATCGCCGTCGCGCCACGACCAGGGCTCGAAATCGCGATAGACAGCAATCGAGAGCACATCGTTCTTGATGACCCTGTCCAGCGGCGCGGCGAATGCCGGCAGCGCGATCGTCACGGCCGCGCCACCGGCCAGCGTCATCATCCGTCGCCGCGTGATCAGGGGCGTCATCAGCTGTCGGTATGCTTGGTTTCGAGCCATGCGCGGATCGCCCAGCCAGCCTTCTGGCCCAGCACCTCGCCCATGGGCGGCATATAGACCTTCCCGTCGCGGGCCGAGCCATGCTGGTAGCGTTGGATGAACCATTCGTCGCCGCTGTCGCCCACCTCCAGGTAGCGCAGATCGGGTGCAATCCCGCCCGATATCGCCTCGAGGCCATGGCAGCGCGCGCAATTCTGGCCGTAGGCGCCTTCGCCGATCTTGATGGCGGTGGCGTTGCCCCGATAGGGATTATGCTTCAGCCATTCCTCGCCTATGTCGGGCAGCGCGGAGGTGTCGACCGCCTGCGGCGTGACATTGCCGTGCGCGATCACCCGTCCGGAAATGGATGCCCCCGCCGCCAGCGCCGCGAGCCCCATCGCCACCGTGCTCACCCCAGCCTTCATGCAACCCTCCAGATACAGCGCGACCCTTCGCCGCTTCGCATCGGACAGTAGGATGGCCGGGATACGCGCCACATCGGACTTTCGGACTAGAGGCGGGAGTGCGGTCGGACGTCTAGAGTGACGGCATGCGCAAGACCTTCTTCGCCCTCGCCCCCACGCTCGTCCCCGCTTTCGCGTTGGCCCTGCCCGCCGCGCTGCCGGCGGCGACGGCCTATGTCTCCAACGAGCGCGGCAACACGATCACGGTGATCGACACCGCCACGCTCAAGACCATCGCGACGTGGGAGGTGGGCAAGCGCCCCCGCGGCATCCTTCTCTCGAAGGACGGCACGAAGCTCTACATCTGCGCGAGCGACGAAAATGCCGTGCAGGTGCTGGACCGCGCGACCGGCCGGCTGCTCGGCAATCTCCCCTCGGGTGAGGATCCGGAGCAGTTCGCCCTGTCGCCCGACGGCACCACCCTGTACGCCGCCAACGAACGCGACGCGGCCGTCACCGCAATAGACATCGCGAAGAAAAGCGTGGCCTGGCAGATCCCGGTCGGGGTCGAGCCCGAGGGAATGGCCGCCTCGCCCGATGGCAGATATGTCCTCTCCACCAGCGAAACGGACAGCCAGGTCCACTGGATCGACGTCGCCACCAGGACGGACGTCGCCCAGACAGAGGTCGGCCTCCGCCCGCGCCATGCCGAATTCACGCGTGACGGCGCACAGGTCTGGGTCTCGTCCGAGATCGGCGGCACGGTGAGCGTGATCGACGGGCGGACGCGTGCGGTGACGACGACGATCGCCTTCCGCCCCCCCGGCGTCCCGGCCGACAAGGTGATGCCCGTCGGCATCCGGTTCACCGCCGACGGCAAGACCGCGATCGTGGCGCTCGGCCGTGCCAACGCGATCGCGCTGGTGGATGTGGCGAGCCATCAGGTGACGGGCTACGTCACGGTCGGCCAGCGCGTCTGGCAGGTCGCGATCGAGCCGGGCGGCGCGCGCGTCTTCACCGCCAACGGCCTGAGCAACGACGTGTCGGTGGTCGATCTCGCGAAACGCACGGTCACGGCCACGCTTCCGGCGGGCAAGGCTCCCTGGGGCGTCGTGATCGCGCCGTGATCCCGCTCCTCCCCATTCGCGGTGGGGAGGATGGGAGCCGATTCCGACCCAAAGTCTCATGGCCCAAGGTCCAATAATCCAAAGTGCAATTTCGGCGAAAACACCGCCGGGGCAGTCTCCCCCGCAATCGGCCATGAGAGGCCGTCGAAACAGGGAGATAAGGGATGAGGACCCGGAAGGGGCGGCTTCACGCCGCCGTTGCGCTCGCATGTCTGATCGGGGTCGCCAGCCCCGCCATGGCGCAGGACGCGACCGATGCCCTGCTGCTGAAGCTCAAGGAGAAAGGCATCTTGAGTGAGGAGGAATATCAGACGCTGTCGGCGCGCAAGGCGGCAGCCCCGCCCGCCGCGACGACCGTGTCGACCACCGGCGCCGAAGGCGCCGCCCCGCAGCAGGCGGCGGCAGGCGCGCTGGACGACAAGAAGCTCGTCCGCGTGATGGATTCGGGCATCGGCATGAGCGTGGGCGACGTGAACATCGCCTTCGCAGGATCGGTAAACGGCTTCTACGTGCACGACAGCGGCGGCAACACCGCCGCCAATCGCCAGGTCGCCGGCGGTCTCGCCTCGGCCGGCCCCAAGAGTTCGTCGATCCGCAACGGCCTCCTTCCCGGCTTCTTCAAGATCAACGTGACGACGCAGCAGGCAGGCTGGGATGTCGGCGCGCATTTCGGTTTCTATCCCGGCATCAATTCGGTCTCCGGCGTCGGTGGCGCCAATTCGGCCGGCACGCCGCAGGCGCTGGCCACCGCCGGCATCGATTTCCGCCAGACCTACCTCACCTTCGGCAAGCCGAACGTGGGCGAGTTCAAGATCGGGCGCGATATCGGCCTGTTCGCGTCGGAAGCGATCCTGAACGACATCACCTTGCTGTCCGTGGGCTCTACCGGCGGCAACGCCGCGCCGTCGAACACGTCGCTCGGCCGGATCGGCCTTGGCTACATCTACACCGATTTCCAGCCGCAGATCACTTACACCACACCCAAGATCGGCGGATTCCAGGCGTCGGTCGGCGCGTTCCAGCCGCTGGTGACGATCGGCAACAACGAGGTGAACAAGCAGCCGGGCTTCCAGGGCAAGGCGACCTACGATTTCACTGCGGACAAGTTTACGGGCCATCTGTGGGTCGGCGGCATCACGCAGAAGCATGACGGTCTGCCCGGTTTCCCGTCCTACACCGGCAGCGGCTTCGATGCGGGCGCCAAGTTCGGCTATGCGGGCTTTACGCTGACCGGCTATTATTATGGCGGCAAGGGCATCGGCACGACCGGCCTGTTCATCCTCTCCACCGACGCCGCCGGCCGCAAGCGCAAGAGCAATGGCTGGTATGGCCAGGCCGCCTATACGATCGACAAGTTCACGATCGCCGGCAGCTACGGCGTCAGCCACCTGAGCCTGGCCAAGGGCGAGGTGAATCCGCTGCTGCTGGACGACAACAGCTCCTATGTCGGCCAGCTCCGCTATGGCCTGACCCCCTGGGTCACGCTCATCAGCGAATATGTCCACACCCGATCGACGGCGCACGGCCCGAACAAGGCCAATTCCGATGCTCTGGCGACCGGCGCGATCCTGTTCTTCTGAGCCCTCACCCGGTCGGCGGCGGGCCGCCGCCGTCGACCGCTTTCTATCCCGAGGAGTTGAGCCGCGTGGCTGACGATCTGATCCCCATCCCGGCCACCTTCCAGATCGATCCGCTCTACGATTCCGCTGGCTATGCGCGCGATTATCATCGCTCGCTCCACGATCCCGACGGCTTCTGGCGCGATCAGGTGCACCGGCTCGACTGGATCGAGACGCCCACCCGCATGGACGAAAGCAGCTTCCACGAAGCGGATTTCGGCATACGCTGGTTCGCGGACGGCACGCTGAACGTCGCCGCCAACTGCCTCGATCGCCATCTCGCCACGCGGCCCGACCAGACCGCGATCCTGTGGGAACCGGACAATCCCGCCGATGCGCCGCGCGCCATCACCTATGCCCAGCTTCACGAAGACGTCTGCCGCCTCGGCGCGGCTCTGCGCGCGCTGGGCGCGGGCAAGGGCGCGCGCGTCGCGATCTACATGCCGATGATTCCGGAAGCGGCCGTCGCGATGCTCGCCTGCGCGCGCATCGGCGCGATCCACTCGGTCGTCTTCGGCGGCTTCTCGCCCGATGCGCTCGCCGGTCGCATCCAGGATAGCGACGCCGGCATCGTCATCACCGCCGATGAGGGCCGCCGCGGCGGCAAGTCCGTCCCCCTCAAGGTCAATGTCAACGAGGCGCTGCGCCATTGTCCGGGCGTCCACGCCGTCCTCGTCGTCCGCAGCGGCAACGACACCGGCGGCGCGCCCGACGTCGTGATGCAGGCCGGGCGGGACCATTGGTATGACGAGGTGATCGCCCGCGTGCCGCCCGATTGCCCGCCCGAGCCGATGAACGCCTGCGATCCGCTGTTCATCCTTTATACGTCGGGCTCTACCGGCAAGCCCAAGGGCGTCGTCCATTCGTCGGGCGGCTACCTCCTGTGGGCCGCGCTCACCCATCAGGCCTGTTTCGATTATCGCCCGGGGCAGATCTTCTGGTGCGCGGCCGATGTCGGCTGGATCACCGGCCACACCTATATCGTCTATGGCGCACTCGCGAACGGCGCGACGACCCTGATGTATGAAGGCGTTCCCAACTGGCCGACGGCCTCGCGCATGTGGGAGGTCGTCGAGCGCCACAAGGTGGAGATCCTGTTCACCGCGCCCACCGTGCTGCGCTCGCTGATGCGTGAGGGTGACGAGCCCGTCGCGCGCACCGATCGCTCGTCCTTGCGGCTGCTCGGCTCGGTCGGCGAACCGATCAATCCGGAAGCGTGGCGCTGGTATCATGATGTCGTGGGCGAAGGCCGCTGCCCCGTGATCGACATGTGGTGGCAGACGGAGACGGGCGGCGGCATGATCGCCCCCCTCCCCGGCGCGATCCCGCTCAAGCGCGGCTCGGCCACCATGCCGCTGTTCGGGATCCAGCCCGAACTCGTCTCCGCCGACGGCCAGACGATCAAGGGTCCAGCGGATGGCAATCTCGTCATCGCGCGATCGTGGCCGGGCCAGATGTGCACGGTCTGGAACGATCATGCGCGCTTCTTCCAGGCCTATTTCTCCACCTATCCGGGCTATTATTTCACCGGCGACGGCGCCCGCCGCGACGCCGACGGCTATTGGTGGATCACGGGCCGCGTGGACGACGTCATCAACGTCTCCGGCCACCGAATGGGTACGGCGGAAGTGGAAAGCGCGCTCGTCCTCCACCACCAGGTTGCAGAGGCGGCCGTGGTCGGCATGCCGCATGCGCTGAAGGGCCAGGGAATCTATGCCTATGTGACGCTGAATGTGGGCGAGTTGCCGTCCGAGGATCTGCGTCGCACGCTGCGCGACTGGGTCCGGCGCGAGATCGGCCCGATCGCCGCGCCCGATGCGATCCAGTTCGCGCCGGGCCTGCCCAAGACCCGCTCGGGCAAGATCATGCGCCGCATCCTGCGCAAGATCGCCGAAGGCGAAGTCGGCGCGCTGGGCGACATCTCGACGCTCGCCGATCCCAGCGTGGTGGACCATCTTATCGCCAACCGGGCGAGCTAACGCCCAGCCTTCCACCTCTCTCACTCTCTCACCGGATCGTCGCGTCCCTCCATTCCCGTTCGTGCCGCGCCTGTCGAAGCACCGTCCTTCCTTCTGAAAAAACAGCCGGAAATGGACGGCCTCCTGCGACTACCTGCAGGGCAGGCGCTCGGGACAGGCTTCGAGACGAGCCCTCGGCTTCGCTCGACCCCGCCTCAGGATGAGCGGGAACATGAATGTGGATCGGTCCTAGCCGCGTCCGTCGATGCGCGGCAGCAATTCGGCCTCGATCGCCGGATACAGGTGACTCACCGATCGCTCCAGTTCGTAGCGTGCCGCCGCCATCCGGGCGAAGCGGTCGGGGATCGGCATCGCGCCCGCCGCCACCATGTCCATCCCGGCCAGCACGGCCGCGCGCAGCGCGCCCGTCAGCCATTCCAGCCAGTCACGCGTCTGGTCGATCGCGCTGGCGGGTCCCGGATCGAACGGGCCGTGCCCCGGCACGGTCGTCCGATGATCGATCGCCTTCAGCCTCGCCAGCGAGGCGAGCCACATCGGCACGTCGGCGTGCGGCGTGCTCGGCGCGCGATCGTGGAAGACGAGATCGCCCGCGATCAGCGTGCCCGTGGCCCGATCGAGGATCGCCAGATCGGCGCCGCTGTGGCCTGCCAGCGGCAGCAGGCCGAAGGTCCGGCCCCCGATCGTCTCGCTTTCGCCGGACAGGACCACGCCCGGCATGCGGAATTCGGTGCCGCGCATCCAGTCGCCCAGCAGCCGGTACATGCCATCGGCAAAGCCCTGCCCCTCGGTCCGCAGCGAGGCTGCCAGCGCCGGGGTCGCCGCCACGATCGCCGGATCGAACGCCGCCGCGCCATAGATATGATCGGGATGGAGATGCGTCAGATAGACCCGCGTCACCGGCTTTCCGGTCAGCGTGGCGGCCACCTGCGTCAGCGCCTGTCCATAGCGCAGCGAAGGGCCGCAATCGATCAGCACGGCGCCCGCATCGGTCGCCAGGATCGTGATGTTGGCGATCGCCCCGCCATTGCCCATCTCGATCGGGGCATCAGCGCCGTGGATCATCCAGATGCCGTCTCCGATCCGCTCCGGCACGATCCGATAGGCCGGCAGGGCCGCCGCCAAGGGCGCGGCGATCAGCCCCGCCAGGATGGTTCGGCGGCTCGGCGTCATGGCCGCGCCGCACCGACGGGGGTGGAGGTGGAAGGGGAGGCGGCGGTCACCGGCAACCGCGCATCATATTCGATCCCGCTCGTGTCGCGTCCCGTCACCGCCACCACGCTTCCCGGCGCGGCATCCACCAGAAGGGTCAGCGCGGGATCCTCGCTTACAGAGGCTTCCAGCGAGACGATGCCATATTCGTTCCCGTCGCGATCCGAGAGCGTCACCGTCTCCAGATTGTATGTGGGGATGTTGGCGACGAAGCCTGTATCCATCGGATGGCGGAACGAGAGTTGCACCCGCGCCACCCCGTCCGTCGCGATGGCCCGGCCGCGCACCTCGCCCAGATGTTGCGCCCAGTCGCCTCTCACCCGGCTCACCGGCGGGGCCGAGCAGCCCCCGCCCGCCGCGTCGATCCAGCCGCCCGCCGCCGCCCAGCTGCCGTCTGCCAGTTGCGCCGCGGCGCGGACGGGTGTGCGCTGGTCGAGCTTGATGCGCGTCGCGATGAAGGGTCTGGCGTGGGGCCCCGGCGCGAAATCGATCGCCAGCGGAATCGGGTTGAGGTCGGCAAAGATCAGGATCCGCTTCACCTGGCCCAGGGCGCGCGCATCCACCTGCACCGGAAACTGCCGCTGGTTTTCAGCGATGGCCGGAAAATGGACGATCAGCAGCGGATCGAAGCGCACCGGGTCGTCGCCGAAGAAGGTCTGCGCCAGCGCCGTCCAGTTCGGAGAACCCAGCGGATCGGCTGGTGGCGCTGCTTGCGCGCCGGTCGCGAACAGAAGCGCCAGCAGAAAAGCCTTTGCGGCCATGTCCTTCTCCCAAGGGACGGGTTTGACGTCACGCCGCAGCCGCTACAATGGCACCTTGGGAGGAGAGGAAGATGATCGCTGCCTTGCTCCTGGCCTTCATGACGCCGGCCGTCGGCCCCGCCCCTGCGCCTCCCGCAGCCCCCGCCCCTCGCGATCCCGCCCTGTTCGATCCCGCGACCGGATATCGCATCACCGCCTATCGTGGCGTGGTCCCCGCCCGGCCGCCCGGCATCGCGCGCATCGGGACTGCCGAGGCATCGCGGAGGCTGGCAGACGGCCGCACGTTGTTCATCGACGTGACGCCCGCGCGGGGCGCCGTTCACGATGCGGAGACCGGCGAATGGCGTCTCTCGGAGCCCCACGAGACGATCCCCGGCGCGCACTGGTTCCCGGAGGCCGGCCGGGGGACGCCCGATCCTGCGATCGATCGTTGGTTCGAACGGGGCCTCCATCGCCTCAGCCGAGGATCCCGTCGTAGCCCGATCGTCGTTTTCTGTCTGGCCGACTGCTGGATGAGCTGGAACGCGGGCTGGAAGCTCCGTCGTCTCGGTTACCGGACGGTCGCCTGGTATGCGGACGGTCTGGACGGCTGGCGCGAGACGAACCGGCCTCTCGTCGGTGCACGCCCCGATCACTAGCTGCGCCACGGCTCCTGCCGCGGCCGACGACGCCGTCTTGCCGTTGGCCTACGTCCGCCAGCGATGCACTGCATGCGACTTTTCGCAATGGGTCTAACGTATCGTGGCGGCCGGCGCATAAACGCGGGAATGGAAAAGTCGGGCGGAAACGATCGGACATAACCAGCGAGCGGCCCCACCGGACCCTCGCGCTCCGCACGAGGAGAGGCGCGCCATGGCTGCGAACGAGATCGACGGGGCGCGCTACACTCGCGTCGCGATGTGGCTACACTGGCTGATCGCCCTCGCCGTTTTCTACAATCTCGCGTCGGGCCTGTTACGGCCCGTTTTGCCACGCGGCTTCTTCGTCTGGCATATTTCATCGGGCATCACGATATTGGCACTGACGGCCGTCCGCGTGTTGTGGCGACTGACCCACCGGCCACCGCCCCTCCTCCCGATGAGAAAAGCGGAGGCGACAGCCGCCCATATTATCCATTTCCTGCTCTACGCCGCGATGGTGCTTCTGCCTTTGACCGGCTGGGCAATGATTTCGGCCAACCCACCGATCGGATCGCCGGGTGCGGCCTATGCCAGGCACCAAGCCATCGCAAACGCCGCGGCCCAAGGCCAGCTTGCTCCCCCGCCCCGGAAAGCGACGATGGTATGGAACCTGATCAAGTTACCGATGATCGGGCCCATAAATGAGATCGGCCGGGCGCCCAGCGCCCTGGCTAAACAGAATAAACTGCACGAGCGACTCGAACGGCTACATATGCTCGGCGGCTGGACGATGCTCTTGCTCCTGCTGATTCATGTCGGCGGTGCGATGAAACATCAGTTCGCGGACAGAGAACCAGAGTTGCAGAGAATGGGCTTTCGCCGTCCTGCTCGTCGCTTTATCCGCCAAGAGCAGAAATAGCGATTACGTCCCAGCTATCTTGCTCATTCTTCATTTGACATGGCATCGAGGCGGTCGGCGACGAGCCGACCGTCGATGACAACTGACCTCATTCTGTGGGCAGCCCGCGCATCAGACAGACTGTTCGATGATCTGGACGTGTCGCCCCCGAAGGATCCGCCGGGAAAAACCTGACGCGGACTGTAGAGCTGCGGTGGAGAAGCTGGTGGCCGACCACAGCTTCCCCGATCCACGGATGAGGGGAATTGCGGCGGCCAAGCGACGCTCAGTGCCGCTTCCACGTTCGGATGTCATGGCGACTGCAAGCCTGCGCCCGAAAAGCCGAACCCGAGGGCCATCATTGCCCAGGTTACCGGCTCGGACACGTCCGCGGCGGGGGCGTCCAGCCTCGACAGCGGCCGGTGCGGCATCTGGGCTGCGCCCCGACGCCTGAGAGCCGAGCCGGTCCAGATGACGCGGCGCCTCTGGCGGCCATTCGCCGGTTGTGATCGTCGGGCATCCGCCCCCTTCTTTTCCGGATGGACTAACGGAGCACCAGGATTTGCGAACCGTATCGCGGCAGATCGATCGACAGGCTGCGGCCGCCGCGCACGGCGCGGCTGGCCACGGTGCGTTCCTCGCCCGTCGATGGATCCCAGCTCTGGACGCTCCGCCCGGCGCCCCGAAGCATGATCGTCGAGGCGAGGGGGGCGGCGCTTTCGTTGAACAGGAAGAAGACTTTCGCATCGGCCAGCTGGCGGTGCGTGTAGCGGAGCGCGGTGCTTCGCGATGCCAGTTCGAGGTCCTCCATCCCGACGGCCGATCGCACGGCAGCGGCAAGCTTCGGCGGCACGATCTGCGGCGGCGGGGGTGCTGCGGGCGGCTGGTCGGGCGGTGTCGGCACCGGTGCTAGCCGCCCGGTTTCGACCGTCGCCCACGAAAATTCGTCGGGCCGCGCCGGTCGCGCCTCGCGATAGCTGCCCTCCGTGATCCGTGGCGGTGTCCGTCCCAGAAACAGCACCCTGCCGCCTGACGAAGCGAACGTCCGCAATCGATCGACGACCGCCTTCGGCATCAGATCCGGCATCGGCACGATGATGCTGCGGTAGCGGTTGCCGCTGGCCGTCTCGAACGTTCCCCCGCCCGCCTTGAGCGTCGTCCCGACCGCATCCTCGTCGACCAGATCATAATCGACCTGCATTTCGGACAGCATCCGTTCGGTGGCGACGAACATGTCGTCCGCGCCCTTATCCCGCATCCACACGGTGCCGCGCGACTGCAGCACGGCGACGCCCGCATCGGGCCGCCCCATCGACATCAGATAGGAGGCGCGCCGCGTATAGGCGGCCAGCGCCGGAAAATCGGGATCGGCATAGAAACTCGGCGTCGGCCGGCCACCCGGAATATACATGAATTCGAAGAGGTTGATGCCGCGCACCAGTTGCTCGTCCACCACGTAGCGCGCGACCGGCAACTCGGGCGTGGGCCGGAAGGCAGCGAAGCTCTCCGTCATCGCCTGCGGCCTTCCGTTCAGATGCGCGACCGACGACCCGAACCGCGGAAAATCCGATACCGTGTCGGTCCAGATCTGGTGCCAGATCGCATCGATGCCGGGCGACTGGACGCTGCGCATCGATCGGAAGAAATCGCCCTCGCTCTTGCCGAGCTCGATCTGGCGCTCCTCGTGATTGAGATGCACCTGATATTGCAGCCCGTAGCGCGCGCACCAGTCCGACTGCATCTGGAAGAAGGTGTCCGCGAACAGCCGCGAGAAGACGTCGTAATAATCGGCGCGCACCAGCGTCTGGCGCTCCGTCAGCCGCGTGTCATCATCAAGCAGGAGCGCCGGCAGATCCGCCGTCGGATCATATCCCTTCAGCGCTTTGAACGTCGCCAGGAAGGCACCCGTCCACGGCAGACTGCCCTTGATCGAATAATCCGGTTCGTCGCCGCGAAAGCCGAGGATCGTCTTGCCGAATTCGTCCCCCACCGCCGCGCGATAGGCTTCGTGCGTGACCGCGATGTAACGCGCGGTCGCCTCCGGATCGAGATAATCGTGGAGCGACTGGGTATCGTCCTTCTTGCCCGTGGGGTTCGTATCGGAGCGCGTCGGCGAAGTCCGGAATGCGTGCGCCACGGCGATGACGCGCCATGTGCGCCCGGCGGGGGCCTGCCAGCCTATCCGTCCGTCGCGGGGTTCGATCGCATGGCTCTCGCCCGAAACCGGATCGATCGCGCTGACGGCGATCAGATCCCCGGGCACGGGGACATCCAGCGCCCCGCCCCCGGAGACGCTCCAATCGCCCGCCTTCACCAGCGCCTTCATCCGCAGCGCCGGCGCCTGCGCGCTGATCTTTCCGCCGGCGAACCCGCTCGGATAGCCCGCATCGTCGACGATCCAGATCCGCATGTCGCGCTGCTTCGCGGCGGCCACGAAGCGCTTGAAGAAGGCGAAATAATCCGCGCTGAGATAGGGATAAGGCAGCCGCCGTCCCCACTGGACGGTGATCGCCTGAAACCCCAGCCCCTTCACCCGATCGAGTTCGGCGGCGATCGCCGCGTCGGTCACGCCATCACCGATCCCGTAATAGGGCTCGGGCCCATATTCGGGCGGAGGGCTTTTCCAGCGGGCGAGAACCTCCGCCGCCTTCGGCATCTGCAGGCGCTGCCAGTCCCGCCCCGCCGCGATCGACGGGCTCGCCATCGCCAGCAGGCCGGCGGCAACGAACCAGCGATCATATCGGCTCGACATAGGCCCTTCCCCCTGCGCCGTCCCGATCGTGCATCGGGATCCCGCGAAACGCACAGGACGGGCAGACCCAAACGGCCCACCCGCCCGATTTTTCAGAAATGCTTGCGAAGACCCAGCGTGACGACACGACCTAGGATGTTGCCGGCGCCATAGCCGTTGCTCGAGCGCATGTAGGATGGCTCCGTATCGAACAGATTGTCGATGTCCGCCGTCAGTTCCATGCTCTGCAGGAAGCCCTCGTCCGGCAGCTTCAGCCCGATGTGGGTCTCCACCGTCGTGAAGCTCGCGATCCTCCCCGTCGCCAGCGGGCCGGCGAAGGTGGTGTAGGCGTTGTGATAGGCGCCGCTGTAGTTCAGGCTGGCCGAAACGCTGAGGGGCCCCTTCTGTCCCGAAAGCGTGCCGCGCGTCCGAAACCGCTGCTGCCCGAGCGGAAACTGATCGACCATCGCCGCGCCGGCCGCCGCCGCCTGATTGAACTTCAGGACATAATTGCCCTGAACCTGCGCGGCGAAGCTCGTCCCCCATTTCTGCCAGCGATAGCCGACGTCGAAGTCCAGGCCCTCGGTCTTGATCACGGACAGATTGGTCCGCCGCAGCAACGTCACGTTGTAGATCGGCGGAAGATCGGCCGGGCCGTTGACGGTATTCGGAAAGTCGACCCGGCTGATATCCTTGATCAGGTTCCAGACGATATTCGGATCGAGCGGCCGCGCCTGGCAGTTCGTTCCCGTCGGATAGGTGCCGCTGCTGCAGACGATATTGTCGACGATATATTTGCGAAAGTTGGGATCGGTATAGAAGGTCCGGCTCGGCGTGCTGATCCGATCCTTGAACATCAGATTATAGTAGGTCAGGCTCGCCTTGAAGCCGGGTAGGAAACCCGGCTGAAAGTCGGCGCCGAGCGACCAGGTCTCGGCACGCTCCGGCCCGAGATTGGGATCGCCGCCGGCAATGTAGATGCCGCCGGGCACCGAACCCTGCGGCAGGCCGGGCGGCAACGTGCCGTTGGCCAGATAGCCGGCGCGCGTATCGGGCGAATACAGATCGTTGAGCGCGGGCGCGTGGAAGGATTTCCCATACGTCCCCCGGAAGGTCAGCCCCGAAACCGGCGCCCAGTTCACGCCGATCTTGGGATTCTTGGTCGATCCGAAATCGTTATAATGATCGTAGCGGCCGGACAGAGAAATGTTCAGAAGCTGCAGGAAAGGCAGCGCATTCGCCTGGGAAAAGACCGGGATGAACAATTCGCCGAAGCCCGAATAGATCTTCCGCGTGCCAAGCCCGCGCTGCGCGCCTTCATCGAAACCGATCCGGCCGGTGGCGAACAACCCGTTATAATGTTCGGTCCGGTAGACACCGCCCAGCGCGACCTTGAGATCGCCCGCCGGCAGGGTGATCAGCGATCCGTCGATCTTGCTGTTCAGTTCCCACAGATACTGCTTGCCGACATAATGGTTCTCATAATCGGCGATCGTGATCTGGTTGGCGGCGCTCGTCCGCCCCCCGAAAGGGTCCAGCGCCGTATCGGTCGTGGTGCCCGCAAGCAGCGCCGTCACCGCGCGGGGATTGAACGACGCCTCGTGGATGTCGGTATTGCTGCGCGATCCCGTCAGGTAGCTCGACCATTTGAAATCATGCGGCAGCGTCACGTCGGCCGTCAGCGTGCCGCCGTAGGTGGTCAGCGTCGTATGATCGAGCAGCGGTATGCCCGTGATCGTCTGCGGGCTGAAATAGGTCGTGATCGAGGTGACGCTGGCGGGCAGCCCGGTCGGGAAGAAAGGGTTGGCACGCGCGATCACGCCCGAGGTGAAGCTCGGCACGTTATAGGCGTTCGCCTTGGTCCGCGAATAGAAGCTGTCGAACCCGATCTCGACGCCGCCCGTCACCTCCTGATGGCCCGACGCGAAGAAGCTCAGCCGCTCCTGATGCGGATAGAGATCGCCATATTGATAGGTCGTGCAGCGCGGATCGATGGCGCCGGTCGCGGGCTGGATATAGCTGCCCGTCGCCGCGCCGGCCGCATTGTTGACCTTGTAGGTCGGCGGAATGCACGCATTGCCGATCAGCCGGAGATCCTGTCCGCCGGTGCCCGAGAAGTCGTTGGTCAGGAATGTCTTGGTCGAAGCGCGCAGCCGGCTCGTCGCGGAATATTCGCCGGAGACGATCACGCCGCCGCCATCCCACTTCTTGCCGGTCGAGGCATTGCCATTGAGAAGGTGATAATTGCTGCCGAAGCCCGAGCGAAACGTGCCCTCCAGCCCGTCATAGTCGCGCCGCGTGATGACGTTGACCACGCCGGCCACGCCGTCCGATCCGTAGGTGGCCGAGGCGCCGTCCGCCACGATCTCGACGCGCTGGATCGCCGAAGGCGGCACCATCGAGGGGTCGGGCAGGCTCGAAAGCGCGCCGACGCCCACGATGCGGTGACCGTTGACCAGCGTCAGCGTCGCGCTCTGCCCGATGCCGCGAATGTCGGGCCCCGTGGACAGGCTGCTGTTGGAACGCTGGCCGGGGCGGGGCGCCGTGTTGAAGCTGGCGAGTTGCGGAACGGTGGCCAGCAATTCCTGCGTGGTCGTGGCGCCCGTCTTGATGATGTCGTCGCGGCCGAGCTGGATCAGATTCGATCCGGTCGGCGGCGTGCCCCGGATACTGGAGCCGGTGACGACGATGTCCGCGACCTTTTCGT
The DNA here is from genome assembly GCF_013113735.1 of Sphingomonas sp. AP4-R1. Taxonomy (NCBI): domain Bacteria; kingdom Pseudomonadati; phylum Pseudomonadota; class Alphaproteobacteria; order Sphingomonadales; family Sphingomonadaceae; genus Sphingomonas; species Sphingomonas sp. AP4-R1. Next base: position 4,943,764 of record NZ_CP053346.1, read on the forward strand.
CGGACGGAGGCGCATCGGCGGCGCTGTTGCCGGGCGCCGGATCGGCCGGCGGCGGTGTCTGAGGATCGGCGGCCGGCGCGTTCGACGCCAGCGCATAGGTCTGCGCGCTCGTCTGTTGTGCCGTCAGCCCGGTGCCGCTGATCAATTGGTTGAGCGCGACCGGAACGGCCATCTTGCCGCGCACGGCATTGGCCTGCTTGCCGTCGGTCAACCGGCGCGCCGCGACGATCTGGACGTCGGCCTGCCGGCCGAACTCGACCAGCGCCAGCGTCACCGGCTGCGCGGCGATGTCGAAGGACTTGGCCTGCGCATGCGCCGGCCCCGCCAGGGCGACAGCGAATAGCGCGGTCGACGCCAGCATCTTATGATCGATCATCTTATCCTCCCCACCCGGCTATTCTGTGCCGGCGAAGGGGAAGAGGCCCGGAGCCCGAAAATCCTTGAAAAGAAAATTTCGGCGGACGCATTTTTGTGGGCGACCGTGCGCCGGGACGACCGTGGACGGGATAGGATGGGGCGACTTCTGACCTGTCGGAGCGGGCCCGGCGCCATCCGGCTCAGAGAGCCCGCGAACCCGGAACACCTATCCGAATATCTCCCGTGGACGGGATGGCGACCGGCGCGTTCAGCGTCACGCGCAGCGCCTTGGCGAACCCTTCGACGTCGTCGGTCCGGAAAAAGCCGTCCAGCCGTTCCTTGGCCAGCGCGGGATCGTCGAGGATCAATTGCCGGTCATTGTAGCGGTTGAACTCGCTGATCGCGGCCGCCACGGTTTCGCCCCGAAGATCGATGCGGCCATCGCGCCAGGCCAGCACATGATCCACCGATCCCTCCGCATCGCGCTGGACCTGCGCGCTATCGGACAGGAATATCCGTTCGCCCGCCGACAGACGCACGCTGGCGGTGTCCTTGCCTTCGGTCCAGGCCTTCACCGTGCCTTCGGTGACGACGATGTCCGCCCCCTGTTCGCGACGCCGCACCGAAAATGCGGTGCCCACGGCCATGACGCGAACCGATCCCGCCTCCACGAGAAACGGGCGATGCGGATCGCGGGATACCTGGAACCACGCCTCGCCGCGCTTCAGGGTCACATCGCGGCTTTGCTCGGCGAAGGCGATCTTCATCTCGCTGGCGGTGTTGATCGCCGCCACCGATCCGTCGGGCAACGGCAGCCGCCGTATCTCGCCGACCTCCGTCTTGATGGTCCTGGCCTTCGTCCAAAGCGCGACGCCGCCCACGAACGAGGCTGCCAGCGCCGCTCCTCCGCCCATCAGCAATCGACGCCGCAGAGGATTGATCTCCTCTTTCACCGGCGCCGCTTCGTCTTCGATCTTGTCGTCCAGCGCCAGCCACAAGGCCTGCGCGTGCAGGAAGGCGCCCCGATGCCGCCTATCCTGCTTCAGCCAGGCGTCCAGTTCCTGCTCATCGTCGAAGCTCCAGCCCGCACCGTCCATGCGGACGATCCAGTTCGTCGCGATATCGTCGATCTCGTTCCCGCTTGCGCTCGGCATCGACTTACTTTCTCGCACTTCGCAGCCACCGATCCTTATCGGTGGCGATCACACGACTCCAGCCCAAACGAACGGCCTTCAATCCCAGCCAGAGCTGCTTTTCGACCGTTTTCTCGCTGATGCCGAGATGCTGCGCGATCTCCCGCTGCGACCATCCCTCGATCTTTCGCAATTCCATGATCTGGCGGCACTTGATCGGCAGCGCCCGGATCAGGCCCAGCAGGCACTCATATTCCTGCCGGTCCGCCGCCTGCCGTTCGGGCGACTGCCCATGCAGGTCGTGACATGCATCGATCTCGGCGATCGTCTCGATCTTGACGATGCTTTCGCGCCGCAGCCGACGGATGGCGAGATTTCGCACGATCGAGAAGAAATAGGCGCGCGGATCGTCGATATGGCTGACGGTGTCGAGCGTCGCGATCCGGCAATAGGCATCCTGGATGATCTCGTCGCTGTCATCCTGCCTGACGCCCCAGCGCGACAGCCATGCCCGCACCTGACGCTCGCACGGAATGATATGCACGGATACCCAGCGCGCACGCGCCATTCTCGATGCTGTCGCAGAGGAACCGTCCCTGCCCGACATATCCACCCCTTATCTTCTGGCGTGACATGGATCCGGCAAATCACGGACCGCAGCCGACTTCAGTATATTTATCCGATAATTGAAGGAGCTGACCCTCGCTTTGTCAATCGCGCGGTCCAACGCTTGGCCGCATTCAAGATCATCTTGCCGACAGACGGGCGCTCACCGCAGTTGGACATCCCATACTTTGGATCGCCGCGATGTCCCGCTCGGGCCGGTCACGTCCAATATCGTCACGAAACTGCCCGCCTTGGCGAAGGCGTGGATCGGATGTCGCTCGGTAGAGCTGGTGCCGTCGCCAAAATCCCAGTGCCACCCCGTCGCCTCGCCCACGCTGTCATCGTGAAAGGCGACGAGGCGGCGATCCATGTCGACGACCTTCCAGCTCCAGCGCGCCTCCAGCCTGGGCTGATATTGCGGCTCGACCGGCATGAGCCTGAACAAGGGCAGATCGGAGCCGAGCGCGAACATCGGGCGCTGACTGGAGAGCGACCAGAAGCCGTTCTTCCGATCGGTTCTGACATCGTCATAGTCGATCACGATCCAGCCGAGCGCGATCAGGGCATTCTCCCGCAGCTTCGATTCCACCGCGCGCTCCGGCCCCTCCGGCCCGGCATAATCGAACGGGGTGATGTAGAATTCCAGCCGGTACGTGCCGCCCTGCCCCGGCTTGAAATTGTAGCTCTGGGCCGAGTTGGCGAAGGGGAAATCCTTGATCCATGTGGGGGAGCCCCACGCCATCGCCCAATCCTTGTCCTTGCGGGGCGTCATGATGTGATAATTCTGGGCCTGCACACCGTGGCTGTACCAGTGGGTGAGCGAACCGGGCACGCGCGGGTCGGTCCTAGAGGCGCGCTCGCCGACCCATTCGGGTTTCCAGATATCCTGATGCTGGACGTCGATCAGGGGCGTGCCGGTGAGATCGGCATCCACCACCACCTCGAACGTGTCGTTGTGCAGGCCCGGCAGCGAGAAATCCCAATAATCGTCCTTGGCCTCGTACAGGAAATACAGCCGGTTGAGCCCCTTCACCCAGCCGACCTTCACGCGGATGGTGAGCGTCTTGTCGGGATTGTGGTGGCCGCCGTCCTGATCCGTCATCTGGTCCTGGCCGACGACATAGCTGTCGGGCACCATGTCCCAGTCCGAAAAGTCACCGTCGATGCGCGGGATGCGGTCCTGCGGAAACTGGAACACCTTGTAGGTGGTCTGCGGCTTGTCGAACGCCGGGGCGGGAGCCGCCACCAGCCCCACCGCCAGCGCGGCTGCCGACAGAGCATGGGTGCGGATCATCGTCATCTCTCTCATCATTTCTTCGCGTCGAGCCGGAAGGCCACGATCGCGTCGCCCTGCGGATCCTTGAGCGAGCCGCCGCCCGCCGGGATCACGACATACTGATGTCCGTCGGCGCCGCGATAGCTCATCGGCGTGGCATGCCCCCCGGCGGGCAATTTCGTCTGCCAGACGAGCTTGCCGCTATGGACGTCGAACGCGCGGAACATCTCGTCCTGCGTCGCGGCCACGAAGACCAGGCCGCCACCGGTGGCCAGCGTGCCGCCGATGTTCGGTGCGCCCAGCACGATCGGTAGGCCCAGCCGCAATCCGAACGGACCGCTGGCGCGCGCATCCCCCAGCGGCCGCGTCCACACCGCCTTGCGCGTCTTCAGGTCGATCGCGGTGATCTCGCCATAAGGCGGCTTCTGGCAGGGCACGCCCAACGCCGAGAGGAACGGGCCCCAGTGCGCCGCATAGGGCGTGCCCGCCATCGCGCCGCCCGGAGCGGAATGGCCGCGCGGATCGACGCGGGGGATCAGGCCCTCGCGATCGGCCTGCGCCCGCGAGATGAGCTGGTCGCGATCCGCCATATGGTTGGAATTGACGATCAGCAGCCCGCGACCGGCATCGATCGAAACGCTCCCCCAGTCGATCCCACCCAGTTCGCCCGGATAGCGGATCGTGGGTGTCCTCCCCATCGGCGTGTACATGCCGTGATAGACGGACCGCCGGAACGCGATCCGGCAGGAAAGCTGATCGAAGGGGGTAAGGCCCCACATGTCGCGCTCGGTCAGGTCGCCCTTGAAGGGGCTCGGCATCCCGACCGAGAAAGGCTGGGTCGGCGCGGGGCGCTCGCCGGTTGCGGAGGCGGCCGGGGCCTTGCGCTCCTCGATGCGCGTGAGCGGACGCCCGGTGCGTCGATCGAGCACGAAGAGCTGCTCGGTCTTGGTCGCGAGGAGGATCGCGGGCACCGTCGCGTTGCCGACAGGAAAGTCGACGAGCGCAGGCTGCGCCGCGAGATCATAATCCCACAGATCGTGATGCACCGCCTGGAATTGCCAGCGGATCGCCCCGGTGGTGGCGTCCAGCGCCACGAGCGAGGTGGCGAGGCGATCGGTGCTGGCGGTGCGCTGGGCGCCGAAGAAATCGGGGCTGCCATTGCCCATCGGCACGAACACCAGATTGAGGCGATCGTCGCCGCTGAACACCGTCCAGGCGTTGGGCGTGGAGGGCGTGTAGATCGTGCCGGGCGGCGGAGGCTGGCGCGCCTCGGGCTTCGCGGGATCGAACGCCCATTTGAGCGTGCCCGTCACCGCATCATAGCCCCGGATCACGCCGGGCGGCACCTCGGTCGATTGGTTGTCGACCACGTAAGCCCCGATCACGGCCGTACCGTTGACGATGGTCGGCGGTGAGGTCGGGTGGGTCCAGCCCTGCGGGATCTGGCCGAGGCCGTCGAGCAGATCGGCCCGCCCGCCCGTGCCGAAACCCTGGCAGAAGGCGCCGGTCCTGGCGTCGAGCGCGATCAGATGGTTGTCGATCGTGCCCGCGATGATCCGGGTGGGGCAGTCTGCGGTCCCTGCCGGCGCATGGAAGAAGGTGACGCCCCGGCATGCGGGATGGCCGCCGGAGGAATCGCGGACGAGCGTATCGGTGCGCCACACCTGCCTGCCGGTCGTAGGATCGAGCGCGAAGACGGTGCTGAAGGCGGTGCAGCCATAGACGAGGCCGTCGGCCATCGTGGGATTGAACTGCAGCCCCCCGCGCCGCTTGCCGTCGGGCGACCGCAGGCCGCTATGATAGATCCAGGCCTGCTGCAGCCGGCCTACGTTGGCGGGCGTGATGTCCGCGAGCGGCGAATAGCGATTGGCCGAGCGGTTACCGTAGCTGGGCCAATCGACCGGAGCGGCGGAGACGAGCGACGTGGGCGCGACGCCCTCGCCTTCGATCCCGGCGCCCCTGAGCAAAGGCGACAGCAGCACCACCAATGCGACGGCCGCCAGCACGCCCAACGCTGGACGAGCCCCCTTGCTCGCCATCGGCACGCGGCGGAACGCGAGCAGCAATCCGATCGCGAGCGCCACCGGGAAGAAAAGACGCGGCATCAGCGCCCAGAAGTCGAAACCGCCTTCGGCCAGCGACCAGATGATCGTTACCGCAAGGAGCGCCGCCATCAGCCACAGCGCGGCCGGATTCCGCCGCCAGGCCAGCCACGCAATGGCCAGCAGCGCGATGCCCGCAGGCAGATAATAAGCCGATCCGCCAAGCGCGATCAGCCACGCCCCCGGAAGCGCCAGGCCAGCGCCGCTCACGGCGAATATCACGATCGCGATCCACAGCAGCCAGGGTCTTCGCCCCGATATGCGTTCTCGTCGGATCATGTCGTCCGATCCCTCATCCGGTCATCCTCTCCCGCGGGTGCTAGACGCGGCGCGGCCGGCCTGCATCCCGGGGTTGCGCCGCAGCCCTCACAGGATGAGAGATCGGCCTCTGGCTTGGTTGGCGACGGGCGCGCCGGGTGCCACTTCTTCCATCCAACGGAGAAAGTCATGACGGGAACCGGAAGCGAGATCGGGCGGCGTGCGCTGCTGGTCGGCGGAGTGGCGACGTTGGCGGCGGCCGCGACGGCCAATGCCGCCGCGCGCCCGATCCCGATCATCGATACGCACATCCATCTGTTCGATCCGCGACGGCCGCAGGGCGCGCCCTATCGCGGCCCGCGCAACAGCCCGACCTATGAGAAAGGCGCGTTCCCGGCCGATTATGCCGCGCTCGTCCGCCGTCATCACGTGATCGGCGCGATCGAGGTGGAGGCGAGTGCGTGGTTCGAGGACAATTTGTGGGTCCTCGAAACCGCCGCGCGCGATCCGATCATGGTCGGCGCGATCGGCAACATGCCGATCGAAGCGGCGGACTTCGACAATATCGTCGCCCGCTTCGCCAAGGACCCCCTGTTCCGCGGACTGCGCTACGGCAATCTGTGGGGCTATGATCTCGGTGCGCGGGTTCGCGAGGCGCCGTTCCTCGCCGGGCTGAAGCGGATGGCGGAGATGGATCTGGTGCTGGACACCGCCAACCCCCGGCTCGATCTGATGCAGGCGGTGGTGCGCGTCTCCGATGCGGTGCCGAGCCTGCGCATCGTGCTGGATCATCTGCCGCGCTTCGATCCCAAACCGGAGGAACAGGCGGAATACACGACGGTGCTGCGCGAGATCGCGCAGCGGCCCACGATCTTCGCCAAGCTGTCCGAGATCATCCATCCCGTGAACGGCAGGACGGCGACCACCGCCGAGGCCTATCGCGATCGCCTGCGGACTCTGATCGACGCGCTCGGGCCCGATCGCGTGCTGTTCGGCAGCGACTGGCCCAACATCCTGCAGGATGCCACGCTGGATCAGGTCTTCGCGGTGGCCCGCGACTTCTACGCCGATCGGCCGATCATCGAGCAGGAGAAGTATTTCTGGCGCAATTCCGTGGCCGCCTACAAATGGCGCGCCCGCTCGCCGGCACAGCATCGCCTGATCGCCGCATGAACAGGTTCCCGACGCTCTCACCTGTTGAGAGTGAACAGATTGGGCCGGTTTGACACTAACCTCCCCGCAGACACACTATTTCAATGGCCGCCGGACCCATCCGGCAAGAACATAAAAGATCGAAAGCCAAAAAAGCTCGGTCACTGAGGAGGGTGTATGAAGGGATTCCTTGAAGGGAGGCGGCTGCGCGTCGCACTTCTGTTGGGCGCCGGGCTCAACACCATGATTTTCACCGATCCGGTTCTCGCACAGGCCAGCGCATCGAATCCCGCACCGCCGGCCGCTCCCGATGCGAGCGCCACCACCCTGCCGCCCTCACCTCCCGCGAGCCCGTCCGAGGCCGACGTCGCCGAAATCGTCGTCACCGGCTCCAGCATCCGCGGCGTGCCGCCGACGGGATCGCAGCTCATCCAGCTGAGCGCCGATGCCGTGGTCAATACCGGCGCCACCACGACGCAGGAATTGCTGTCGAACGTGCCGCAACTCGGCACGTTCAACACCGCCGTCCGCCCCGACCAGAGATCGAACGGCATCATCTCCACCGCGCCGAACATTCGCGGTATCGGCCAGGCGCAGACCCTGGTGCTGATCAACGGCCACCGCCTCGTCGGCGTCGGCCAGCTCCAGAACATTCCCGATCCCTCGATCGTGCCGCCGTCCGCCATCCAGCGCGTGGAGATCGTCGCGGACGGCGCCTCGTCGGTTTACGGCTCGGACGGTATTTCCGGCGTGGTGAACGTCATCACCCGGAAGGATTATGAGGGCCTCGAGACCTCGTTCCGCGTCGGTTACGGCGATCATTACAGCACGCTCAACGCCAATGCCGTCGCCGGCCACAAATGGGGCACCGGCGGCGTGATGGTATCGGCCGAATATACGAAGAACAGCCGGATCGCGAACAAGGACCGCGATTATCTGACCGAGGATTTCTCGGCCGTCGGCGGCCGCGACAATCGCGTGATCGGTACGCAGTGCACGCCGGGCACCTATCGTTACAACACGTCGGCCACGGGTGGGGCGACCGGCGACTACATCCAGTTCGGCACCGGCGCGCTCAATCCGCGCTGCAGCAATTTCAATGATGGCGACATCTATCCGAAGCAGGAACGGCTCAGCTTCTTCGGGTCGGGCCATCAGGATGTGAACGACACGATCGACCTGTTCGGCGATGCATTCTACTCGCGCACGACCTCCGACGCGCTACGCCCCAGCGGCGGGCTCTACACCAGCGGCGTGATCACGCGCGCCAGCCCCTTCTTTCCGGCCGGCATTCCGGCGAACGTCCCCTCGATCACGGCCTATTACAACGTCAACCGGATCACCGGCATCCCCGAGCGCGATTCGCAGGACATTAGCGTCTATGGCGGCACGGTCGGCGCCAACGTGAAGCTGCCGCGCGAATTCGTGTGGACGACCTATGTGACCGGATCGCGCAGCAAGACCGATCTGCACGAGGGCAGCTTCAGCTCGATCGCCAATTCGGCGCTGATCAACGCGACCACCGCCGCCACCGCGATCGACCCCTTCGGCAACGGCACCAGCGACCAGACCAGGATCACGTTGGCCGACTGGGAACAGCGCTATTTCTCCAAGCAGTATATCTGGGAGATCAACTCCAAGGTGGACGGGCGGCTGTTCACCCTGCCCGGCGGCGACGTGAAGATCGCCGTCGGCGGGGTCTATCGCCAGGAATCCTATGACGGCCTGTTCCTCAACGGCCGGATCGGGTTCCGCGAAGGCGTCGGCGCGCAGGCCGGGCTCCGCAAGGTCTATTCGGGCTTCGGCGAATTGTTCATTCCGATCTTCGGCGACAGCAACGCCACGACGATGCTCCACCGCCTCGATATCTCGCTCTCGGGCCGCTACGACCATTATAATGATTTCGGATCGACCAAGAATCCGAAGATCGGCGTGAACTGGTCGCCCGTCGGCGGCTTCACGCTGCGGGGCAGCTACAGCACCTCGTTCCACGCACCGGCCCTGCCCGACCTGTTCGGTCCGGACACGCGCGCGGGGTATCTCACGAACGGGCTCCTGCCTCCGGGAATGCCGGTCGGCTCGGTGCCCGGCGGCATCTTCATCGCCGGCGGCAATCCCGATCTCGATGCCGAAAAATCGAAGAGCTATTCGCTCGGCTTCGATTTCCAGCCGGAGAGCATTCGCGGGCTGCACGCCAGCCTCACTTATTACAATGTCCGCTTCAAGGGCCGCGTCGCCTTCCCGAATTCGGCCTTCTTCTATGTCGATCCGGCCTTCAATCCGTATTTCGTGAGCAATATCGTCTGCGCCAGCGGCTCCTATCCGACCGGCTCGAACTGCGTCTCCCGGCCGATCGACAAGGCGACCGTCTACAATCTGGTCAAGAATCTCCCGCTGCAGGGCTTTCCCAATCCCGTGAACAGCGCGGCCGATCTGCCGGACATCTACAGCGTCACGATCCTGCGGCGCGCCAATCTCGGCCAGATCAATACGGACGGCCTGGATTTCGACGTGGGCTATCAGTTCGATACGCGCTTCGGCCAGATCGGTACGCAGGTTCAGGGCAATTACGTGATCAATTACGATCAGAGCGGCGCCCCGGGATCCGCGTTCGTCGATCAATTCAACTTCGGCCAGCAGCCTTTCAAGGCGCGCGCCCAGGTCTCGCTCAAGTCGGGCCCGTTCATCGGCGTGGTGACGGTCAATTATACGAGCAAGTACAAGAACCAGTATAATCTGGCGACCGGCGCGCTCGGCGTCGAAAAGATAGCGAGCTACACCACGGCCGATCTGCACTTTGGCTATCAATTCCCGCAGGGGGGCATTCTCAGCGGCAGCGAGATCGATCTCGATGTGAGCAACCTGTTCGATCAGGATCCGCCCTTCATCCGCTCCGCCACCGGCTACGGCATCGGCGATGTGATCGGCCGCGTCGTGAGCGTCGCGGTTCGCAAGAAGTTCTGATCCGGCTCCCGGTCGCCCATCCCGGCGGCTCAATGGGTCGGGCTTCCAGCGGGAAGCCCGACCTCTTTTTTGTGCGCCTCGCGGCGCTGGACACGATCCGGCCCCCGGAGCATAATTATCGTATAAATGTTCGCGACACCGAACGAAGAATGCGTCATGCTCCGGCAAGAGGCCTCGCGAGGGATCGACATCTCATCAGGTGAGAGGGGGACGCTGCCGACGGCGTGTCAGACGTGGGCGAACAGCCCTGAGATACGATAAAAGACGCACCAAAATGGGCCGGAAAAAGAGCCCTAAACAGGAGGAGAGGCTCGTGGGAACTCCGAAAAACCAATCGGTTATGAAGGCTTTCGTCCTGTTGCGGGCGTTTCGCCGGCCGGATGAATGGCTGACCAGTTCGGAGTTGTCGCGACGCGCCAAGATGCCCGAGGCGTCCGGCTATCGGATGATGCAGACGCTGGAGGGGATCGGCGCGGTCGTTCGCGACGCGCGCGGGCGCTATCGCCCCGGCATGCTGCTGCTGGAACTTTCGCACAGCATCGACGCGCAGGATCTGTGGCGGACGGCGGCGCAGGCGATCATCGAACGCTGGTCCCAGCGCCTGGACATGATCGTCCAGATCGGGGTCTATGAAGAGGGCATGGTCACCTATGTCGCGCGTGCGGGCCGGCCACGCGGCAGCTTCCGGCTGGCGCAAGGCATGCAGTTCGAGGCGTATTGCACGGCGCTCGGCAAGGTTCTGCTCGCCGAACTCACCGAAACCCAGTTGAAGGACTTTTTCGGCGAGGGCGATCTCATCGCCTTCACGCCCCAGACGATCACCCGCGAAGGCGAACTGCGGGCGGAATTGCAGGAGATACGATCGCTCGGTTACGCGCTGGACGATCGCGAGACGCTGGACGATGTCCGCTGCGTCGCCGCTCCCGTCCGCGATGCCGCAGGACGGGTGGTTGCCGCCATCTCCTTCTGCGACGCCGCCGATCGACTGGCCGAGGGCCGCCGACGGGAGTTGATCAGGGATTTGCTGGATGCCGCAGGCGAAGTCGGGCGCCGCATCTATCCGTGGTGCGAAACGCCGACGATGGGCAACCTGCCCTTGATCGCCGCGAAGGATACCAGCCTGATCGCGCAGTTCGGCGACGCCCTGTGAATGCGGGCACGGGTGCCGGAATGGCAACGAAGCGTGGCCGGCTGCGCTGGAGCGTCGTCACGTGGGCGTTCGTCATCAGCGCGGTCTCCTATCTCGATCGCAACAACATCTCGATCGCGGGCTCTTCGATCAAGGAGGCGTTCGCGCTCAGCGACAGGCAATTGGGTCTGGTCTTCTCGGCCTTCGCGCTGGGCTATGCGCTGAGCCAGCCCTTTGCGGGGCGGATCGCCGACCGGTTTGGCGCCTATCGCTGCGTGGCGGCCGCCATCGTCTGGTGGGGGGTGTTCACGGCGCTGACGGCGATGCTGCCGCCCGGCCTGCCGTTCGCCCTGACGCTGCTGATCCTCGTGCGCCTGCTGCTGGGCGTGGGCGAGGCCGTGATCTTCCCCGCGACCAACCGGCTGGTGAGCAGCTGGATTCCGCCATCCGAGCGCGGCTTCGCCAACGGCTTCATTTTCGCGGGCGTCGGCATCGGCGGCGGCATCGCGCCGCCGATGGTCACCGCGATCGTCGTGAATTTCGGCTGGCAATGGGCTTTCTACGCCAGCGCGATCATCGGGCTCCTCGTGGGCGTGGCGTGGCTGGCGGCGGTCCGCGATACGCCGGCCGAACACCCGTCCATCACGCCGCAGGAACTGGCCTATATCGAGGCACGCGTGGCGCCCAGGTCCCAAGGCGGCGCATCGACCAGCTGGCGCACCGTGATCAAGGATCGGCAGGTGCTGCTGCTCACGACGAGCTATTTCTGCTTCGGCTATGTCGCCTACATCTTCTTCTCCTGGTTCTTCATCTATCTGTCGAAGGTGCGCGGGCTGGATCTGAAATCCAGCGCCCTGCTCGCTACCCTGCCCTTCCTGGCGATGACGATCTTCTCGACGCTGGGCGGATCCGTGTCCGATCGCGTGGCGGCCCGGCATGGCGATCGCGTGGGGCGCTGCCTGATCGCCGCCGCCGCGATGATCCTGGCGAGCCTGTTCGTGGTGATCGCCACCGCCGTCTCCAGCGCGCAGTTAGCGAGCATCGTCCTCGCGGGCGGAGCCGGCTCGCTCTACTTCGCACAGAGCGCCTACTGGACGCTGAGCGCCAATATCGGCGGGCGATCGAGCGGCGTGCTTTCGGGCGTGATGAACATGGGCGCGCAGATCGGCGGGGTCGTCACCGCCTCGACCATGCCGATCGTGGCCGAAGCGTTCGGCTGGACCGCATCCTTCCTCGTCGCGGGCGGCATCGCGCTGATCGGCGGCCTGCTGTGGCTGCTGATCGATCCGCAGCACAGCCTGGCCGAAGCGGAGGGGTGATGAGAGGGAGGCTTGCACGCCAAGCCTCCCGACCAACCGCCGTATATGCAGCTTCGCGCCGAAAACGCGGTCAGGGCTGGGCGGACGCTTCGCTCCTGGGGATGTGCATCGAGATCAGCACAAGCTCCCCATCCGGCGCGGGGAATTGATGCGCGGTGCCGGCCGGTATGTAGAAGACGTCGCCGGGGCCGACCTTGATCGTGCGGCCGCCCTCGATGTGCATGCCGGAGACATTGCCGCCCTTGCCCGGCTTGGCATCGGTGATCGTGCCGCCCAGGATCAGCGTCCCCGTGCCGCGCACGACATGGAAAAGCTCGATGTCGGGATGTGTCGCGGCCGTCCAGCCGCCGCGCCGCACCTCGACGAAGCTGGTGTACGAGCCGAACTGGTGGATGGGCTGGACGATCACCGGCTGGCCCGGCTTCATTGCGCCTTCGGCATGCCGGATGATCGCCTCGATTTCGGACGAGGTGGCGTAGCTCGGGATCGCCGTCGGCCCCTGCAGCGGCAGCGCCAGCGTATAAGCGGGCTGCTGGGCGCAGGCCGCACCGGCCAAAGCGAGCGCGCCGAGGCCGGCGAACGAACGAGCGAGGGCGGCCATCGGCATCACCATTCTTATACGCGCAGATAGGGGCGCAGATAGGTATCGAGCACGCGCCTGATCTCCTCGACCGAGCGCGCGGGCAGATAGCGTCCGGTGGACGCGCCCGCCGCCGCCGGCGCCGCACGCAGCGCCGTGCCCGGCTTGAACAGGCCGCGCGCGATCATCGTCTCCACCGCACTTTGCGAGAACATCGTGTTCGCCGCCTGGATCGCGCCGAAGATCTGGAACGCCTTGGCCTTGTCGCCCGCCTGCCACGCTTCCCACGCGCTCTGATAGACATCGGGCAGGCTCATGAACGGACACGCGCCGATGAAGCCGCGCTCCATCTCGGTGACGAGCGTGTTGGCACCGCGACCGGAGAAATCGGCCACCTCGCCCTTCGTGCGCCGGAGGAGTTCCTGGACGCGCTCCAGCGGCTCGCCGGATTCATCCTTCACGTAGCGCATCGTCGGGATCGACTCGTACATCCGAACGAGCAGATCGACGCTCATCTTGCCCACGGCCTGCACGAACAGAGGCAGATGCGTCATCTTGCCGACCTGCTGATAATAATCGAGCAAGGCCGCTTCGTCCGTCACCTTCTCGGGCGGGATGCAGATGATCGCGTCGGCACCGATCTTGGCCGCGTGCGCCGCATAACGCTTCACCGCCGCCAGATCCGGACTTTGCACGCCGATCACGACGGCCGTCTCGCCCCCTTTGGCCGCCGCGACCAGCGCCTCGGCGCCCTGCAGACGCTCCGCCTCGCTGAGGACAGTCCAGCCGCTGGCGATCTGCGGCCAGGCGATGCCGGGCACGCGCGCACGACGCAGGAAGGTGACCTGCCCGCCCAATTGCGCGAAATCCACCTTGTCGGCCGCGTCGACCGGCGTCGCGCCGATCGGGAAGAGGCCGCGAAAGCGCGTGTCCGCCGCCGCCGCGCGCAGCAGCGCGCCGGGCATCGCGATCGCCGCCGCGCCCAGCGCGATCCCTTGCAGCACATGTCGCCGCGTCGGCATGGTAATCACCGCAGGATCTTCTTCGTCGCGCGATCGAAGGCGGCGCGATCAATCTCCACGCCCAGCCCCGGCGCGGTCGGCGCGTGAATATAGCCGTCCTTATCGGGGCGATACCTGGCCGGCATATAGGGATGATCCACCAGAGTGGGCGGATAGGGCACTTCGAACCACGAGGCGTTGGGCAAGGCCAGCTCCAGATGGAAATGCACGGCGAGGTCCATCGGGTTGCCCCAATTGTGCGGCGTGCATTCCAGCCCGAAGGCGTCCGCGAGCAGGCCCACGCGCATCGATCCGCTGATGCCGCCCGTATTGTCCGCGATCAGGCGGACCACATCGAGCGCGCCCTTGGCGATATAATCGGCGAAATCGGCGATCGAATAGATGAACTCGCCGACATGGATGGGCAGGTTCGCATATTTGCACAGCTCGATCAGGCCATCCTGATCGTCGGTCCGCAGCGGATCCTCGAACCAGGAGAAATCGAGATCGTCGAGCACGCGGGCGACCTTCATCGCCTCGTAGCGATTGTACATCATCACCGGATCGTGGGCGAGGATATACTCGTCGCCCACCGCCGCACGGATCTGCCGGGCCTCCTCGATATGGCCGAGATAGGCCGGCACGTCCGCGCCCTTGCGGTGCGCGCCCGTGCCGGGGTGGATCTTGTAGGCGCGGAAATTCTCGGACTTCGCCTTCAGCGCTTCCGGCGCATAATCCTCGATGCTCGGGTGATGGGTGGAACTGGCATAGGCCATCAGCTTGGTCTTCTGCGCGCCGACGCCGCCGTGCAGGATCTGGTAGATGGGCCGGTTCACGGCCTTGCCCATGATATCCCACAGGCAGACATCGGCCGCCGCGCGATACCAGTTCGGCCAGGCGCCCCCGCCCCGCAGGACGAGGCCGCTGCCGCGCAGCGCCTCGGTCATGAAAGCGGACTCGTCGCCCACCCCGCCGCGCCGGCCGAAGGTCTGCGCCCCGGTGTAGCGGCCCGTATCCTTGGGATCGCCGATCTGCCCGTTGAAGCCGTACGTGCCCTTGAGCCCCGACGTGGAGGCCAGCGAGGGCAGCAGATCGACGACGCTCTTGCCGACCAGCGTGGCCTTGGCCCAATCGACCCAGCCCTGCGCCGGCGTCTTGTTGCGGTTGCCGAGCGTGTAGAGCCCCTCGATCCCGCTGTTGGTGGTGATCGAGACGATCTCGCCCACTTCGCCGTTCAGGCTCTTGTAGCTGCCGATATCGGTGACGTAGGCCTTCACCTCCTTCACGGTCAGGTCGGGCAGATCGCCCGATTTCACGCCGACCGTCTGCGCGGCGGCCGTGCCCGGATCGGCCAGCGCCGCGAACCCCGCCGTGGCGAGCGCCGCCGAGGAGCCGAAGAACTCGCGCCGGGAAGCCATGGGATTCATGCGATGTCGCGCCTCTGCCTGATGTTTATCATTCTCCCCCGGACTTTGGCCGACGCCCTTGGCGGGCGCAAAAACCGCCTCTCACGATGTGAGAGATGAGGCTTCCTGCGGCGGCGAGGTGATCTCGATCGACATGGCGAGCGCAGCGAAGCCATCCATCCCCGCACGCCTAAGACTGGCGCGCGGCCGGACGCGCGGAGCGCAAGCCCATCATCAGCCCCGCGCCGAGCAAGGTGAGCAACGCCAGCAGATAAAGGCCGGCCCCGCTCCGCCCCGTCAGCGTGTCCGCCATCACGCGCGCATTGGGCGCCAGGAACGCGCCGATCGCCCCGCAGCTGTTGATCAGCGCGATGCTGGCGGCCGCCGTCACGCCGGACGGACCGCCGGAGGCCTGCGCCCAGAAGATGGGCTGCGCGGCGATGAACCCGCTCGCCGCGAAACAGAGCCCCAGCAGACCGAGCCAGGCCGATCCCGCCGCGACCGATCCCGCAATGCCGAAGCCGGCCGCGATCAGCGCCCCCGCCGCGATCTCGCGCCGCCGCCCCGTCCGGTCGGCGAGCCGCGGCAGAAAGAAGGTGGCTCCGAGTGCGCAGACCCAGGGGATGGCCGAGACGATTCCCACCTCGACCCCGACACCCCTGCCGAGCAGCGCGGCCACCTGCGACGGCAGGAAGAAGACCACCCCGTACACACTCATCTGGATCAGCAGATAGATCAGGCCCAGATAGAGCAGGCGCGCGTTGAACAGATACGCGAGCACGTCGCGCAGGCCCGGCACATGCTCCGGCTCGGCGCCGGAGCGCAGCGCGCGCGCCAGCGCCGCCTTTTCCTCGGGCGACAGCCAGCGCGCATCGTCGGGCTGATCGTCGAGGTAGAAAAATGCGGCGATCCCCACCGCCGTGGCGCCAAGCCCGGTGGCGACGAACAGCCATTGCCAGCCATGCAGGCCACCCTGGCCGTCCATGTCGAGCAGCAGCCCCGCCACCGGCCCGCCGAGAATGAACGTGATCGGCGCGCCGAAATAGAACAGCCCGATCGCCTGGCTGCGCGCCTGCGGCGGATACCAGCGGGTGAGGTAATAGATCACGCCCGGAAAGAATCCGGCCTCGCAGATGCCGAGCAGCAACCGCAATGCGTAGAAGAGCGGTTCGCTGCGGATGAACATCATCACGGCGGTCACAATCCCCCAGGTGATCATGATCCGCGCCATCCACAATCGCGCGCCGACACGGTGGAGGATGATGTTCGAAGGGATTTCGAACAGCGCATAGCCGAGGAAGAAGATCGAGGCGCCAAAGGCATAAGCGGCATCGCCGATCGCAGTGTCATGCTGGAAAGCGTCGCGCGCGAAGCCCACATTCGTCCGGTCGAGGAAGGCGAGAATATACATCAGCAGCAGGAACGGCATCAGCCGGCGCTGCAGCTTCCCGATCGGCAGGCCGCCATCGTCCCGCGAATTTCCATCCATCCTCATGCTTCGTCCCGACGCGTGTTGCGCGCCAGCCGAGCCGGCGCCTCTCTCACCCTGTAACCCCGCATGCCCCGGCTGGCTCTCGTCGGTTCAATCGTCCACACGCCATGATCGCTCGATCTCTTCCAGCGATTTGCCCTTCGTTTCGGGCAGGCGGCGCAGGATGAAGACGAAGCCCGCCGCGCACACGATCGCATAAAGCCAGAAGGTCAGGCCGGTGCCCGCGGCGGCATTGAGCAACGGGAACCTGTAGGTGAGCACGAAACACGCTCCCCAGAGTGCCGTGGTCGCTGCCGCCATACTGGCTCCGCGCGCCTCGCCGGGGAATATCTCCGAAAGCGCGACCCAGGTGACCGGCGCCAGCGTCATCGCGTAACAGGCGATCGCCGCCACCACGAGCAGCAACATCGGCCAGCCCTGCAGGCCCATCACGTAACAGCCCCCCAGCGCGACATAGATGATGGCCAGGCCCGCGCAGCCGATCAGCAGCAGGCGCCGCCGCCCGAGCCGCTCGATCGTCCCCAGCGCCACCAGCGTGAAGACGCCGTTCACGACTCCGGTGATGACGATGTTGAACAAAGTGTCCGACACGGCATAGCCGGCCGAGGCGAAAATCTCCTGCGCGTAATTGAAGATCACGTTGATCCCGCACCATTGCTGGAGGATCGCGAGGACCATCCCGATCGCCAGCACGCGGCGGAAGCGGGGCTCGCGCAGGATCGCGCGCAGGCTTCGCCCCGGTGCCCCGGCCAGCGCCACCCGAATGTCGGCAATCGCGGCGCGGGCATAATCCTCCCCACCCAGCCGGCGCAGACTGGCCGCGCTGTCGTCCCAGCGCCCTTTCTGCGCGAGCCAGCGCGGGCTTTCCGGCAGGAAAATGCAGCCGATCAGGAAGCCGGCGGCCGGCACGGCGGTCGCCGCGAACATCCAGCGCCAACCGACCGTCCCGTTCCACGACGCCGCGATCTCGGCCATGCCCGCATGGGGCGGCACGGGCGCCGCGATCAGCAGGTTCACGATCTGCGCGCCCAGCAGCCCCAGCACGATCGCGATCTGATTGAGCACGACCAGCCGCCCCCGGCTCCGCGCGGGCGCGATCTCTGCGATGTAGAGCGGCGACAGTCCCGATGCCATGCCGATCGCGACACCACCGACGATCCGCCAGACGACGAACACGTCGAAGCCTGACGCCAGCGCCGTCCCGATCGAGGAGACGGTGAAGAGCAAGGCCGCGATCAGCAGCGCGGGCTTGCGCCCCAGCCGGTCGCTCACCACGCCCGAATAGGTCGCGCCGGCAAGACATCCGATCAGCGCGCAACTGACCGCCCAGGCCTGCGCGGGCGGCGACACCAGCCCGAACGCCGCCTCGTAGAAGGGCTTGGCGCCCCCGATCACGACCCAGTCATATCCGAACAGCAGTCCGCCCAGCGCGGACACCGCCGCCGCCAGCCAGATCGCGCCGGACGCACCGGCCGGGGAAGGTCCGTCCGCGCGCGGCGGGGCGAAATCCATTCCCTGCATCGTCAGAGCCGCCCCATCCGGCCGCCATCGGCCACGATATCCTCGCCGGTGATAAAACGCGCGCCCTCGGAGGCGAGGAAGATCGCGAGCGCCGCGATATCCTCGGGCTGCCCCAGATCGGCGGGATCGACCACCTCGGCGCCGGAGCGGATATTGGGGCTGTCCCGCAGCATCGGCGTATCGATCGCCCCCGGCAGGATCGCGTTGACGCGGATGCCGAGCGGCTTGCCCTCGATCGCCGCCGAGCGCGTCAGGCTGACGAGCGCCGCCTTGGCCGCCGCATAAGGCGCCACGAGCGGCGAGGTCCGCCGGGCGTGGACGGAGGCGACGTTGATCACGCACCCGCCCGGCCGCATCCGCCGCAGCGCCTGCCCCGTCAGCAGCGCGGCGCCGATCAGGTTCACGTCGAGCAGCCTCCGCCAGTCGGCCGCATCCAGATCGGCGACGGGCTTGTAGATCATCGCGCCGGCCACGTTGACCACCACGTCCAGCCCACCGAAGCGGGCCACCGCCTCCTCGACCGCCCCGAGAAGTGCCGCTTCGTCGGTGATGTCGATCGCGGCGCACAGCACGTCCGCCGCTCCGGCGGAGCGCAGCCCATCGGCCGCCGAACCATCGTCGGCACGCGCATCGATCAGCAGCAGCGACGCGCCTTCCGCCGCGAATGCGCGCGCGACGGCCATACCGATGCCACCGAGCCCGCCGGTGACGATCACGCTGCGGCTCACCATTCGCGTAAATCCCCATGCGGCCCGCGCCACGCGGGATTGCGCCAGCGATGCGGTTCGCGCGCCATCTCGCGCACCGCCGCCTCGTCCACCTCGACGCCCAGCCCCGGCGCCTCGGGCACCGCGACCGATCCGCCCTCGATCGCGAACATCTCCGGATTGGTCACGAGCGTCGAAAGATCCTCGGACGGCCGGTTGTAATGGATGCCGAGCGACATTTCCTGGATCACGAAATTCGGCGTCACCGCCGCCACCTGCAGGCACGCCGCGAGCGCGAGCGGGCCGATCGGGCAATGCGGCGCGAAGGCGACGTCATAGGTTTCGGCCATCGCCGCGATGCGCCGGCATTCCGAAATGCCGCCGGCATGCGCGAGATCGGGTTGGATGATGTCGACCGCTCCGCTCTCCAGGAACGGGCGGAAATCCCATCGGCTGTAGAGGCGCTCGCCCAGCGCCAGCGGCACGCTGGTCTGCTGCGACAGCTGCAGGATCGCCGCCGGATGCTCGCTCAGCAGCACCTCCTCGGCAAACAGCACGCCGAGCGGCTCGATCGCGGACAAGGCCCGGCGCGCCATCGGCTTGTGGATACGGCCGTGGAAGTCGACGCCCACGTCGATGCCCGTCGCGCGGACGGCGGCGATCCTTTCGGCCATCGCGTCGATCTGCGCGGCGCTGTCCAGCCAGCCGATATCCTCGGTGCCGTTCATCTTCACGGCGGTGAAGCCCTGCGCCTTGCGCGCCGCGGCCCCCTCGGCCACGTCCTGCGGCCGATCCCCGCCGATCCATGCATAAACCGCGATCCGATCGCGGACGCGACCACCCAGCAAATGGTGAACGGGCACACCCAGCTTGCGCCCCTTGATGTCCCACAGCGCCTGATCGATGCCGGAGATGGCCGAGAGCAGGACCGGCCCGCCGCGATAGAAGCCCAGCCGGTGGAGCATCTGCCAGGCATCCTCGATCCGGTCCGGATCATGGCCGATCAGCCGATCCCGCGCCGCATCGATCGCGCCGATGACGCTCTCGACATGCCCCTCGAGCGTCGCCTCGCCCCAGCCGATTGCGCCCTGCGCCGTTTCGATCCGCACGAACAGCCAGCGCGGCCGAACGGCGAACGCCTCGATCCGTGCGATGCGATCGGCCGAGGCAACGGCTCCCGGATGCGTCTCAGCCCCATCCACGCCAGGACCCATGAACTTCCCTCTCCGCTCGATCCGCTTCGTTTCAAGCCAGATTGGATCGCCGGCACGGGATCGGCAACTCAATTATCAGATAAAAGGATTTCGCGGCGTCGGATGCATAGCCGGGGGGCGTCCGAACCAGATCGATCGCGGAAGGCGCGGTCGTCCGCCGCCCCCCTTTCCTGGCGCAGACAAGGCGCGGAAACCGGGCTCGACACCAGAGCCGATACCCGACGAGAGACATGGCTCGGCCTCGATGCCGGTGTCAGCTGGACCGGCGCCTAGGGCTGAGGGTTAGCCCCACCCTGCCCTGGCGGTTGCGCCGCCTGGGCCTTACGCATCTCCGCAATTTCAGCCGCCGTCTTGAAATCGATCAGCTCGACCTGGAAGACGAGGTCGGAGTTGGCCGGGATCGTCTCCGACGCCTGCGCCCCGTACGCCATCGCCGCCGGAATGCAGAGCCGTGCGATTCCGGTTCTGCTCAGCAGCTGTAGCCCCTCCGAGAAGCCCGGAATCACGCCGCCGACCGGCATCGGCGTCTGCATGTTCTGATCGAACACCGCCCCGGTCGCGGCGAGATACCCGACATAGTTGACGAGGACCGTGTCCTCTCCCGCCGGCTGCGCGCCCGTTCCCGCACGCAGCATCGTATAGCCGAGCCCGGACGGTGTCCTGGCGGCGCACGCACGCTGCGACGCGGGCACGATGGGCATCAGGGGCAGCGGGATAATTCCGGTGTTCGGTTCAGCCGGCTTCGGCGAAGCCATGGCCGGCTTCGCTCCGCCAACGGCCTGCGCTCCGGCGGGCAGCGGCGTTGCCAAGAATGGCAGGGAGATCAAACAGATCAGGCGGGGCATCACGCGACGGAAGCTCTTCATGATCGAGGCATATGCAGGATCGAGGCGTTCGGGCAAGCGGAAGACGATCGACCCGACGATGCGACGGAGCGACGCTTTCTGAAGCGCGGCGTGTGACGCAGCGAAGCCGGTGCGGCCGGACTCATGGCCGACCTCTATCCGCATCATGCAACGCGGCGGCACGAAGCCACCACGACCGGGTGCCACGCGATGCTGGTGAAGGACCGGCCGTCAGCGCTGCTTCTTCGTGATGGTCGCGGTGAAATCCGGGTCCTTCTTCGCGACCCAGTCGACGAACTTGCGCACATTCGGATGGGCCAGCAGCGCCTCGACATCCATCCCGTGGCGCTGGAGTTCCGAGTTGGTGAAATTGGCGATGAGCGTCTGCTGGCAGATGGAGTGCATCGGGACGACATCGCGTCCACCCCGGCTCTTGGGGATGGGGTGATGCCAGACGATCGTCTTGCCGGTCGGCCGCCCACAGAGCCAGCAGGCGACGGGAGCCGCAGGCGCTTCCTCCTCGCCGGCTTCGTAGGAATCATGTTTCGAATTTCTACGAGCCATCTGTCTAACCGAATACCTCTTGCTGCGAAGCCAATTATCCTGACTTGGACCGCTTTGCCACTCGTGCGTTCGGGGAGCGGAAGACGCCCTATGCGTCGCGTCTTTGCAGGGTGAAGCGCGTCAGTTCGGACGGTTTGCCCAGTCTCAGGGCGAAGCCGGGCCATATGCCGGTGCCGTTGTTGACGTAGAGCGTCATTCCGTCGACGGCATAGCGGCCCGATACGAAGCCGCCATTGGCGCGGGCTACGAGACGGTGGAGCCCCAGGATCATGCCGCCATGGGTATGGCCCGATAGCTGGAATGCGACCCCGCGTTCCGCCGCCTGCCGGGCGCGTCCCGGCTCGTGATCGAGCAGCACCACCGGCGCGCCTGTCGGCCGACCGGCCAAAGCCCTGTCGAGGTCCGGCGGAGGCAGATTGGCGCGGCGCGCGGAGGGATCCGTCACACCGGCCAACACGAGAGAGTCGCCGCCGTGCCGGATGACGGCGTGCGCATTGGCGAGGATCCGCATCCCCAACGAGCCGAGATGCGCCATCCACGCGGCATAGCCGGACAGATATTCGTGATTGCCGGGGATCAGATAGACCCCGTCAGCCGCCCGCAAGCCGCGCAACGGTTCGACGTCCGCACGTCGCATGGCGACGCTGCCGTCGATCACGTCGCCCGTTACCACGATCAGGTTCGGCTCAAGCCGATTGGTGGCGTCCACGACGGCCCGCGTCCAGGCTTCCGGGAAGAGGCGGCTGATGTGCAGGTCCGTCAACTGGACCAGCGTGTAGCCGTCGAATGCGGCGGGCAGCCCCGGAACGGCGATCGTCACGTCGCGCAGCCGGGGGACGCGGACGGCCTGCCGGACGCCCAGCGCGGCGAGGACGAAGGCGACAGCGGCGATCGCATACCGGCCTTCGATCCAGACGTCCGATCCCGCACCGCCAGCCGCCAGCGCGACCAGCGCCGCCAGATCCAGCCCGATCTGGAACACCGCCAGCAAGGCGATCGCGCCGAAGATCCAGTTGAACAGGAGGATCAGCGGGCGGGGGAATTCGGGCGTGAACACCGAACCGGACGAGAGCCGGCTCCAGTAATGGAACTGGGCACCCGCCAGCAGGGCGACGGAGACCGCGATCTTGATCGCGACATCCCAGGGCAAAGGCGCGACGGTCCGCGTCACCACATACAGCCACGGGAGCGCGAAGAGGACATGAAACATTGTCGAGGGCTTTCTAACCGACCGTCTACGTGGGTCGGAATATCGGATGCGGGGAGCGCATGAGGCGGACATCGTCTGTCGTGCGACCAACCCGCATTGTAAATCTCTTCCAAGCCCCCATATGGAAGCTTAGCGTCGCCTGCGACGGAATTGCTGTCGCCGCTTAGCGCTGCCGGATTTTCCCTTTCACGCTGCATCGTTGGTTGGCCGTTGCGCCGGCTGGGCCCTCTTCGTGGATGGACTATCTCTTGCCTGTCGGCACCGTCAAATTCTTCAACGGCATCAAAGGCTTTGGCTTCATCACGCCGGATGGCGGCGGCAAGGACGACTTCGTCCATGTCGACGCCGTCGCCAAGGCCGGGATGAGCACGCTCAAGCTGCGCCAGCGGATCGCATATGATCTCGTCACCGATGCTCGCGGCAAGGACACCGCCGTCAACCTGAGGCGGACCTGATCGTGGCCAAGGAAGAACTCATCACCTTCGAGGGGCTGATCGAGGAGGTGCTTCCCGACGGACGCTTCCGCGTTCTGCTCGACAACCAGCATGAGGTTATCGCCTACACGGCCGGAAAGATGCGGCGTTTCCGTATCCGGACCGTGTCCGGCGATCGGGTGCATGTCGAGATGACGCCCTACGATCTCACGAAAGGGAGGCTCGTCTATCGCGAGCCGACGGCAGGAAGCGGCGGTCCCAGACGGCGGACCTTCCGACGCTAGCTCCCCCTCATTGTACATGCGGGCCAGACGGCCCGCCCAAGGATAATATGCACGATAACATCACTACCCCGGCCGGCCCTTCGCGACGCCGCCTTTCGCTTTCCTATCCGGCCAGCCAGCCGGAGGCCCGCTCGTCCGAACCGTCGGCTACCCTGCCCACCTCCATCATATCGCGCGCCGAACTGCGCCGCATCGTGGCGGAAATGGTGGGCTAGACACCTAACAGCAGTTCCCATCCGACCATCGCCATTGGAGATCGTCCATTGAAGTCCAGCTTCCGCAAAAACCCGGCCGTGCCGCATCTCACCAGGGAACAGGCGGCACGCCAAAGCCGGGTTTCTCGTCTGGCCTTCGAAACGCTCCGCAAGCCGGGAACGGCGGTAACCTTTCTCAACGCGCACAATGATGCGCTCGAAGGCCGCCCGATCGATCTTGCGATCGCAAGCGACGATGGCCTGATCCGGGTGGAAGGGGTCATCGCCGCGCTGGCCCGCGGCTGACGTCTTCTCGCGGACGGCATCGGATGACGGCTGCCGAGGGCGCAGCCGCCGGAGCGCCACACCGGAACGAATGCCCGGAATCGCCCCGGCGACCGCCCCGTGCCCGTCTTTGAGGGCCATGTTCAACGACGGCGCGATGCCCGTACGGATCCGGATACGCGATGGAGCCCGCATCGCGCTATCCGTTTGGCCCGGGCTACATCTCGCCGGCCGCGCCGCCCGGCATCGGCATCATGTTCGCGTTCAGGTGATACATCACCCACATCGATCCACCGATCGTCAGCACGACGATGATCGTCGTGAAGAGAAAGGCGAGCAGGCTCCAGCCGCCTTCCGAGCGCGTGTCCAGATGCAGGAAGCAGATGACGTGGACGACGATCTGCGCCAGCGCCATCGCGAAGATCACGGCGATGGTCGCCTGGGCATTGTGCAGCGCGTCCGACATGACGAGCCAGAAGGGGATGGCGGTCAGCAGGATCGCCAGGATCGTTCCGACCCAATAACCCCGTCCATGGCCGTGCGCGGACGCGCCAGCCGGATTGCCTGTGTGCGACGAGCGGCTCAACGGACGACTCCAAACAGATAGACGAAGGTGAAGACGCCGATCCAGATGATGTCCAGGAAGTGCCAGAACATCGAAAGGCAGATCAGGCGGCGTTTCATGGGCACGCTGAGGCCATGCCCGCCGAGCTGGACGAGCAGGACGAGCATCCACAGCAGCCCGACGGTGACGTGCAGGCCATGCGTGCCCACCAGCGTGAAGAAGGCGGACAGGAAGGCGCTGCGCTGCGGTCCCGCGCCCTCCGCGATCAGATGGGAGAATTCGTAAAGCTCGATGCCCACGAACCCCGCGCCCAGCAGCCCCGTGATGGCGAGCCAGAAGCGGGTGGGCCCGACCCGGCCCGCCTCCATGTGCGGCATGGCCTGGCCGAAAGTGATCGACGAGGCGAGCAGCATCGCGGTGTTGACCGCGACCAGCGGCAGATCGAAGATTTCGCGCGGTGCGGGCCCGCCCGCGAAGGCGGCGCTCACCACGCCGTACATCGCGAACAGCGAGGCGAAGATGAGCGCGTCGCTCATCAGATAGATCCAGAAGCCCAGGACCGTAGCCACGCCGCTGCCATGATCATGGTCGTCCTCGGTGACGTGCCAGATCGGGGCCTCACCGTCGGAATGAAGGGTAAGCTCGGTCATGTCAGGCTCCCGTGGCAAGCTGGGCACGCTTGCTCTCCGTGCGGGCGACGTCGTCGGCCGGAATGAAATAGTCGCGCGCGAAGTTGAAGGCGTGGCCGATCGCCACGATCAGCAATCCGGCGAAGCTCAGCGCGGCCAGCCACCACATGTACCAGACCATCGCGAAGCTCATCACCATGGCCAGGCCAGCCAGGATCACCCCTGCGCCGGTGTTGCGCGGCATGTGGATCGATCGGTAACCGCCGGTCTCGGGCTTGTAGCCGCGCTGCTTCATGTCGTGCCAGGCGTCGAGGCTGTAGACCATCGGCGTGAAGGCGAAATTATAGGCCGGCGGCGGCGACGAGGTCGACCATTCGAGCGTGCGGCCATCCCAGGGATCGCCGGTCGTGTCGCGTAGCTTGTCGCGGTTCACCAGACCCATGACGATGCTCATCACGAAGCCGAGGATGCCGATCAGGATGATGACCGCACCGAGCGCCGCGACGATGAAGTAAGGCTGCAGCGTCACGTCGTCGAAGTGGTTCACGCGCCGCGTCGTGCCCATCAGGCCGACGATGTAGATCGGCGTCCACGCGACCCAGTAGCCGATCACCCAGCCCCAGAAAGCGACATGGCCCCAGAACCGGTCGAGCTTGAAACCGAAGGCCTTGGGGAACCAGTAGACCATGCCGGCGAACAGGCCGAACACCACGCCGCCGATGATCGTGTTGTGGAAGTGGGCGACGAGGAACAGCGAATTGTGCAGCACGAAGTCCGCAGGCGGGATCGCCAGCAGCACGCCGGTCATGCCGCCGACCACGAAGGTGATCATGAACGCCACCACCCACATCATCGGCAGTTCGAAGCGGATATCGCCGCGATACATGGTGAACAGCCAGTTGAAGATCTTGGCGCCCGTGGGGATCGCGATCACCATCGTGGCGATGCCGAAGAAGCTGTTGACGCTCGGCCCCGCGCCCATCGTGAAGAAATGGTGCAGCCAGACCAGATAGGACAGCAGGGTGATCACCACCGTCGCATAGACCATCGACGAATAGCCGAAGAGGCTCTTGCCGGTGAACGTCGCGGTGATTTCCGAATAGATGCCGAAGGCGGGCAGGACCAGCACATAGACTTCCGGGTGACCCCAGATCCACACCATGTTCCAGTACATCATCGGCGCGCCGCCGAGTTCGTTGGTGAAGAAGTGCGTCCC
The DNA here is from genome assembly GCF_013113735.1 of Sphingomonas sp. AP4-R1. Classification (NCBI taxonomy): domain Bacteria; kingdom Pseudomonadati; phylum Pseudomonadota; class Alphaproteobacteria; order Sphingomonadales; family Sphingomonadaceae; genus Sphingomonas; species Sphingomonas sp. AP4-R1. The sequence goes on from NZ_CP053346.1 coordinate 4,970,207, forward strand.
GATGTAGCGATCGAGCATCAGCAGGAAGAAGGCGGCGGTGAGCGCCGGGAAGATCGCGATCGCGAGGATGTTGGAGCACAAAGCCGTCCAAGTGAAGACGGGCATCTTCATCATCGTCATGCCCGGCGCGCGCATCTTCACGATCGTCGCCACCATGTTGATCGCCGACAGGGTCGTGCCGACACCGGCTATCTGGAGCGACCAGAGATAATAATCGACGCCCGTATCCGGACTGTAGGCGAGGCCCGCGAGCGGCGCGTAGGACAGCCACCCCGTGCGCGCGAATTCGCCGACGAAGAGCGAGATCATCACCAGCACCGCTCCGGCGGCGGTGAGCCAGAAGCTCAGATTGTTGAGGAACGGGAAAGCCACGTCGCGCGCGCCGATCTGCAGCGGCATCACGAAATTGATGAGCCCCACCACCAGCGGGATCGCCACGAAGAAGATCATGATCGTGCCGTGCGCGGTGAAGATCTGGTCGTAATGGTGCGGCGGCAGGAAGCCTTCATTGGCGCCGAAGGCCACGGCCTGCTGCGCCCGCATCATCACCGCGTCGGAAAAGCCCCGGAGCAGCATGATGATGCCGAGGACGATGTACATGATGCCGATCTTCTTGTGATCGACGCTCGTGAACCACTCCTTCCAGAGATAGCTCCAGAGACGGAAATACGTGATCGCGGCGACGAGGCCGAGGCCCAGCGTCGAGACGACGACGAACGTCCAGAACAGGATGGGCTCGTGAAGGGGAAAGGATTCCCAGGAAAGACGCCCGAAGATCGTCTTGAGAAGGCTGCTGTCTGTCATGATGTCCCTGCCGGCTGGCGGTCAGGCCCGCGCGGCGCGGAGTGCGCCGGGGGCAAGGAGTGGTTCGATGGCCGAAAGATCCCGGTTCCGCGGATCACCGGGCCGCTTCGCGCCCGGCGCGGCCCCCGGATGGGCGGGCTGGGTGACGTTCGGGCCGATATCCTTTTCGGCCGGGGTCTTTTCCAGCGCGGGCGTCGGCTGGAGGCCGTTGGCGGGGGTCGTGTCGCGACCCGGCGGCATCGGACCATGACCGCCCACGGGAACGACGCCGCTGCGCGCCATGTCGTGCCGCATCACGTCGATCATGCAGGGCGTGCCGGGCTGGACGCAGCGGTTGAGCACGCGACCGAACAGGCCGGGCGTGACCGAGGCGAAGTGCATCACCGGCACCTTCTCGCTCGGCTTTTCCAGCGCCAGATAGCTGGCCGGCGCGAGGGCGCCCTGCCCGCTCGTCTTCACCTGGGCGATCCACTGGTCGAAGGCGCCGGTGTCCATCGCGCGCAGCCTGAAGCGGTTATCGGTGTGGCCGGCGCCGGTATAATTGCCCGAATAGCCCCAGCTCTCGCCCGGCTTGTTGATCACGGCGTGAAGCTGGGATTGCATGCCCGGCATCACGTAGATCATCCCGGCCATGGTCGGCGCGTAGAAGGTGCTGAACTGGTTCGCGGAGGTAATCTTGAAGCGGACGGGCCGATCGACCGGCAGCGCCAGTTCGTTGACCGTGGCGATGCCCTGCGCGGGATAGATGAAAAGCCATTTCCAATCGAGCGAAACCACCTCCACCTCGAGCGGCTTGGTTCCCGGCGGGATCGGTCGCCCCGGCGCGATCCGGTCGAGCGGGCGGAACGGATCGAGCTGATGCGTGGTCGTCCACGTCACCGCGCCCAGAGTGAGGATGATCAGGAGCGGGCAGGTCCAGATGACCAGTTCCACCTTCGTCGAATGGGTGAAGCCCGGATCGTAATTCTTGTTCGGATTGCCGCGCCGGTATCGCCACGCGAACAGCACGGTCAGCACGATCACCGGCACGATGATCAGCAGCATCACGCCGGTCGAAAGCAGAATCAGATTGCGCTGCTGCAGGGCGATATCGCCCGTTGGGTTCATAACCACCATGTCGCACCCGCCCAACAGGACGGGCAGGACGAAAGGTGGCAGGCGGCGGGCCCATCGGGCGAGAGGGTGTGCTGCGGTCCACATGGGTCCCGTGCTAGCCAGCAACCGCCTCCGCACCTTTGATCTGGATCAAAGGCGGAATCACAGCCGATGCGTATCTCCCACGGCGAACGGGCAACACCCTTTATGCAGTGTCCCATGGTGACCAGCCCACCATCGACGCCGTCGGTTTAGCAGGCCTGCCGTTCGGCCGTATAACGCTGGAGCTTTGCATGTCCTTCGATGTGATCGTGGTGGGCGGCGGCCCTGTCGGGCTGGCCTTCGCCCGCTCGCTGGCCGGCAAGGGACTTCGTCTCGCGCTGGTGGAGCGGCAACCGCTCACGGCTCTGGCCGAGCCGGCGAGTGACGGGCGCGAGATCGCGCTCACCCGCCGATCGAAACGGATCCTGGACGAACTGGGCGCGTGGCGCCATCTCGAACCCGCCGACATCGCACCGCTGCGCGCGGCCCGCGTGCTGAACGGGGATTCCAGCTTCGCCCTCGCCTTCGATCCCGCGGCGACGGGCGATGACCGGCTCGGCCACCTGGTGTCGAACCATCGCATCCGGGCCGCGCTCTTTCGCACGGTCGAGGATCAGCCCGGCCTCGATCTCATGACCGGGGTGGGGGTCGCGTCGATCCGCCACGATTCCTCCTCCGTTGCGGTCCGCCTGACGGACGGGCGCGAGATCGAGGCCCGGCTTCTGGTGGCGGCGGATTCGCGCTTTTCGCGCATCCGGGATCAGCTCGGCATCCCGGCCGCGATGAACCCGCTCGGCCGTTCGATGATGGTCGCCCGGATGGCGCACGACAAAGATCATCGCGGGATCGCGACCGAATGGTTCGGCCATGGCCAGACGATCGCCATGCTGCCGCTCAACGGCCGCCTGTCTTCGGCCGTACTCACGCTGTCCGCGGCCGAGATGTCGCGCATCGCCACGCTCGACACCCCCGTTCTCGGCGAAGAGATTACGCGCCGCTTCGGCCGGCTGCTCGGATCGATGCGGCTCGTGGGCGGGCTGCATATCTATCCGCTCACGACCAGCTACGCGCGACACTTCGTCGCCCGGCGGGCCGCGCTGATCGGCGACGCCGCCGTCGGCATGCATCCCGTCACCGCGCACGGATTCAATCTCGGACTGGTGGGGCAGGAAACGCTCGCCCGCCTCATCGCCTCGGCGCAGGCGAAGCGCAGCGACATCGCCTCGCCGAACCTGCTGCGGGATTATGAGCGGGCACACCGGCTGGCCACGCGCCCGCTCTACACCGCCACGAACCTGCTTGTCCGCCTCTACACCGAAGAGGGGCGCGCCGCCCGCTTGCTGCGGCACGCGACGCTGCGGGTGGGCGCCCGCCTGCCGCTGGTCCGCCGGACGGTGACCAGCCTGCTGATGCAGAATTGACCAATCCCCCGCGCCGATGGAGACCCCGATCGTGAAAGACGCCCAGCCTGCCCCACCTCCGCCCGTCGGGGAGCCCACCCCGAGCCTGTTAGAGCGGGCGGGCGGCGCGGCCGGCGTCGGCACGCTGGTCAACCGCTTCTACGATCTGATGGAGAGCCAGCCCGAATATGCGGAGCTTCGCGCCCTGCACCAGCCCGATCTCCGGCTGACGCGCATCTCCCTGACGGATTTTCTCACAGCCTGGCTGGGCGGCCCGCGCACATGGTTCGAGACGCGACCGGGCGTCTGCATCATGTCGATGCACCGATCGATGGCCATGTCGCGGGAGACCGCCGCGCAGTGGGTCCATGCGATGAGCCGGGCGATGGCGGAATGCGGGATCGAACCGGCACTCGCCCGGCAAATGCAGCAGGCCTTCCTGCGGATGGCGAACGGAATGCTGGCGCGTTGATCGCCTTTCCGGCGTGACCACGCTTGACCGGATTTGACACCGACATTGCTGCCTTCGGCCTAATCCTTCCCCATGACGGAACTCCACCTCCCAATCGGGAGTCGCCAGGATGCGAAGGACGGCGATTGCAGCGATCCCGGCGCTGAGGCCCGCGTCGGTCAAACAGGTCCGCTGATCATGGAAGCGCCGATCCTGTCGGCCGTCCTCCCGGTCATCCTGCTGTTGGCGCTGGGCGTAGTGACGGTGATCGTGTCGAAGGCGGTGCGCCTCGGTCCCATCGTCGGCTATCTCCTGCTCGGCGTCGCCCTCAGTTCCTCCGGCCTCGTGCAATCCAGCGATGCCGTCCACATCCTCGCCGAACTCGGCGTTGTCTTTCTCCTGTTCGATGTCGGCCTGCATTTCTCGCCGCGCCATCTCAGAGATCAGGTCGTGGACGTCTTCGCGTTCGGACCGGTCCAGGTGGCGGCCTGCACACTTGGTCTGGGCCCTCTCGCGATCGCGCTCGGAATGCCGGCCGCGCCCGCTTTCTTCGTGGGGGCCACGCTCTCGCTGTCTTCAACCGCCGTCGTCGCCCGCATCATCGCCGATCGCCACCAGCAGAGCTGCCCGGTCGGCATGGCGGCGACCGGTATTCTCGTCTTTCAGGATCTCGCCGCCATCTTTCTGCTCATCATCGCGAGCGCCCTGTCGTCCGGTGCCGCGTTGCTGCCGGCGCTCGCGATCGCGCTTGTGAAGGCCGCGGCATCGTTCGCGGCCGCGATGATCCTCGCGCGCTTTCTCGTTCGGCCGGTGTTCGACCTGGTCGCGCAGACCCGCAACGAGGAGGTGTTCACGGCCATGGCGCTCCTCGTGGCGCTCACGGCCGGCTGGGTGACGGGCACCCTGGGATTATCGCTAACGCTCGGCGCATTTCTCGGGGGCATGATGCTGGCCGACACACCCTATCGGGCGATCGTGCAGTCGGAGATCAAGCCATTCCGCGGCTTGCTCCTGGGATTCTTCTTCATCTCCGTCGGCCTGTCGCTCCAGATCGCGCTTCTGCAGCGCCTGTGGCCCCTGATACTGGTCGTAAGTCTCGGACTTGTTGCCGCGAAGGTCGCGCTGAACGGTATTGCCAGCCTCGTCTTCCGCTGGTCGGTGCCCGGATCGCTGCAGCTCGGGTTTCTGCTGGCCCAGAGTTCCGAGTTCGCACTGGTGATCTTCAGCCTGTCTCCGGTGCGGGCGATGGTCGGCGCGGACCGAAGCGACGTCCTCATCGCCGCGGTGGTGCTGAGCCTTGGCGCGACACCGCATCTCGCATCGCTCGGCCGGTCCCTGGCGGGTCGCCTGCGCCACGGTCGGCTCGACCAGCCTGCGCAGGAGCTTCAAGCGCGAGACCTGACCGGCCCGGTCTTCATCGTGGGGATGGGGCCGCGAGGGCGCACGGTGGCAGACGCCCTCCATGAATTCGAGATCCGATACGCGGCGATCGAGACCGACGCCGCCCGGTTACGACGCGCGATCGCCGACGGCTATCATGTGGTGTTCGGAGATCTGGCCGACCCCCGAATTTGGGAGCCCTTTGCGATGCAGGATCGCAGGATCAGCGTCCTCACCATGCCCTCGTTCGAATATTCGGCCGACATTTCGCCGGTCGCGCACACATTCTATCCCGGGCTCACGCGCATGGCGGTCGTCGACACGCCCGCCGAGGCCGCACAATATGCCGCCATCGGGGTCGTTCCCGTCGTCGATGTCGGGCACGTGCCCGGTCTCGAAGCGGCGGCCGCCGTGCTGCACCGCCTCGAGCTCGACGCCGAGGCGATCACGGCTTGGATCAAGCGGCAGACGGAGAAGGCGGCGTTGCAGCCGGACGGTGACGATCTGGTCGGCCTATGATGGTTCGTGCCGGTCGCATCGATGTCATGGCGACCGTCGCCAACGGCGCCTGCCGCAGCCGTTCCCGCCCTTCGAAGGCAACCTCGGACCGAAACGGACAGCGCCACGCCGCCGCGCGCCCACCGGGACGCGCGGCGAGAGCCTCACATGTCCGCGATCATCGAGCGGCCGTCACGCCGGAGCAGTGCCTGCCTGAAGCGCCGCGACAATCTCCTTGCCGACCTGGCTCGCCGAAGCGGGATTCTGCCCCGTGATCAGCCGACCATCGACGACGACATGCGGCTGCCAGTTGGCGACCGAGGAATAATCCGCACCCTCCGCCCGCAGCGCATCCTCCAGTTCGTAGGGAACGTCCGCGCGGGCGTAGTCAAACTCTTCGGCCTTCGAAAAGCCCGTCAGCTTCTTGCCCTGTACGAACGGTTTACCGTCGCCGAGATCGACGCCGAGCAGTCCGCACGGGCCATGGCAGACGGCGGTCACCAGCTTGCCCGTGGTCCACGCGCGCACGATCGCCTTCTGGACGTCCGCATTGCGCTGGATGTCGACCATCGGTCCGAGCCCGCCGGGCATCAGGATGGCATCATAGTCGGCGGCGTCGACCTCGGAGAGCTTGCGACTGCGATTGAGGCGACGAAAGGCTTTGCTTTCGAAGAAGGCCTTCTGCGAGGGGTCCGTCTCGTCATACGCGTCATAGGGGGTCCACCCGCCGGCCGGGGACGCGAATTCCACGGCGATGCCCGCTTTGTCGAGCACATGGAAAGGATGCGCGACCTCGGCGAAGAAAAAGCCGGTCTTCCGATTGAGCGGGCCGATCACGGCCGCGTTGGTGACGATGAAGAGGACATGCTGGGTCATTGTCTTTCCTTCCCGGATGCTGGCATGACGCGCGTACGGAACCTACACCGGCACTGTCTTCCAGAACGGTCAAGCGGCGTGAAATCGGGTTAATCGCCGTCCCGCTCGGATAAGGTCTTGCGGCAACCCGGGCCGAGCCCTGAACCGGCGTGAATTACGGTAATCATCGCTTACCCGATCGGGTAGTCGCGCCGCCCCATGCGGGTGATGTGCCGCCCGTCTCGCAACGATATCGTCCGCACACGATCAAGCCTGGTGCGTAGGCGAAAGCGCCGGGTGCCTGAGACGGAGTTGGCGTTCACACTCAAAAGCGAAGGGGGTCATCATGGTGCCCGATTTGGTGGAAGCCGCCATTCGCCATGCTCAGCCATGCGAGCGGCGCTCCGTCGCAGATGAGAGGGTCACCGGCGCGTGGCAGCCCCGCTCCTTCGCCTTCGGCCCATTCCTGCTCCAGCCCGAGCATCAATTGCTCCTCCGCGCGGACCAGCCCGTCCGGATCGGCGGGCGCGCCTTCGACATCTTGACGATATTGGTCAGACGCCCCGGCCAGGTGGTCAGCAAGCGCGAACTGTTCGATCTCGTCTGGCCCGCAATCTTCGTCGACGAGAGCAATCTCAAGGCGAATGTGGCGGCGTTGCGCCGCGCGCTCGGCGAACGGCATGCCGAGCCACGCTACATCGCGACGATCATCGGCCGTGGATATCGTTTCGTGAGCCCCGTCCGCGCCTTTGGTGACGGCTACGCACCCTAGCGATCGAGATAACCACGCCGCGTCGCCACGGTCACCGCATGCGTGCGATCATCGACGCCCAGCTTGGCGAAGATCGTCTTCAGATGCGCCTTGATCGTGTCGGTCGAAAGATCGAGGCGCCAGCCGATCTGCTTGTTGGCATGTCCTTCGGCAACGAGCCGGAGGACCGCCACTTCGCGCTCGGTCAGCGGGTCGACGAGCGCGTGGACGGCGAGATCGTGGGCGACATCCGGGCTGATCGCTCGACGCCCGGCATGGACCGAACGGATCGCGTCCAGCAGTTCGCGGCGGATGCAGTTCTTGAGCAGATAGCCGGCCGCGCCCGCCCGCATCGCACGGATCGCCTGCGCGTCGCCGGGATAGGTGGTGAGGACGAGGATGCGGGCGTCGGGCGCGATGCGGCGGATCGCCTCGATCGCCTCGAGCCCGCTCATGCCCGGCATCTGCACGTCCATCAGCACGATATCGGGATCGAGTTCGCGAAAGCGCGCGATCGCCTCCGCGCCGTCCACCGCCTCCCCGACCACCGCCATGTCGCTCTGGCGGTCGATCAGGGCGATGATGCCGTCGCGGACCATCGGATGATCGTCCACGGTCAGCACGCGGATCGGCACGGGAAGGGCGTCAGCGGACATCACCCAGCCTCCGAAAGCGGGCGAACGGGCGGCGTTCCTTTCCGTCATACGCGATCCTACCCGACACGGGTAGCAGGGGTTCGGTGCCGCCACCTGCGGCAGCGCGTATCGCCACGTCGCCGCGCGGCATCCGCGCACGCCCGTCCCCGCGTTCGGCCGCGCGGAAAATGGCGGGCAGTCCGTGCATTCGCATCCCCGACAAGAGCTGGCCCGACAGGAGCTGGGCGACCTCAAGATCGTGGAATGCGTAAGCTTCGCCACGATCGCTGACCAGTTATTGCCGACCGGGTTTTACCGCAATTCACCAGTCCCGACCCTGATCCACCCACCAATAGGATAGATCCGCTCCGACGCTTCATTCGCATCTCCGGTCCCGGAAAGGCCTTCGATGAGACATTTCATCCTGGGAGTGCTCATGGTCATGATCACAGCCTCGCCCTCCTCCGCCCAGACCGCGCCGAGCAAGCCGGTTTCGATCGTGCTCGTACACGGCGCGTTCGTCGACGCGTCGGGCTGGAAGCAGGTCTACGACATGCTGGTGCGAAACGGGTACGAAGTCCTCGTCGTCCAGAACCCGACCGTGACGCTGGAAGGCGATGTCGCCGCCACCAGATGGGTGATCGCCAAGGCGTCCAAACCCGTGCTTCTCGTCGGACACAGCTATGGCGGCGCGGTGATCACCGAGGCCGGCGCCGATCCCAAGGTGAAAGCGCTCGCCTACATCGCCGCCTTCGCGCCCGATGTCGGGGAATCGGTGTTCGAACTCGCCACCAAGCCGTTTCCGGGCGAAAGCGGGCCGCCGCTGCTGCCGCCGAACGATGGCTTCATCCTCGTCGATCCCGCGCAATTCCCGGCGGCGTTCGGCGCCGATGTCGATCCGTCGATAACCCGGTTCATGGCCGCATCCCAGAATCCCTGGGGTCTGGGTGCGGTCCAGCCCAGGCTCACGAGCGCGGCATGGAAGGACAAGCCGGTCAGCTACATGCTGACGCTCAATGACAGGATGGTCTCGCCCACCACCCAGCGCTTCATGGCGACCCGCGCCAAGGCGAAGCTCGTCGAGATCAGGAGCAGTCATGCGGTGATGCTGTCGCATCCGAAGGAGGTCGCCGACTTCATCGAAACCGCCGCCGCCACCATCCAATAGCCATCACCCCGAAGGAGATCGCCATGAACCGATTCTTTCTGGCGGCCACGGTCGCCGTCCTTGGGCTCGCGCCGACCTTACCTGCGGCGGCGCAATCGGCGGGGCTCCCTCGCGCCGGCGTACCGGCTCCGCCGATCATCCATTATCGCGAGGAGACGATCGACGGGGTCAAGGTCTTCTACCGCGAGGCGGGGCCGAAGGACGGGCCCGTGGTGCTGCTGCTGCACGGCTTCCCAACCTCGTCGCACATGTTCCGCAACCTGATCCCGCTGCTGGCGGACAAATATCGCGTGATCGCGCCCGATTATCCCGGCTTCGGGCAGAGCGATGCACCCGACCACACCAAATTCGCATATTCATTCGGACATTATGCCGACATCGTCGATGCGTTGGTCCAGCGGCTGGGCGCATCCCGTTACGCCATGTACGTGATGGATTACGGCGCCCCCGTCGGATACCGGCTGGCGCTCAAACATCCCGAGCGGGTGAGCGCGCTGATCATCCAGAACGGCAACGCCTACGAGGAAGGGCTGCGCGAGTTCTGGGATCCGATCAAGGCCTATTGGCGCGAAGACACGCCCGCGCGACGCGCGGCGATGGCGCAGATGGTGAAGCCTGAGACCACCCGCTTCCAATATACCGACGGCATGGGCGACGTCTCGCGCATCAGCCCCGACAATTGGGTCATCGATCAGGCCCTGCTCGACCGGCCCGGCAACAACGAGATCCAGTATGATCTCTTCTACGATTATCGCACCAATGTGCCGCTCTATCCGCAGTTCCAGCAATTCTTCCGGACCCGCAAGCCGCCGACGCTGATCGTGTGGGGCAAGAACGACAGGATCTTCCCGGCGGAAGGCGCGTTTCCCTATCGCCGGGACCTGCCGGACGCCGAATTCCATCTCGTCGACAGCGGCCACTTCGCACTGGAGGACAGGCTGGCCGAGATGGCACCGCTGATCCGGGACTTTCTCGACCGCAAGATCGCGTCCCGCTGATCGAAGGATACCGAACGGTGACGGTGGGCTGCCCGCCACCGTCACCACCTCGCTTTCGCGACGCGACCACGGGCCTCCATGTCCCGATCTCGCAATACGGCGATCGACCGAACCTCGCGGCGCGCGTTGCCAGCGCATCGGGGGATGCCAATCGTCGCGATCGTGCCGGCGCCCCATCTTATGGCTTGAATACGATCATCTTCTCGGCGGTCATCTCGTGCATCGTGTAGGGAATGCCGCCGACTCCCAGGCCCGAGGCGTGGCGACCGGCAAACGGCATCCAGTCGGTTCGGAACGCGGTATGATCGTTGATCATCACCGCCGATGCGTCGAGCCGCTCGGCGGCATCCAGCGCGACCGCCAGGTTGCGGGTGAAGATGCTCGACTGGAAGGCGACCGGCAGCGCATTGGCGGCGGTGATCGCGTGATCAAGATCGTCATAGCCATAGACGCACGTCAGCGGACCGAACACTTCGAGCGTCGAGACCTTGGCGTCGGCAGGCGGATCGACGAGAATGGCGGGCCTCATCGTGGTCTGGCTCAGCCGTCCGCCGCCGATCTGGCGCGCGCCGCCCGCAACCGCCTCACCGATCCAGCTTTCGACGCGATCGACCTCGGCCGGCCGGATCAAGGGGCCGACCTCGGTATCGGGGAGCATCGGATCGCCCACCTTCAGCGCGGCCACGCGCGCCGAAAAGCGGTCGAGAAACGCCGCCTGCATGTCGCGGGGAACGTAGATGCGCTGCACCGACACGCACACCTGCCCGGCATGATAATAGCCGCCCTTCGCGATCGGCTCGATGATCGCATCGAGATCGACGTCGCGGTCGATGATGAGCGGCGCCACGCCGCCATGTTCCAGCGCGCAGCGCGTGCCCGGCGCGAGGACGGAACGGAGATGCCAGCCGACGCGTGCCGAACCGATGAAGCTGAGAAACGCGATGCGCGGATCGGTGACCAGCTTTTCGGCGAGCGCCTGCTCGGCCGGCAGGAAGGTCTGCACCCATCCGTCGGGCAGGCCCGTCTCCGCGATCAGCCTGACCAACTCCAAACAGCATGAAGGCGTCGGCGCCGCCGGTTTGACGATCACCGGGCAGCCGGTCGCGATCGCCGGCACCACCTGGTGAACGATGAGATTGAGCGGATGGTTGAACGCCGAGATCGCGGCGACCACGCCGATCGGCTCCTTCACGGTCCAGGCGCGCCGCCGGTCGCTCGCCGGCGTCACACCCATCGGGATCTCGATGCCTCCGCGCGCGCGGAGGATGTCGGCCGCATCGCGGATACCGTCGATCGCGCGATCTGTCTCGACCAGCGCGTCGGCATGGGGCTTGCCGCCTTCGCGCGCGATGAGCGTCGCGAAATCCCCGCGTCGGGCGGCGACGCGAGCGGCAAGGTCGCGCAGCACCCGAATCCGCTCGTGCGTCGACAGCCACGCGCCGCGATCGAGAAAGAGCCGCCGCGCTTTCTCGAGCTTCGCTTCCAGCGCGCCGACATCGTCACTGTCGAGTTGCGCGATCGGCGCGCGGTCGAATGCCTGAACGACCTCGATCATCCGTCTCTCCCACCTCTGGCGGCGAAGCCGGCCCCAAGATCGGGCGGCTCCGATGGGTTTCGGTCGTTCACGTGGCCGGCGCGAGTGAAGCGCGGACAATTGCGGTGAAGCCTGCGGGCGATGACGGCTCAGCCGGGTCCCAAGCGCCTCCAGAGCGTCCGCAGCCGGTCGCCCAGCCGCGCTTCACGGTCCTGATAGGCCAGGCGCGCGGCGATCGAGAGCCGGATCTCGGTTCCCTGCCCGGGCGTCGACAGAATGTCGAAATGGGCGCCGATCTGTCTGGCGCGCTCGCGCATGCCGAGCAGGCCATAATGCCCCGCGCGACCGCCCGCTTCGAGGATGCCCATTGCGATTCCCGAGCCGTCGTCGCCAATGGCCAGGCGAAGCTCGTCGCGCGCATAGTGCAGGCGCAGCGTGATACGGCCCGCTCCGGCATGCCGCACCGCGTTGCGCAGCGCCTCCTCCGCGATGCGCAGCATTTCGCGGCCGACGATCGCCCGTATGGCCCGCGTGGTCCCCTCCACCGAGACGTGAAAGGCGAGCCCGGTGCCTTGCACGATCGCCGCGCCGGCCTGCGACAGCGCTTCGGGCAGGCTTTGCGGCGCGACGTCGCTGCGCAGCGCCCGCACCTGATCGCGCCCTTCGCTCAGCACGGCATCGGCCCGGTCGAGCGCCTGTTCCACCGATCTCCGCGCCGTATCGCCGGCCGGCAGATGTTCGATCGCGGACTGGACCTGCAGGATCAGCCCCTGCACGCTTTGGAGCAGCGTATCGTGCAGATCGCGCGCGATCTGCTCGCGCTCCGCCATCCGCGCGTTGAATCGCGCCTGAAGGCCGGCGCGCACCGCCCGCGTCCGGAAGCGGACGATCGCCCAGACGAGCAGCGCGAGCCATGCCGCGACGAGCAGCTTGAACCAGATCGATTCGGCGAATGTCGGCGCGATCTTGATATCCAGCGTGGCGGGCGTCCTGCTCCACACGCCGTCATTGTTCATCGCCATCACCCGGAAGCGATGGGTGCCCGCCGGCAGATTGGCATAGAATGCTTCGCGGCGGCTGCCGGCATCGACCCAGCCGTCGTCGACGCCTTCGAGCTGATACCGGAAGCGGACGCGCTGCGGCAGCGTGAGGCTCAGGCCGGCATAGCGGATCGCGACCGTCTTCGTCCCGCGCGGCAGCTCCAGCGCGACCGGCGGATCGCGATATCGGGCGGAGCCGGCGATCAGGCTGCGGACATGCACGAGTGGCGGCGTGCCGTTCCGGACCAGGTGATCCGGGTCGATCCACACCACGCCGCCCGCCGTCGCGAACCAGATGCGGCCATCGCCGCCGCGCACGGCGCCATGCTGGCTGACGAGGCTCCGGACCTCGGGCAGGCCGTCCTGAAAGTCGAGGATCGTCGCGGGCAGCCTGGCGGCGCGATCGACGAACGCACGATCCAGCGCGCCCTTCCTGAAGCCGACGATGCCGGCACGACCGAGCATCCAGGTTTCGCCACCGGGCGTTTCGGCCAGGCCCGTGGTGTCCGCGATCGACGGGACACGTTCGGGATCGATGATCCGGAGCGTCCCACCCGCGATCCGCGCCAGGCCGAACTTGCCGCCGAGCACGATGCCCCCGTGTGTCGCCTGGATCACGTGTCCGTCGGTCAACGGCGACGTGACCCACGACCTCCCGACTTTCCCATCCCCGTCCATCGGCCCGACGACGCCCGATCTCAGCCACGCCACGACGCCCCCGGCCGCCGTCCGGTCCAGGCCGCGGGGCCAGTCATCGGGGGAGAGCGGCAGATGCCGCCATCGGCCGTCGCGCAGCGCGAACAGGCCGCTGTCTGGATTGCCCGCCCAGTACCGAGAGACCCAGAGCGTGCCTCGGCCGTCCGCGATGCAGCCGCCCATGTCATACGAACCGAGCTTGCGGAATGGCGCGGGGAGCGGCACTCGACGCGCGACGCCATCGCGGAAATGGACGAACGCGTCATTGCCCATCGCCCAGATGTCGCCGCCGGCCGCCTCGCAGACCAGCCGGGGCTCGACAAGCGGACCCGCGACGCGTTCGGGGCGGCCACCCGGCACGATGCGGTAGAGGCCACCCGCCGCGCCGGCATAGACCGTGCCGTCCGACGCGGCGAGCAATCCGACGCTCCGCCCCGTGCCGGCGACCAATGCGGGCTCGTTGACGATGCTGACATCGCGAAACTGATCGAGCCCGCGCGACGTGCCCATCCAGACATTGCCTTCGCGATCCTCGAACAGAGGCGTCGTCGTGTTGGCGGTCAGGCCATCCCGCGTCGTCATCGCTTCGATCCGACCGGCACGGTCCGCGCTGCTCGCCGCCGTGCCTGTGGCCGGCGACCGGACGCGGATCAGCGCTTCGCCGTTCGCGATCCACAGATTGCCGTCGCGATCGAACCGCGTGACCGCGGTCCAGCGCCGGAACAGCGGCGTCGGAAACAGGGTCTCCTTCACACCGATCGGCAGGAACGGCCGTGTGCCGCGATCGTCGGATATCCAGAGGCGGCCATAGCCGTCCTCGCTCAATACGGTGCGGCCATGAGCGTCGGTCACACGCTCGAACCGGATTGCCCCCTCGCGCAGCACATAGAGGGAGCGGTCGGTCGCCAGCCAGAGCGCACCGTCACGCCCGGCGAACAGGCCGCGCGGCGAGGTATGCTCATCCCGGTCGTAATCAGGCGTCACACGTTTCCACTGGCCGCGCTGGTACCGCAAAAGCGCGGGCCCCAGGCTCTGCTGGCTGAGCCAGATGGCGCCGCCTCGGGTCTGGACCATGCCGTTGGGCTCGTCCGACATTCGCGGCGCGGACCGATCGAGCCGGAGGATGCCGTCGCGATACGTGGCGATCTGGCCCGTGTCATACGCCACCCAGATCGTGCCATCCCGCGCCTTCAGCAGGAACAGGACTCGGCCGTGCCGGATTTCGCGGTCTTCGGTCGGGATAGGATCGAAGGTCAGACCGTCGAAACGATAGAGGCCGGTCGCGCTGCCGATGATCAAATATCCGCGATCGTCCTGAGTCAGCGCGTAGATGAGCAACGGCGCGCCTTCGGCGGCGGTCCAGCGCGCATGCTTGTAGGCCGATAGCGGACGCTCGGGATTCAATGCTTCCGCCTTGCCCGACAGCAGGATCGCCGCCGCAAGCAGCAGCGCGCCTCCTGCGATGCTCAGGCGCATCGGTGCGGACCGATCGATGCTTTCAGCGGCGGCGTCATGTCTTCCCCCGCCGTCATCATAGCTTCCACACCCAAAATGAGGAGCGATAGATCGGGTGATCGGCAGCGCTGGGGATTCGCGTCTTCAGCTGCGACGCGACGCGCGCGGCGAACGCTCCAGAACGCCCATCTTCGACCGCATTTCACCCCAATTGACGCCGGTGCGGCCCGGCCGGGTGGTATTCCCCGCGACACGGTTGGCACGCGAGCCGATATGCCGGGAGCAGGTGGCGATGCGGACGTTCAGGAGCCTGTCGCTCGTCGATGCGAAGCGCATGCTGGAGGCGGGCGAGGCGCGGGCCGCGCAGCTCGGCATCGCCTATAATATCGCGGTGGTCGATGCGGGCGGCGCGCTGGTCGCCTTCGCCCGGCAGGACGGCGCGCTCGTCGGCAGCATCGATCTCGCCATCGGCAAGGCGATCACGTCGCGCCTCTTCGACAAGACCACCGCCACTCTCGCCGAACTGGCGCAGCCCGGCGCCCCGCTGTTCGGCATCGGATCGAGCAATGCCGGCAGGGTCGTGATCTTCGGCGGCGGCCTGCCGGTGCGTATCGACGGCGAGATCGTCGGCGCGGTCGGCGCGAGCGCCGGTTCGGTCGAGCAGGACATCGCGGTCGCCGAAGCGGCGGCCGCCGCACTCCCAGCCTGATCCACCAGCCTGATCCAAAGGAGACCATCGATGAAAGCGGCCCGCATCCTCGAATATCGCAAGCCCCTGGTTCTGGAGGATATCCCGATCCCCGACATCGAGCCCGACGAGGTGCTGGTGAAGGTGGCGGCCTGCGGCATGTGCCGTTCGGACGTTCTGCTGATCGACGGCTTCTTTCAGGGCTATGCTGAGATCCCGCCGCCCGTCATCCCCGGCCACGAAATCACCGGTACGCTCGACCGGATCGGCAGCCTGGTGCCGAAGGTCGCCGGCCTCGCCGAGGGCGACCATGTCGTCGTGGCACCCGGCTGGGGCGACGGCGTCTGCCGTCATTGCATGGTCGGCGACACGCATATCTGCCCCAACGTCCGCTGGCCGGGCTTCGGGCCTTATGGCGGCTTCGCCGAATATATTCCGGTGCCCGCGCGATACGTGATCAAGGTGGCCAAGCATCTGCAGTTCGAGCAGCTCGCGCCGCTCACCGATGCGGGGCTCACGCCATATCGTGCGCTCAAGAAGATTCGCGATGCGGGCGGGCTCGGGCCTGATCGGGTGATCGGCGTGTTCGGGGTCGGCGGCCTCGGCTCCTACGCGATCCAATATGCCAAATTGCTCGGTGCCGGCGCGCCGGTCGTCGCGGTCGCCCGGAGCGAAGAGAAACTTCAGATCGCCAAGAAATACGGCGCCGATCATATCATCGCGATCGCGGGGAAGTCGTCCGAGGATGTCGGCCGCGAGCTGAAGCAGGCGACCGGCCAGGACAAGTTCGACGCGATCATGGACTGCGCCGGTGCCACCGAAATGATGCAGCTCGCTTTCTCGCGACTGGCGATCGGCGGCCACTATGCCGATGTCGGTTTCATCGGCGACCGCATCGATGTTCCGCTCTTCCCGCGCGTGTCCGGCGAGCAGACCTTTCACGGCTCGTTCTGGGGCAACAATGCCGATCTGAGCGAAGTGATGGCGCTCGCGGCCGCGGGCAAGATCCAGCACACGATCAAGACGATCGCGTTCGACACCATCAACGAGAATATCGATCTGATGCGCGAGAACAGGATCGTCGGGCGCGCCGTCATGACCTTTTGAGGGCTGTTCGAGGGCGCTGCCAGCGCAAGTGGCAGCGCCCCGCTTCAGCTTCCTTTTGGCGGCGCGCGGCCTGCAAGGTCGGTCGCCGGCGATCCCTGTCCAGCGCTTTCACCAGCGCTGCCGGGTCGTGGTGTCGACCTCCGCATCCCCCGCGCCGCCACGATCCGGCCCGGCTTCCTGCTCGCCGCCTGTCGAAGCCGATTGCAAGTTGGGGTGTCTCTCGCCAACGAGGGACAGCTCATGCCGGGAGATGCGCGATGGAAACCATAGGCCGTGATCTGCGCGAAATGCAGCGGGTGCCGCTCTCACCTTCCCATGTCGCCGCGCTTCGCGATGCGGGCGTCGCGCGGCGGTATCCCGCCGGCACCTTCCTTGTCCGGCCGGGCGATCCGGTCGACTGTTTCGTCTACGTCGTGGCGGGCGAGATCGAGGTGGTGAATCCGTTCACCGACGAGCGGCTGGTTCCCTCCACGCTCGGCCCCACCCAGTTCATGGGCGAAATCTCGTTCCTGGACGGCGGCAGCTGGTCGATGCCGATGCGGACGGTCTGCGATACGGACGTGATCGAGGTTCCGCGCGCGACGATGCTGCGCCTGATGTCCGAAATTCCGGAAATGTCGGACATCATCATCACCGTGCTGGCCGCGCGTCGGCGCCGCCAGCTGGAAGCGCGGGACAGTACGCTGGTGCTGCTGGGCGAAGATGACGATGCCGCCGTCCGCCGCGTCGCCGAATTTGCGAGCCGCAACCGCCTTCCCTACACATCCTATGCGCTCGGCAGCGCGGAGGCCGCCTCCGTCGCCACCAGTTGCTCCATCTCCGCCGATCGGCCCGCCGTGATCTTCGGCAAGGGCAACGTCATCGCCGATCCCACCCCCGACAAGGTGGCGCGGCTGCTGGGCCTCAATCGCGAGCTGGTGGAAGACGAAAGCTTCGACGTGGTGATCGTCGGCGGCGGCCCCGCCGGGGTGGCGGCGGGCGTCTATGCGGGGGCCGAAGGTTTGCGCGCGCTGGTGGTGGAGGACACCGCCATCGGGGGACAGGCCGGCACGTCCAGCCGCATCGAAAACTATATGGGCTTCCCCACCGGCATCTCCGGAGCCGACCTCGTCTGGCGTGGCGAGGTGCAGGCGATGAAGTTCGGCACGCGCTTCGCCATGCCGCGCCGCGTGGCGAAGCTGGAGTGTCTGGACGACGGGACGTTCTGCGCCACCTTCGATAATGGCCAGCGGGTCCGCGCCGGCGCGATCGTCGTCGCCACGGGCGTCCAATATCGGCAGCTCCCGATCGATCGGCTGTGCAAATATGAGGGAAGCGGCGTCTATTATGCCGCGACCGAGAATGAAGCCCGCTTCTGCCGGGGCGCCGAGGCGGTGGTGATCGGCGGCGGCAATTCGGCCGGGCAGGCGGCGATGTTCCTCAGCCGGTCGGCGGCGCATGTGCGCCTGCTGGTGCGCGGAAATTCGCTCGCCGCATCCATGTCGCATTATCTGTCGAGCCGCCTGGAGGCCGATCCGGCAGTGACGATCGAATATGGGGCCGAGGTGGTCGCGGTGGATGGCGAAGACCGGCTGGATGCCGTCACCATCCGCAGCGGAGACGACGCTTCGACGCGGCTGCTCACCACCTGCGCGCTGTTCATCATGGTCGGCGCGGCACCCAATACCGGGTGGCTTTCGGGCCTCGTCGCGCTGGACGACAAGGGCTTCGTCCTGACCGGCGAGGCGGCCGGCGGCCATTCGCCTTATGCCACGTCCTGCCCCGGCATCTTCGCGGTGGGAGATGTCCGGGCCGCGTCCGTGAAACGGGTGGCATCGTCGGTCGGCGAAGGATCGGTGGTGATCTCCGCCGTCTGGCAATTCCTGCAGAAATAAAGCGGCCGCGAAAATCCTGCCGGAGCGGATCCTGCGCCGAAATCTTTCGGTCATGTGCCGGAGGCAGGGTCCGCGCGCCGCTTTCCGTCAGCCTGAGCCGCTCTGACGACGCGATCCCGCGCGTTGGAAGTCCACGCGGCGAGCCCAGAAAGCGCGACTTCCCATCGCACTCGTCGCATTTTTGCTGTGAATGCGGCGCCCCGCAAAATTTTTTTGTCGGTTTTGTGACACACCGTCGTCTCTCCTGATGAAAGCCGAAGCATTCGATTTCGGCTCCAACCAGGGATCGGCTCATGACGAAATTTGGCAATGTGATGCGCGTGTGCGCGGCGGTCGCAGCACTCCAGGGTGTGACGGCGGTATGGGCCGCTCCGGCCGATCAGGCCCCGGCCAGCACCGATGCGGCCGCGTCCACCGACAGCGATGCGATCGTCGTCACCGGCTCGCGCATCGATCGCGCGGGCTTCCAGGCGCCGACCCCCACCGTCCACCTGCCGGCGGCGGACCTCGCCATCGGCGCGCGCGCGAACGTCGCCGCCGCGCTGAACGATCTGCCGCAGTTCCGCGCCACCACCTCGGCGCAGACCACCGGCACCAACACCGGCGCCGGCCAGGCCCCGGTCGATCTGCGCGGCCTCGGCGTCACCCACACGCTCGTCCTGCTCGACGGCCATCGCCTCGTCAGCGACAATGATCTGAACACCATCCCGACCGTGCTGATGAAGACGGTGGACGTGGTGACCGGCGGCGCATCGGCCGCCTGGGGCTCGGGCGCCGTCGCCGGCGTCGTCAACATCGTGCTCGACGACAAGTATAAGGGCCTGCAGCTCGGCATCGAAAAGGGCATCTCGTCCTATCATGACGATGCCTCGATCCGCGCCGAGGGCAAGTTCGGCACCGATTTCGCGGGCGGCCGTGGCCATGTCCTCGTCGGCGGCGAATATTATGACAGCGAGGGCGTCGTCCCGAAGGCGAGCCGCCCGAATGTCGGCCGCTGGGCGACCATCTCGAACGGCGACGGCACCTTCTCGAACGTCCCCAATGTCGGCTTCGCCAATGCGGCGCGCGGCGGCCTGATCCTGTCGGGCGTGAACAAGGGGCAGGTGTTCGGTTCGGACGGCACGCTCCACGCGTTCGGCGTCACCAAGACGGTCGGCACCAACGCGATCGGCGACGAGGCCCCCTCGAACGACGATCTCAGCCCGCTCGTCACGCCGCAGCGCCGTTATTCGGCGCTGGGCCGCGTGAGCTACGAATTCTCGGACGCGTTCAAGCTGACCGGTGAAGTGCGCCACTCGCGCATGTGGAACGACTATATCTGGTTCGGCGATCATAATCGCGGCAACCTGACGATCAGCATCGACAATGCCTACCTGCCCGCAGCCCAGAAGGCGGCGATGCTGGCGGCCGGCGAGACCAGCTTCACGATGGGCCGCTTCAACGACGACCTCTCTTACTCGACGATCGATTTCCAGCGCGTCGTCACGCAGGGCACGCTCTCGGCCGACGGCCGCTTCAACATCGGCAGCAAGGATTTCCGCTGGAGCGCCTATTACAGCTACGGCGCGTTCGACACGGACATCCGCACCCCCGGCTTCCTGCTGAAGCAGAATTACGCGAATGCCGTGGATTCGATCATCGATCCCACCACCGGCCAGGCCGTGTGCCGCAGCGGTGCCGCCGGCTGCGTGCCGATCAACCTGTTCGGTGAGGGCTCGCCCTCGCAGGCCGCGATCAATTATGTGACCGGCACGCCGGAATCGCATTCGCACCAGACGCTCAACATCGGCGGCGCCAGCCTGCGCGGCGAGCCGTTCAACACCTGGGCGGGCCCGGTGTCGTTCGCGGTCGGCGGCGAAGTCCGTCGCGAGCAGATCAACACGAAGGTCGGCGCGCTCGACGCGGCCGGCGCGTTCAGCTCGTTCAGCTTCGCGCCACTGCACGGCGGGTTCACCGTGAAGGAGGCGTTCGGCGAAATCGTCGTGCCGCTCGCCAAGGACCTGCCGGTCCTGCGCGACCTCGAGCTGAACGCGGCGGGCCGCGTTTCGGACTATAGCACGACGGGCTCGATCTGGTCGTGGAAGGTCGGCCTGACCGACGAGGTGTTCCAGGGCTTCCGCCTGCGCGCCACCCGTTCGCGCGACATCCGTGCCGCCAATCTGACCGAACTCTACACCCAGTCCTCGATCGGCTATAACAACCTCACCGATCCGCAGACCAACCAGAGCGTCTACGTCCAGAATATGGGTGGCGGTAACCGCAACCTGAAGCCGGAGACGGCCGACACCTGGACCGGCGGCTTCACGTATTCGCCGGCGATGATCCCGGGCCTCGATCTCTCGATCGATTACTACAACATCAAGATCAAGGACATCATCACCACCATCGCCGCGCAGGACCTCGTCACGCGCTGCTACAACGGCAACACGTCGCTCTGCTCGCAGATCAGCCGCGATGCCTCGGGCACGATCACGCAGACCCGCTCGGGCTATGTGAACCTGTCGCAGTACAAGACGGACGGCATCGACGCCGAGCTGTCCTACCGCATGCCGCTCAGCCGCATCGCGCCGAACCTGCCCGGTACGCTGCGCTTTCACGCATCGGGCAGCTGGGTGAACCGCCTGCAGGTGAACGACGGCATCAGCACGATCGAATATGTCCGCTCGCAGGGTTATTCGTTCGGTCTGGGTGTGCCGAAATGGCGTGCCAACGGCAGCATCGGCTATGAAGGCGCGCGCGTCGGCGGCGAGTTCCGGGCCCGTTACATCTCGCCCGGCCTGTACAACTCGACCGTCAACCTGACGAACAACCACATCAACGCCTACACCTACTTCGATCTCGAGGCGCACACGCGCATTCCGAACCCCGCCGGCGGCACGCTGGAGCTGTACGTGAATGTGAGCAACCTGTTCGACAAGGATCCGCCGGTCAGCTCGCTCTACTCGCCTTACTATGACGTGGTCGGCCGGTTCATCTCCGTCGGCGCCCGCGTGAAGTTCTAAGGTCCAACGCCTCCCCCCGGCCGTCGCGCTCCCCCGGCGCGGCGGCCAAACCGTTTTCCGAGGAGTGATTGTATGCCGATCCGCCCGATGATCGCGCTGTTGCTGGCGAGCGTCGCCACCGCCGCCCCCACCGTCGCGGTCGCCGCCCCCGAGGCCACGGCCCCCAAGCCCGCCGCGATCGAGGCGGACGGCGTTCCGGCCATCCCGATGTCGATCGTCGAGGCGACCCGCCCCTATCTGGAATCGCGCTCCGCGAACTTCCTCGGCTGGAACCCGGTCGATCATTCGATGCTGATCAAGACCCGGTTCGGCAACACCAACCAGCTGCACACGGTGGCGACGCCGGGCGCCGCGCGCTCGCAGATCTCGTTCGAGAGCGAGCCCGTTCTGACCGGCTCGCTCGCGCCCACGCGCGGCGACACCCTGGTGTTCCAGGAGGATGTCGGCGGCGGCGAATTCTTCCAGCTGTTCCGCCTCGATCATGGCCGCGCCACGCTGATCACCGACGGCAAGAGCCGCAACTGGTTCGGCGCCTGGAGCCCGGACGGCGCGAAGATCGGTTACTCCTCCACCCGCCGCAACGGCACCGATTCCGATCTCTACGTGATGGATCCGCGCGATCCCAAGTCCGATCACCTCGTCGCACAGGTCGCGGGCGGCGGCTGGAACATCGTCGATTTCTCGAGCGACGGCGGCAAGGCGCTCGTCCTCAACCGGATGTCGGTCAATCAGGCGGACGTCTATGAGCTGGATCTGGCCAGCGGCAAGATGACGCAGATCAACAAGGGCAAGCCGGCCTCGTTCAGCGACCTGCATTATGCCCATGACGGCGCGATCTGGACGATCTCGGACGTCGGTTCCGATTTCGCGCGCCTCGGCATCCTCGATCGCGCGTCGGGCGCGTTCGCGTCCAAGACGAGCGAACCCAAGTGGGACGTCAGCGATTATGCGGTCGCCCCCGACGGCTCTTTCGTCGTCTATGCGATCAACGAAGCCGGCGTCAGCAGCGTCCGCATCATGGACACCCGGACGGGCGCCGTCCGCCCGATCACCGGCCTGCCGGTGGGCGTGATCCCCTATGCGATCGGCTCCGCGATCGAGATCGCGCCGTGGGGCACGATCGGCCTCAGCATGGCCTCGGCCCGCGTGCCGGGCGATGCCTTCTCGATCGATCCGAAGACGCTGGCGGTCACCCGCTGGACGCAGAGCGAGACGGGCGGCCTCGATCCCTCGCACAACGTCGAGCCCACCCTGGTCGAGATCAAGAGCTATGACGGCCAGCTCATCTCGGGCTTCCTCTACCGCCCGGATCCGAAGAAATTCCCCGGCAAGCGCCCGATGATCATGGATATCCATGGCGGCCCCGAAGGCCAGACCCGGCCGGACTGGATCGGCGGCTTCAACTATCTGCTGAACGAGCTGGGCATCGCCCTGTTCGAGCCGAACGTGCGCGGCTCGACCGGCTACGGCAAGCGCTTCGTCAATCTCGACAACGGGCCGTTCCACCGCGAGGATTCGGTGAAGGACATCGGCGCCTTCCTCGCGGCGTTGCAGAAGGATCCGACGCTCGATCCCGCGCGCTTCGCGGTCAACGGCCTCTCTTATGGCGGCTATATGTGCTACGCGACCGCGACGCATTACAGCCCGCTGCTGAAGGGCGCGAACTGCTATGTCGCGATCTCGAACTTCGTGACCTTCCTGCAGAACACGCAATCCTATCGCCGCGATCTGCGTCGCGTCGAATATGGCGACGAGCGCGATCCGGTGCAGCGCAAGAAGCTGGAGGAAATCTCCCCGCTCTCCAGCGTCGACAAGATCACCGTGCCTTTGCTCGTGGCGACGGGCGGCAACGATCCGCGCGTGCCCGCCTCCGAAGCGATGCAGATGATCAAGGCCGTCCGCGCGCACGGCGGGCAGGCCTGGCACGTCCTCGCGAAGGACGAGGGCCATGTGTACCACAAGAAGGAAAACGAGGATTATTACTTCTGGGCCAGCATGCTCTTCTGGAAGGAGATGCTGCTGGGCGAGAAGGCGCAGTGAACGCATTCTCGACCGTGGCGGCCGCGGCGATCAGCATGATGCTGGCCGCCGCGGACCCGGCGGCAGGCGCCCCGCCTGCTGCCCCCGCCGCCCTTTCCGTCCCCGTGATCGTGGATCACCACGTCCATCTTCACTCCCCGGCGATCCTGGCCTTCCTGCCCGGCTATTGCGCGAGCCCGTCGCGCACGAGCAAATGCGAGCCTGATTTCACGCGGCCGCTGAAGCCGGAGGATCTGCTCCACGCGATGGATGCCGCCGGCATCAAGCGCGCCTGGATCATGTCGACCGGCTATCTCGCGGAAAGCCCGCTGATGGGGCCGCTGGTGCCCAACCATGCGGACATCCTGCGCGCCGCCAACGATTTCACCGTCGGCCTGGCCCAGCGCTACCCCACCCGTTTCGATGCCTATATCGGCGTCAATCCCGTCACCCCGACCGCTCTGGGAGAGATCGCGCGCTGGCGCGGCAACCCGCATGTGGCGGGCATCAAGCTGCACCTCGCCAATTCGCACTTCGATTTTCACGATCCGGAGCAGGTGAAGCAGTTGGCGACCGTGTTCCGCACCGTCGCCGCGCAGCACCAGCGGATCATGATCCACATGCGCAACGGCGCGACCGGCTATGGCGCGGAGGAAGCGAAGATCTTCATCCGCGACGTGCTTCCGGCCGGGCGCGGCACCAGGGTTCAGATCGCGCATCTCGCCGGCTGGGGCGGGATCGACGCGCCGACGCTCGCGGCGCTGGGCGTCTTCGCCGATGCCAGCGAGGCCGATCGCGCGACCTGCCGGGATCTCACCTTCGATCTGGCCGCGATCCGCCCCGAAAAGGTCTCGGCCGCCGATCAGGCGACGCTCGTCGCCTTGATGCGCCGGATCGGGGTCGATCATTTCGTGACGGCGTCGGACTGGCCCTTCTCGATGGACCTGAAGGCCTATTATGCGTCGCTGGAGACGCTGCCGCTGACGCCCCAGGAATGGCAGAGGATCGTCCATAACGATGTGGACTGATCCGGACGCCCCGTTTCGTCCGGCCGAAAATACCGGACTCCTGGCCGGCCTTCGCTTATAGGGCCGGCCAGAGAGCCCGATGAATCACCTTGGCGACATGATGCGACGCGTTCGCGGAACGCTGCGACGGCGCGGCGTCGCCGATCAGGATACCGAGGATCTCGTCCAGGAAGCCTTCCTGAAAGTGGAAAGCTACGAGCAGCAGCATGCCGTCCGCTCGCAGGAGGCGTTGCTCGTCAGCACGGCGGTCAATCTCTCGATCGACGAGGCCCGGCGACAGGGCCGCGCACCGTTCACCCAGGTTTCGAACGTCTTTTCGATCGCCGACGCCACGCCTGACCCCGAACAGTCCCTGCGCTCCCGCCAGCGCCTCCAGCGGGCGTCGTCCGGATTGGAGCGGCTGCCCGAGCGGACGCGGCGCATCCTCCTCCGCCGTCGGCTGGACGGGGTGAGCTACGCGATCATCGCGCAAGAAGAGGGGATGAGTATCCCCGCCGTAGAAAAACAAGTCGCCCGAGCGACACTGGAGATGATGAAATGGATGGAGCAATGGTGACGCCGCCGCCCGAGGAGCGGGCACGGATCAACGCCGAAGCCTCCGCCTGGCTCGCCCGGCTGCAGGGGCCCCAGCGCACCGCCGAGACCGAGGCCGCGCTGCAGGATTGGCTGCGCGCCGACGATGCCCATCAGGCCGCGTTCGAGCGCGCGACGGAGATCTGGGATCTGCTGCCGGGTGCGGTGGTCGCCGGGCACGTGGAGCCGATAGAGCGCCCGTCCCGTCGTTTCGCGCCGATGGCGATGGCCGCGTCATTTCTGGCGATGGTCGGCGCGGGTGCGCTCACCCTGTACATGGGGCAGGCGCCCGTCCTCTCCACGCATGTCGGCGAACAGCATTCCACGACGCTGGATGACGGCAGCCGGGTGGCGCTGAACACGGACAGCCATCTGACGGTCCATTTCGCGCGTGCGGAGCGCCGCATCTCGCTGGAGCAGGGCGAGGCGATGTTCGATGTCGCGCATGATACGTCCCGTCCGTTCATCGTCAGCGTCGGCAACGAGCATATCAAGGCGCTGGGCACCGCTTTCGTCGTCCGCAAGGATGGCGATCAGGTGCGGGTGACATTGCTGCGTGGCCGGGTCGAGGTGACGCGTGACGGCGCCAGGCCGCAGCTTCTGGCCGTGCTGCGGCCCGGCGATCGGCTGTCGGCCGGCGCGTCCGATGCGCCCCGGCTCGATCGGCCGGCGCTGGATACGGTGACGGCCTGGCGGCGCGGCGAGCTTCTGTTCGACGGCACGCCGCTCGCGGACGCGGTCGCCGAGGTGAATCGCTACGATCATGTGCAGGTCGTGGTGGAGGATCCGCGCCTGCGCGCGCTGCCGATCTCGGGTGTCTTCAATACAGACGATGCGACCGAATTCGCGGCGGCGGCGGCGCAATTGCATGGCCTGAAGGTGCGCCGACAGGCCGATACGCTGCTGCTGACGCCCTGAGGAAGGCGACGAGCCGTCGGTCTTCCCGTCGAAAACGGCTCGCACTTTTCGCACGAACGCATATCGGGGACTATGCGTCTCGGAGCGGGTAGCGTGTTGGGAAGGGTCTGCGTCGCGAGTGCGCTCGTGGCGGCCTGCCTCGGCGCGACCGCCGCGTTCGCCGCGCCGGCCGGGTTCGACATCGCCTTGCCGCGCCAGCCCCTGGCGGCTTCGCTGGAGGCGATCGGCCGGCGCGCTCATGCCAACATATTCTTTTCGCCTGAAAATATCCGGGGGCGCACCGCATCTTCCCTCAAGGGCAGCTTCACGGTCGCGGAGGCGCTGGACCGGCTGTTGCGGGGGTCGGGCCTCGGCGCCAGCGTCACGCCGGGCGGCTCGTACATCATCTCTCCCCGCCCCCCCGCCCCGCCCCGGATCGCGAAAAAGGCATTGCCGCAAGTGCCGTCACCCCCGCCACCACCCGACGCCGCAGGCGCGATCGTGGTGACCGGATCGCGGATCGACGCGCGCGGCTTCGATGCGCCGACGCCGATCGTCCATGTGTCGGCCTTGGCCCTGTCGATGGGCATGCGCCAGAATGTCGCGGCGGCGCTCAACGATCTGCCGCAGTTCAGGGGCACTACCTCCCCGCAGACCACCGCGACCAATACGCAGAGCGGCATCGCCCCCGTCGACCTGCGCGGCCTCGGCGTGAACCGCACCCTCGTCCTGCTCGACGGGCGCCGCCTGTCCGGCGACAATGATCTGAACAGCGTTCCGACCGTCCTCGTCAAATCGATCGACGTGATTACCGGCGGCTCCTCGGCCGCCTGGGGATCGGGCGCGGTGGCCGGCGTCGTCAATATCGCGATCGATCAGGATTTTCGCGGGCTGAAGCTCGGCACGCGCAGCGGCATATCCGCTTATGGCGATGCCGCCGACCGCGCCTTCGAAGGCGCCGCCGGCCTGTCCTTCGCGGACGGCAGGGGCAGTCTCGTCGTCGGCGGCGACTATCTGGCGAGTGCCGGCATCGCCACCAAGACGGCGCGCGATCGCGTCGGCCGCTGGGCGACGGTCGCCGTCGGCAACGGCCAGTTCCGCATCACGCCCGACGTGGGGTTCGCCAATGCCGCGGTCGGCGGCGTGATCCTGAGCGGGGTGCTGGCGGGCAAGGCCTTCAACCCCGACGGATCGCTGCGCGACTTTCGCACCGGCACCGTCGTCGGCAACGATATGATCGGCGGCGAGGGGCCGTCGAACGACACGATCAGCCCGCTCATCGGGCCCCAGCGCCATTATAGCGGGCTCGCCCAGATGCGCTTCGAGCTGAGCGACCGGATCCGCATCACCGCGCAAATCCGCCATGCGCGCGTGTGGGGCGATCACATCTGGTTCGGCGACAATGATCGCGGCGACATCACGATCTCCAGCGACAATGCCTTCCTCTCGTCCGCCATCCGCTCCCAGCTGGCCGCCGCAGGACAGACCAGCTTCACGATGGGGCGCTTCAATTCGGATTTCCCCTTCCCGCGCATCGATTATCAGCGGATCGCCACGCAGGGGACGCTGGCGATCGACGGCGCGTTCGGCCGAAGCTGGCGCTGGAACGCTTATTACAGCCACGGCCTCTACCGGAACGACATCGCCACGCCCGGCTTCGTCCTGACCGACAATTTCGCGCAGGCGGTGGATTCGGTGATCGATCCCGCGACGGCGCAACCCGTCTGCCGCGTGACGCTCACCAATCCGTCCAGCAGCTGCGTGCCGATCAATCTGTTCGGCAACGGATCGCCCTCGGCCGCCGCGCTCGCCTATGTCACCGGCACGCCCCGGCAACATGCGCGGACCACGCTCGACGTGGGCGGCGCCAGCCTGCGGGGCGAGCCGGCCTCGCTGCCGGCGGGAACGATCTCGATCGCGACGGGCGTGGAGCTGCGCCGCGAGGCGATCGATCAGACCGTCGGCGAACTGGACAGCGCGCAGGCCTTCCGGGCGTTCAACTTCTCGGCCTATTCGGGCTCCTATTTCGTGAAGGAGGGATTTGCCGAGGTCCTGCTGCCGCTGGTCGCGCGATCGCCCGTGGTGCGGAAGCTCCAGCTCGATGCCGCCGCGCGCATCTCGGATGTGGACGTCACCGGGCGCATCTGGTCCTGGAAGCTGGGCCTGACGGGGGAAATCGCGCCGGGCCTGACGCTGCGCGTCTCGCGCTCGCGCGACATACGCTCGCCCAATCTGAGCGAACTCTTCACGCGGCAGACGATCGGCTATTACACGATCAGCGATCCCGTGAAGGATGCCAGCGCCTATGTGCTGGCGCTCGGCGGCGGCAATCGATCCCTGCGATCCGAGACGGCCGAAACCTCGATGATCGGCCTGGCCTTCGCGCCGCGATCGTCGACGGTCCGTTTCTCCGTCGATTATTATGCGATCCGCGTCGACAACGTGATCTCGACATTGTCGCCGCAGGATATCGTCACGCGCTGCTTCAACGGCAGCGCCGCGATGTGCGCCCGGGTGGTGCGGGACAATGCGGGCAACATCACCCGGATCAGCACGACCAATCTGAATCTGGCGCGATATCGCACCAACGGCGTGGATGCCGACCTTTCGGCCGCGATGCCCGCACGGACGATCGTGCCGTCCTGGCCGGGAGACCTGAC
The DNA here is from genome assembly GCF_013113735.1 of Sphingomonas sp. AP4-R1. Classification (NCBI taxonomy): domain Bacteria; kingdom Pseudomonadati; phylum Pseudomonadota; class Alphaproteobacteria; order Sphingomonadales; family Sphingomonadaceae; genus Sphingomonas; species Sphingomonas sp. AP4-R1. The sequence continues at coordinate 4,998,857 of NZ_CP053346.1, forward strand.
GTTCCGGCTGTCGGCCAGCTGGGTCGAGAAACTGGTGACCGACGACGGCGCCAGCAGCTTCGATTATGTCGGCTCGCAGGGCAATGCGTTCAATTCCGGCGTGCCCAAGCTGCGCGTCAACGGCACGATCGGCTACGAAACGGACGGCGCCTCGATCCGCCTGCGCACCCGCTTCATCTCCGCCGGGAAATACAACAAGGCGGTCAACATCATCAACAATGACATCCCGGCTTACGCCTATTTCGACCTGCAGATCAGGAAGACGATCGCCTCGGGGAAAGGCCCGTCGCGCCTCGAAATCTACGGCGACGTTTCCAATCTCCTGAACAGGAAGCCGCCCTATCAGTCGCTTTATTCGCCTTATTACGATGTGGTCGGCCGCTCCATCACGATCGGCGCCCGCATCAAGATATGATGCGTGCGCCGGGCGCCCGGTGGGGCGGAGAGAGGGATGCCCCCTCTCTCCTGCCCGGATCAGAAGGAGGCGCGCACCGCCACGAACAATGTGCGGCCCAGCACGTCATAGGTGGAGCTGAACGTGTTGGCGGTGGGCGACGGCGTACCGATCACCGGCGGGTCGCGATCGGTGAGGTTGCGGACGCCCAGCGTCAGCGTCATCGATTTCTGGATCGCGATGTCGGTGGTCAGGTCGAAATAATGCTGCGTCGGGATCACCGGATTGGTGAGCGAGGCCAGGCTCGGCACGGTGCCGCCGGAAGCCCTGGGCAGCTTGTACGTATCCACCGTCACCTTGCCGATGAAACGATGACGCAGGCTGAGCGTCAGCGGCCCGCTCTGCCACGTCAGTCGCGTCAGGCCCTTCCAGCGCGGGATGGGCTGGCCGCAGGTCGCGCCGAAGCTGCCGACGCAATGGTTCTGGATGTTCGGCATCGCCGAGACCGGCGTGCTGGTGAAATCGTCGGTGTAGTTGAGGTCGGCCGACAGCAGGAAGCGGCTCGCCCGATCGAAGCCGAACGCGGTGGCGAAGGTGTAGCTCGCCTCGATATCGACGCCGGACGTCTTCAGTGCGCCGGTATTGGCGTTGAGCGAGCTGATATATTTCGGCGCGTTGATCTGGCCGGTCAGCGTGTCGCGGCTGATCGCTTGGCAGAAGGGGCTGCCCGCATCCTGCACCACATTGTAGCACAGGTTCAGGATGTTGGCGGCGCCCCCGCCAAGCGTGGCGATCGCGCCCTTCACCTCGATCGAATACCAGTCCGCGCTGGCGCTGAAGCCGGGCAGGAAGGAGGGCGTCAGCACGACACCCGCCGTCTTGGTGGTGGACGTTTCCGCGCCCAGCGCCGGATTGCCGCCGGTGATGGTGGTGATGAACTGGTTGGGCTGGACGTTGGCGGTGAAGACCTGCGCAGCCGGAACGCCGGTGGCGACGCAGACGGCGCGGACGGCGGCGGTCTGCTGCCCGCTCGGCTGGCGGCTGGAGCAGGGATCGGTGAGCGAGGGGCCGCTGCTGCTGGTGCCGGCGAAGAGCTCGCCCACGCTCGGCGCACGGGTCGCGCGCTGATACTGGCCGCGCAGCGCGATGCCGCGCACCGGCTCGTAGCGGGCGCCGCCGGAATAGGTCCACACGCCGCCCACGCCCGACAGGTCATAGTCCGAATAGCGGAAGGCGCCCGTCACATCGAGGCGACGGATGGCGGGGAGATCGGCGAGGATCGGCACGCGGACCTCGCCGAACGCCTCCTTGCTGCTCTCCGATCCGTTCGTGGGTAGCGCCGCGCCGTAGCCAGAAACGTCGCCGATGATCGAATGCTGATCGGGCTGGAAGCTGGCCCAGGCCTTGCGCCATTCGACGCCGAGGCTGAAATCGACGGGGCCGGCGGGGAGCGCGAACAGCTCGCCGGTCAGGTTGGCATTGGCCACCTGCTGGCTGGCGCGCGTGCTGTTGTAGAGTGAGACGGTGATCGCGCGCACCGCATCGGCCGAGAGGTTCGCGCCGAAGATGTTGGCGACGGGCGCCGCGCCATTCTGCGACAGGAGCAGGCGCTGCAGCGTGCTGGGCGAAATGGCGCCGTCCGTGCGGTCATTCTCGTTGGTGCGGGCATACATGTAATAAGCGTCGTATTTCAGGTTCCGCAGGAAGCCCGAAGAGACATCGCCCAGCGAACCGCGCAGGCCGATCAGGCCGCGATAGGCGTTCGTATCATATTGCGCGGCGCGATAGCCGGTCTCGTTGAGGCGACGGCCGATATTCAGGATCGCCAGCCCGTCGCCGCGCGTGGTCGTCTGCGTCATGCCGGCGTTGGTGAAGGTCGTGCTCGCCGCCTCGGCCAGATCCAGTTGGCGCAGCACATTCTGCATCGCGGGCGTGAGATAGGGGTTATCGACATTGAACAGATAATTGCCCGACGCGTCGCTCGACGTGAGCTGGATGTTCACGCGGTTGCGGCTGAAATGGCCTTCGCCATAGAGCTCGACGGCGTCGCTGAAGTGATAGTGGGCGAAGAGATTGCCCATCAGCCGCTGCTGCGGGACGATCAGGTAGGAATCGGGCAGCAGGTTGAAATCGTCCTGCGGCGTGAGCGCGGGACGTGCGGCCGTGCCGGCATCGTTGAAGGTGAAGCCGCGCGTCGTCAGGCCGCCCAGTCCGGCAGCGGCGAGCGCAGCATTCAGAGCAGGCGTCGAGCTGGAACCGATGGCCGGCAGGATGGCGAAGCGGCCGTTGGGGATGCTGCCGCTGCCGGTGGTCACCAGACCCGGCCGCCCCCCGGCGGTCAGACAGGTGGATCCGCTCGGCACGGCCAGCGGCGTGCCGGGTCGCGTGGTGCTGAAGCTGCTGGGCGTGACGCAACCATCGGCGACGCGCGCGGCGGCCCAGGCGCCGCGATCGCGCGCCGTGACGCCCTGGCGGTTCAGATAATTGAATGACGCGGTGATGTTGCCGCGGCCCTCGGCGAAATTCTTGCCGGCGGTCACGTCGATCGTCGAATTGCTGTGCGAGGTGTGCGTATCGAGCGAATTCTGCGCTCCGATCTCCAGCCCCTGAAAGTCGTCGCGCAGGATGAAGTTCACCACGCCCGCAATCGCATCCGATCCGTAGACGGCGGAGGAGCCGCCCGTCACCACCTCGGTGCGCTTGATCAGAGCGGTCGGGATCGAATTGATGTCGGTCGCCTGGCTGGGGCCGGTGATCGTGTAGCGGCGCCCGTTGACCAGCACGAGGCTGCGCTGCGCGCCCATGCCGCGCAGGTTCAGCAGCGCATTGCCGCCGGGCACGTTGTTGCCCGTGGCGCCGCTGTTCGCGGCACCCAGGAATTGCGGCGTATCGAGCAGCAACTGCTCCGTATTCTGTGTGCCAGACAGGCGGAACTCCTCGCTGCCCAGCGTCGTCACCGGAGTGGGCCCCATTTCACCGGCGCGCGCGGCGAGGCGCGATCCCGTCACCACCAGTTCCGGGCCGCTGTCCGCCGAGGACATGTCGGAGTCCGTCGTGCGCGTCGGCCCCTCGCGGAGGATCACGACCTTGCCGTCGTCCGACGCCACGATCAGGTTCGTGCCGGCCAGCACCTTGGCCAAAGCGTCGCGATAGCTCATCGCGCCGCGCACGGCGGGCGAGGTGCGTCCGGCAAGCGGCGTGCTGGGGAACAGGATCTGGATGCCGGCCTGACGCGACAAAGCCGTCAGGGCCGAGACGGTGGAGCGCGCGGGAAGATCGAACGTGCGGACCGACTGCGCGCTGACCGGCGTCCAGGTGACGCAGGTGGCGGTGGTAAGCGCCAGCGATGCCGCGAACGGCAGGTTGCGAATGCTCCGAAGCATGGATGTCCCTCTTTGGTGGAGCGTTGGATGCCGCTCCTTTCATCGGATGGGACTCCCGGCGGGGCCGGGACCGCCACGTCGGCAGAAAATTATTTCTGGGCGAGAAGTATGCCGTCGTCCCGCTCGGACACGCTGACGCCGAAGCCGTCGCGCAGGCCGCGCAGGAAGGGCTCGGGATCGCTGGTGGTGAAGCGGCCGCCGATGCGGATGTCGGCCAGAGCGGGATCGACGATCACGATCTTGCGGGTGAGATAGCGGTTATAATCCGCGATCGCCTCGGCCAGAGGCTCGTCCTGAAACAGGATCTCGCCGCCCTGCCAGGCGAGCGCGCGCTCGATACGATCGTCGGCGCGTAGGGTGGTTCCGCCGTCGGGACCGATCCGCAGGATCTGGCGGGACAGGGCCGTCTTCGGTCCGCCGGTCCCCACCATGCGCGCCGAACCGCCGAGCACCGCGACCTCCAGCCCATCCCGCTCCAGCCGCGCGCAGAAGCGGCCGGCGGACAGGATCGATTCGCAGTCGCCCGCCTTCAACGTCGCCGGCTGGCGGCCATTCAGCTGGAGCGCGACCTCGCCGCGCTCCAGCCGGAGCCGCAGGCCCTGATCGGTTTCGTGCCAGGCCAGTTCGCTGTCGGTGTTGAGCATCGCGCGGCCGTCGCGTCCGAGCGCGACGATCCGCCGCTCGCCGATCGCGGTTTCGGCGCGCGGCCAGGCGGCAGCACGCACCGCGACGAAGCTTGCCGCAAGCCCGCCGGCCGCCACCAGACCCGCCGTTCGCAACAGGGTGCGGCGGCTGGGCGACGCGGGCGCCGCCGCCACGACATCGGGCACCGCGTCGACGGTTTCCCAGGCCGCCGTGACGCGGGCGACCGCGACGGCATGCGCGGGCGATTCGGCGCGCCACCGCTCGAACGCCGCAGGATCCGCGGTGCCGATTGCCAGGCGGGCGCACCAGTTTGCCGCTTCGTGCGCGATGCGATCGCGCGTTTTCTCATCGTTCGGCAGTGCTGGAGGCATGTCGGCTATATGTGGCGCCGCCATCGGCTTGACCAGCCATGTCGACGGGGCAAGCGGATACGGGCTTCGGTTCGGTCGTGGGGTCGGGCTTGTCCACAGGGGCGGGGTAGAGCGCCGCGGCCAGCAGCTTCAGGCCGCGCGTCAGCCGCTTTTCCAGCGTGGAGAGGCTCAGGCCCGCCGCCGCCGCGACCTGGGTGGGCGTCTCCCCCTGCACCCGGCATTGCACCACGGCGTGGCGGCAGCGCTCGGGCATGGCGTCCAACGCCTTCCCCGCGCGCATCACCGCTTCGCGGCCGGCGGCGATCCGGAAGGCATCCGGGCTTTCATCCGGAACCGCCAGATTCTCGGTTTCGATCAACTGGCTGAACTCCACGATGCGCGCGCGACGCATCTGCGACATCGCCAGATTGCGGATCGTCTGGATCGTATAGGCGCGCGGATCCAGCGAGAGCGCCCAGCCATTCCCCTCGAACAGGCGGCAATAGGCCTCCTGCACCAGATCCTCCGCCTCGCCCCGACTGCCGGTCACGCGCCGCGCCGCGCGCAGGAACAACGCTTCATGGGGCAGGATTTCATCGATGAACCATCGATCGATGGGGCGAAGAGGAGTCATGCCTGGCCGGACTGCGAGCGGAGGATCGCAGCCCCTAAAGCCACCATATTGCGCTTTCAGGACAAAGGCCGATCCTGTGCCACGCCGCCCCGAAGGCCGGGCGGCGCGGAGCGTTCCCCTGCCCGCCCCGCAACGAAAGCGTGGCGCCCGATCCCTCTTTGCGGCAGGAAGGGCGGCATGAAGAAGATCGGTTTTCTGTCGTTCGGCCATTGGTCGCCCTCCCCCCAGTCGGCGACGCGGTCGGCGGCGGATGTGCTGCTCCAGTCGATCGATCTGGCGGTAGCGGCCGAGGAACTGGGCGCCGACGGCGCCTATTTCCGCGTCCACCACTTCGCCCGCCAGCTGGCTTCGCCCTTCCCCCTGCTGGCCGCGGTCGGCGCGCGCACGCGTCGCATCGAGATCGGCACCGGCGTCATCGACATGCGCTACGAAAATCCGTTCTACATGATCGAGGATGCCGGATCGGCGGACCTGATCGCAGGCGGGCGCCTGCAGCTCGGCATCAGTCGCGGCTCGCCCGAGCAGGTGATCGAGGGGTGGCGCTATTTCGGCTATGCCCCGCTGGACGGGGAGAGCGACGCCGACATGGGGCGCCGCCATACCGAGGTGTTTCTGCAGCTTCTCAAGGGAGAAGGCTTCGCCAAGCCCAATCCGCAGCCGATGTTCGCCAATCCGCCAGGACTGCTCCGGCTGGAGCCGCATGCGGCGGGCCTGCGCGACCGCATCTGGTGGGGATCGGCCACGAATGCGACCGCCGAATGGGCGGCCCGGCTCGGCATGAACCTGCAGAGTTCGACGCTGAAGGCGGACGAGACCGGCGAACCCTTCCATGTCCAGCAAGCCCGGCAGATCCGCGCCTATCGCGAGGCGTGGAAGGCGGCCGGCCATGCCCATGCGCCGCGCGTCTCGGTCTCGCGCTCGATCTTCGCCTTGGTCAACGATCTCGACCGCAGCTATTTCGGCCGCGATCAAAGCAGCGACCAGATCGGCGTGATCGACAATATGCGCGCGGTTTTCGGCCGATCCTATGCCGACGAACCGGATCGCCTGATCGAACAGCTCCGCGCCGACGAAGCCATCGCCGAAGCCGATACGTTGCTGCTGACCGTGCCGAACCAGCTTGGCGTCGATTACAATGCCCATGTCATCGAGAGCATCCTGACGCACATCGCACCGGCGCTCGGCTGGCGCTGACCGCCCGCGCTTGATCGTTCTCGACCCGACTGTTGGCGTGACGGCCAACCTCCTGCTTCCGAGAATTGCCGATCTCGCGCGTCGCAGGGGCGATCGCGCTTCTGCCGGTGAGTCTTCCCGCGTTGGTGATCGGCGTCGTGCTGCTCGACCTGGCGGTGCAGGCGGTGCATGTGACGAGCCAGAGCGCCATCTTCGCGCGATATCCCACCGCGCATAGCCGGCTGATCGGCGGGTATATGGTCTTTTATTCGCTCGGCAGCGCCCTCGCGCGATTGCCTTGGCGAGTTGGCTGATCGGCCGGCCAGTCGCCCGAAACGACCGCTGGACTTGTTCGTCGGTTCGCTTTCCGCTCAAACTGCCGCATGCGCGGCCCTAAAGTGTCTGCCAGACGCTGCGAAAGCACGGGCGCTCCAATCGCCGATGGGCGTTCGCTGGATCCGCCGACCGCTATCGAACGAACCAGCCGCACGGTCTCACCATCCAGCAATCCTATTGTCATCATCGGTCAGCTAGGACGCTCGCAGACATCGACAACAAGAAGATGACGATCATGATGAGAGAGGATGAGTCGGCGCCTGCCAAGGCTGCTCGAATGACCGTTGATCAACTTCAGGCGGTCAACAAAGCCCTGGAGAGCGTGATGATGTTTGGGTGGCGACGGCCAACCGACCGCCCGGCGAAACTACCTGACAGATCTACAAGAGGGCATAAGCATATCCGCTAGCGATTGTCGGTGCTCGCTCGCCCAGGCACCGACAGGAAAGCGCCGCCGGCATAGCCGGCGGCGCCGTTCTCCCGGAACGAACCGCCTCTGATCAGCCGAAGCTGACGCTGGGACGCCGCCGACGCATCACGCCCCCGACCATGCCGAAGCCGCCAATCATCAAAGCCCAACTGGCCGGCTCGGGCACGGCGCTGGGCGCAGCCGCCGCCTGGAGGAAGACGCCGGAGTCCGACGTGAACGACACGCCGTCCACCTTCCCGATGCTGACGCTGCCGGTATTGGTGTAGTCGAGCCCGGTGCCACGAAGCCCCAGATCGAAGTCGATGCCGATGTCTGCCGTCGCACCGATGATCGCGTAGAGGCCCGTGAACTGGGTGTTCAGCGGATCATAGGAACCGAAGCTGTAGGATACCCATCCGTTTACCCGCGGATCGCTGGCGAAGACGAAGGTGGGATAGGTGTTGTTATACCCGTAATAGCCGGCACCGTAGTCGCCGAACTCGTAGGCTTGCGCATTGCCGAAATAGAAGCCGTAATTGAGTTCGCCCGAGGCCGTCGCCGGATCGTTTGTGCCGGACAGCTTGCCGTCGAACGCGAAGCTGATGGGGATCAGCGTCACCGTATCGGAGGAGGCACCCGCGATCGTGAAATGAAGGGTGTCGCTGAGATGCGCCGAGGCGCTGGCTTCCGAGAAGTTCGCAGCGCTCACCGACAGATGGACCTGACCGGTCGCGAGGTCGGCGGCGGCGGTGGCGTAAGCCGCGTCGGGTAACGCAACGACACTGGACTCATCGTGGGAGGCGGTCAGCGTGCCCGTCGTGTCCGTGGATCCGCTGACGGTCACGGCCGCATTCTGCTGCGACAGGAACCCGGCCGGGTTGCAGGCACAACGGCTGCCATCGTTGACCAAAAAGCTCGCACCCACGTCGCCGCCGGAATTATACCCGGCCTGGCAGCCGCGATTGTAGCCGCGGCCCGTGTTGGCGGTGGTCGAAACATAATAGCCCGCATGCGCGGCGGTCGTGACGCCGATCATCGCGGCGGTGCCAAGGAACGAGACGAGACGCATTTCAACTCCCCAAAAGCCGATGAAATGCGGGTTCGCAGCCAGTCGCTGCGCCGGCTCGATTCGATGGACAGCAGATGCTGATGTCACCTGATACCCCTCCAAAGAGACGGCGCAGGGTTCTCCAACTCCCCCACATCACAGACTGCGCGGGCGGCGGAAAAAGCAGCGGAAAAACTGGCCAAGGGGCTAACGATTTTTTTACCGTTCCATTTTCTGGCCAGTGGCGGGAGGCGTCAGGTCATGCGCCGCAATGCTCGCGCTGGTTTTTGATGATGCCGCCCAACTGCGTCTTTCGGTCGACTGCGGAGAGATGGCCCTCCCGTCCCATCCTTTCAAAGATGGCCTGGGATCGCCCGTAGCTGGCACAAGCGTCGTCCGTATGGCGATATTTGAGCTGCAGGTTGGCGAGCCCCATCTCGAAGACGGCATAGTCGCGCATGCGCCGATATTCGTGTGGACGCGCTGTCCAGATGCGTTTCGTGTCGGCCACCAGCGTCGCCATGATCGCCAGGCCTCGATCGACCTGCCCGGTGTCCGCCAGCGCGATCGCCCGGGCGCGCTCGACGATCGAGAAGGAGCGCTTGAGATTGTCGTCGTCGGGCTCGAATCTCGTTAATTCCCGTTCCTCGTCGGAGCTTGCTGCAGCAGCTTCAGCCCGCCACGGGGATCGCCGAAGAGCGTCAGGATCGTGCCGACATCGTAATGCGTGACCGCCAGCCTTCGGCGCGCGGCATAATTGCCGGGATGGCCATCGACCGCACACTGCGCGAACGCCATCGACTGGCGATATTGCCGGATCGAGCGAATCTTGTCGCTGAGATAGGTGCCGTCACCCTTGTTTATTTATACAAAATCATGTATGACTTACCGGTTCGCAAAAATACGATACGAAACAATCACCCGATCAAATCTTCCTTTTTCTTCCCTCAAAGCCATCTATTACATCATCGATCCAAGATACAATCTCGCGATCACTCCACCGGGAAGCGAAAGACGACACTTTGTATGGTGCGGGAAATTTATCTTCCTGGATCAGCCGATAGATCATCGACTTTCCCAATCCGACACGGCGCTTGACCTCATCAAGCCTGATGAAGCGGTCAGGCTTTTCGTCGGCGCTCAATTGCTGGTCCGACCGCGCGTGAACGCGCGATCGCTATCCAGAAAAGCGGTGAGCATCGCCGGGATCAGCTCGCCTATGGGCTCGTCTCGCCCATAAGTGGAGGCATAGAGACTGGCATATTCAGTCAGAGCCTGATGAAGGTCAGGCAGAACCGAAATACTGAGTTTGATCGGCGTCCTGTCAGGAAGCGGCGGGAGCTTGAGATTGGTCACTTCAATTCTCCTTGCGGAAGGGCACCATCTCGAGATCCTTGTGGACAACCAGCCGAACGGGGGTCCCCGGTCGGATCGTGATTGTCGGCTGCACCCCAAGACTGGCTCTCGTGATCTGGTCGCCCACGCGTGAGACATTGTCCTGCGTCGACATGCGGATCGCCTGAACGAGGTCACCTTGGCCGGAGAGGGCCAGCTCCGAACTGACCCCGAGCAGCGTGGATAGCGCGACGCCCTTCAGAAGCTGCCAGGTGTGAAGGTCGACTTTGTCGGCCACGCCCGCATAACCGGCGGCATCGGTTGCAGGCACGTTGTCAATGCGGAGCGAGCTACCGTCGGGCATAATGATGCGCTGCCAAACGACAAGGGCGCGCTTTTGTCCGAATGCCACCACACTGTCGTAACTTCCGATCAGGCGGGCGCCTTGCGGCACAAGCAGAAGACCGCCGGTGGCACTGTCGTAAATGTTCTCGGTAACCTGCGCTGTCACGAGCCCCGGCAGATCGGAGCGCACGCCGGTGATCAGGCTAGCCGCGATGACGCTACCCGCCGATAGGGTGTAGGGTGACGGCAAGGGCGTCATCGCGTGCGGATTGGTGTCACCTTTCGGGTCGAGACTCCCGACGAAGGCGGCCTTCCGACCCTGCGCGTTCGGATCCCGATCGGGATCGAGGGCGACCTTATCGGGGCCGGTTGGCGTCGATCCGGCAAGCGGCGCGGCCGCAAGCGCCTCGGGCGGCGCTTGAACCTGACGCTCCTGAACGAGCAGACCCGACTCGCGGGCAGCCTTCACCTCAGCAAACCTCCGTTGCTGCTCGGCCGCCTCGGCCTCCAACCCAGACTGATCTGCGTGGCCGATCTCGCGCTGATGTTCGAGGATCGGTTTGCCAAGGTCACCCGGCAGCGGCGGCCCGAGACGTGGCACGTCGCCATATGTGGCCGGCACGCCCTCCAAGGCGCCGGTCGCCGGCCTGACATTCGGTTGCGACAATTCCGTCTGCGTGCCGCCATGCCGGAGCAAGCGCGGCTTCAGCGCCATCCATGTCACCGCGAGCAGGCTGACTGAGCCGACGGCTGCAATCGCGACGATCGCGCCGCGCTTGAACCGGACTGCGCGCGGCGGCCGTGCGCGGATCGCCAGTGTCTCGGGATCGACCTTGGCGATCGGGGAGACTGCGTCGTCCGTCATGCCGCCCGCCGTCCGTAGCTGCGGCTGATCCGCACGATCTCCTGGTGCTTCAGGCCGAGCCGGAGTTCGGCAACCTCAAACAGCCTATCGACAATATAATAGCGGCCCTGCACTCGGTAATTAACGAGTTGGGCCGCGCCCTTCTCATCGACCAGAAACAGTGGGGGCGCCTCGCCGACCGCCAGCGACGGCGGAAACTCGATGAATGTCTGGCGGCCGTCATCGAAGGCGCGCAGCGGCCGCCATGTCGGCTGGTCGCCCGATATCACATAATCGAAGTGGAGTTGATCGATCTGCAGCCCGGTCGCGACCGGCCTCACCTCGCGTGCCCGATCCTCCGCCGCCTTCAAAGCGAGGATTTGGTCCTGAGGATAGGACCACGACAGCGCCACCATCGCTGAACGATCCCCGCTTGCCAGCGACAGGTGATAGGTGCGCCGGTCGGTGGTGATTACGATATTCGTAGAAAGGCCGGTCGAAAAAGGCTTCACCAACACATGCGTCCGCCGGGTATCACCAGTGCCGCTGCTGGTATCGCCGATGACCCACCGGGCAGTGTCGCCGGCGGCAACGGCGCCCAGCACCTCGCCGGGCTGAAGCGCGATATCGGTGATCTGGCCGGGCGCGGTAAGGACGCGAAAGATTGCTCCTTCGCTATAGGGGTAGACCTGCACGGCGTTGATGTAACCGGCCGCGACCGGCTCCAGCGTGGCGGCGCGGTTGGCGGCACGGACGCGCAGCTCGGCAGGCGACAGGGGTTTGTGCCGACGTACGCTGACCGGCGGTGGGACTGGCGCGGCGAGCGGCGCCGCCGCAGGGGGTGCAACGGTGAAAGGGAGAGTGGACGGCGGGGTCACGGGTGGCGCAGTCGGCGCCAGGGCGAGCGCCGAACCGCTGAACATCCACATCAGGGTCGGTGTTTTCATGGACGTGCCTCCTTTTGCGGTTCGGGGGATCGGGAAAGGTTCGGATCGAGTGGCGATCCGAGCGGTAGGTTGGGCGCAGGCGGGATGATCGGAATCCTGCCCTGTTGTGATGTCGAGGGCGTGCTCACGCCCGGTTCGAGCTCGCGGCTCCAGTCGACCGCATCGACGTAAAGGCCGAGCGGATTCTTGCGCAGTCGATCGGTCGATGATGGTGCTTCGAGCAGGACGGTGAGGATTGCCGTCCAGTGCGTAGCCCCGGTCTGATCGCCGCGTTCGTAATCCGTTTCGATCCACTTGACCTGGAAAGAGCGGTCCGACGCCCGGACGACGCTCGTCACCTGCACCGAGACCGTTCGTTCACCGATATGGCCGAATGGGTCGGCGGTGCGCGCATAGTCGTCGAGGAAGACAGCGCCCCGTTTCGTCGTGAAGTCGTAGGCAGCCAGCCAGTCCTGGCGCATCAGCACCGGGTCGAGCGAGACCGACCGGACGCTGATGATGAAGCGGCCCAGAAACCAAGCGATCTGCGGATCGGTGGGACGATAGCCGGTCTCGGCCGCCGCGATCGCGCGGGGCTCGCCGAGCCTGTCGACCTCAACGACGTAGGGGACGACCCGGCTTTGTAGAGATTGCCAGAGCAGTCCACCGGACAGCGCGGTTGTCAGCCCGAGGCAGCCGAAGGCCATCAGGCGCCAGTTGCGGGCTTGCACGCGGGCCGATCCGATACGCTCATCCCAGAGTTGACCCGCCCGCTGGAAGGGCGTCTCCGGTTCAAGCGTTCGCCCATAGCGCTGCACGGCACGTTTGAAGCGCATCAGTCGTCCCTTTCCTTGATGTCGGGGGTGGCGCCGGCCCCGCCACGATCACCTTGGGCAACAGCGTGAATTGCGGCCTGTCGGTAGGATCGGGCGGACGCATCCGCCTTCATGGCGCGCGCCCAGCCAGGCATGTCTCGCGGGTCGGAGGAACTGCCTGCCGGAACGGCGCCACTCTGGGCGGCCATCGCGCTCAAGGCACCCTGCCTGCCAGACTCTGCCGCCTCGCCGAGACCGAGGGCCGTGGACATGCGCGAGCGCGCGGCGCTCGATGCGGCCGTGGCCATACCGCGCAAGCCAGCGCCGACGGTCGAGGAGCCACTGGCGTCCTGGCCGAGGCCGTAAGCCGTGGATGCGGCAGCGCCCATGGTCGTGCCCGCCCGGATCGCACCAAGGCCGGCCGTGGCGAGGCCACGTGCCGCACCGATCGCACCGGCTCCGCCGAGCGCGATCATCCCGCCTGCGCCGAGAATGCTGCCGAGCGCCGCGCCACCACCAAGCTGTGGCGCGCCGGAGACCAAACCTGAAGCGATACCGGGTCCGAAGATGCCCAGACCGAACAATGCGAGGCTCGCCAGCACGAGGCTCATCGCCTGCCCGATATCGGGCTCTTGCCCGGCGAGTGCGGTCGTGAACTGGGTAAAATAGTTGGAGCCGATGCCGACGATGACGGCCAGCACCATCACCTTGATGCCGGAACTGACGACATGGCCGAGCACACGCTCGGCGAGAAAGCTCGTCCGGTTCCAGAGCGCGAACGGCACGAGGATGAAGCCGGCCAATGAGCTCAGTTTGAACTCGATGATCGTCACGAACATCTGCACGGCGAGGATGAAGAAGGCGAGGATGACGATCACCCACGCGACGAGGAGGATCGCGATCGTCAGGAAATTGTCGAAAAAGCTGGTGAAGCCCATCAGCTTTGAGGCTTGCTCGAGGAGCGGCCACGCCGCCGAAAAACCCGTTCCCGCAAGGCGGCCGGGCTTGAGCAGGTCCGTCGGACTGATCCCGCCGCCGCCCGCCGTGAGCCCAGCCTGCGCGAACGATCGGAAGATGATGCCGGCTAGCGTCGAGAAGCTGTTCAGGATGAACGCGAACGCGCCAACATAAAGAATTTTGCGGATCAGCCGGCCGAGGACATTCTCCTCGCCGCCCAATGACCAGAACAAGCCCGCCAAGGTGATATCGAGCGCAATCAGGGTGCGGCTGAGGAAGCTGACGTCGCCACCGAGCAGCCCAAACCCGCTGTCGATGTAGCGGATGAAGGCGGCCATGAACTCGTCGATGACGCTGAGATCGTTCACGGGATCAATGTCCTGACCGAGGTGCATTTCCGCGGGGCGCGTCTGGGGGCTTGTGGCGCGCCCCGCGGCGACGGCGGCAGGGAGGCGCACCCGCCGCCGCCGATCCAGCGGGCCTACTGGGGGGTGTAGGCGGTGCCGGAGCCGAGGAACTTGGCGGTTGCGCCCCGCGCATCGGCCTGCGCCTGTGCGCGATTGGCGCGGTCGATGGCGTCGGCCCGAAATTGGGCCGCCATCAGGTTCTGGAGCTGAAACTGCTGCTTGGCAGCAAGCGCGAGCAACTGGTTGGTGGCCTGTTGTGCTTGGAGCGCGCCCTCGGCCCCCTGGCTGCGCTGGACGATGCCGCTCAGCGCATTTGCATCGGCAGTGACATTCTCGACCACGCGGGCCTGAACTGTCATCGTATGCTGATAGGCATCCATGGACGCATCGAGCCGCGTCCGCGCATCGGCGACGTGGCGATCGCTGGTCAACGCACTATCAAAGCTGCGCGGAAACAGCGAACGGAACTGGTCGTCGAGGTTCGAGACCTGGAACTGGATGGCTCGCGCCTCGCCCATCAGTCCGTCGATCTGCCTGATGGTGTCGGTGATTGCGGTCAGCTCCGGAAAGCCGATTGTCGTCAGGTTCTTCGCCTGATTGATGAGCCCTTGCGCCTGGTTCTGCAGCATTCGGATCTGATTGTCGATTTGGCTCAGCGTGCGCGCCGCGATCACGATATTCTGGCTGTAATTGCTGGGGTCAAAAACGGTCCACTGCGCTTGCGCTGGCTCGCTCGGCGTCATCAAGCCGAGCGCGAGCGTGCCAGCGGTAGCGAGAGTGAGGGTGCCCGTCAGGAGACCCTTGCGGGCGCGGGACGGTTCGGGCCGACGTGACATACAGGCTCCTTGAGCGCGAGAATGAGCTTCAAGGATTGCGGATTTTGATCGGTGCGTTCAGGCCTTGTCTAGGGACATTGGGAGCGTCTCTGGCGTCGCCCCGGCCGCATGCAGCCAGATACTCGCGGGGGCCTTTCTGTGTGTCCTGTTATTGACGGTACGTGCTGGACAAGCCCACGATCGGATCGATGGTCGCCGGCCCGGCAAGGCACTGCATCTCGCGAAGATTGCGGGATGGAACCCCGTTGAGCGGTATCGGGACCGAAACGCAGCGCCTTTTATATCCGGCACTTCCGCGCCATCGCCACTCCCCGCAGGAAACCGCGCCGCGCATGGCCCGCGCTGATCGCCGCATTCAGCCGCCGTTGTGCCGGCGCCGCGCCAGAAATCTCGCGCACGAGGCTGCGGAACGGCACCAGTCCGTTCACCAGCGATTTGCCGCCCGCCTCGGCGAGCTTGCCAGCGCGATTCTCTTTCGTGTCCGCACCGGGCTGGAAATCCTCGCCCAAGGCGGCTGAAAGGTCCGCAACGCGGGCCCGTATTTGGCCGCAGCTTGCTGTGCCTGTCGTAGAATAAGGATTGACCGCTGCGCGCTGCAGCACGGGAGGTATTTGAGTCTTCTTGGCGCCGACATCCTCGGCAGGGCGCGAGGCGATCCGGCCGCCATCGTGTGCGATCTGAGTGGCGCGGGAGGGATGAGGCGAGGCCGCCTGTGCGGTAATAGCGATGAGGATCGTCAGCATGGCGGCAGTATGCGCACGTCGCGTGTTTGTTCCGTAGACCCGCGGAATGCCGACGCTGGCCTGTGGTCGGACGCTTGCGTATCCGCCCCCGCGTGCCCGCCTACAGAATCGGAAACAATTTCGCGGGCGCCTTGTCGCCGTCTCCGATTGGCTCCGCACGCGTGGAAATAGATACGTCCGTTTTGCCACCTGTCTCGATGTAGACCGGGCTCTCGTTCCGTAACAGGTCTAGCACCGCGGCATAATCGCCCATGTAATAGAAGCCGTGAGGCACACCGGATGCTTCGTTGGGTGGTAGCAGGGTTCCATCGGCAACGAAGAATAGAATTCCGATAGTGCTCTGGTTTTCGTCGAGAAGTAGGATGGTGGCTCGGCTCAGGTTCGGGCGATCACCGGCGTAAATGACGGCCTGATACTTGCTGATCTGCGTGTTCGGCATCTCGGATCTCCCCTTCGACAAGAATTGATCGGAATTGTCCTGTCGCACTACCGTGATCGCCCCCTGACCGACCCACAAGCGCGCGCCCGCGCGAACGTACGAAGCTCTGTTTGAGGAACAACGATCCCCGTTTGCTAAACATGAGCGGTCGGCTTTCACTGCGGAGGCGCTGGCGCTCTTGGTGTTTCGGACGTGGTGTCGCGCGAAATTGGCTGCGGCCCGTTTCCCGGCATGGTTGCCACATAAATACCGATAGCGATCACGACGGCGAAGGCGATCACGACCGCGCCGAGCAGGCACCAGCTGGTAATCTTATGCCTAGGCCCAGTCGACATGTGTTAACCTCACGAGCCTTTTGTCGCTGATGCTATTTCGAACCAAAAGAGGGCCGGGATCACCGGCGGCCCAGTGTCGTTGGTTTGGCCATTCTGAGGCAGATTGATCAACGGCTGCTGCGAGGCAACGTTCCCTCATTTGCCGCGCATCCCATTACGTCTTACACGTGATTTGAACAGCCTCCACAAACGGCACTCTCAGTACTGAGACGCCTCGAGAATCGGCTATTTCAATGTAGCCGGTCATGTCCATGACGCCGTTGAGCACTTCTGCGGCGAGCAGCTCTCTGATCCCCGAAATTGCGTGTTCCTTGGCAGCTGCCAGTGTCCTCACTTGGATCGGCTCATCAGCCTCGGCATCTCCATGGCCGTTATGGATGTGAAGATAAAACGTTTGCACCCTTATCTCCTCATCCGGCTGCATCGCCAAGACGAC
Source organism: Sphingomonas sp. AP4-R1 (assembly GCF_013113735.1). Lineage (NCBI taxonomy): Bacteria > Pseudomonadati > Pseudomonadota > Alphaproteobacteria > Sphingomonadales > Sphingomonadaceae > Sphingomonas > Sphingomonas sp. AP4-R1. Next base: position 5,015,647 of record NZ_CP053346.1, read on the forward strand.
AACGTCGCCGACGATCAATTTGAGCGGCGAGGGCGGCACTATGAACTGCAAGTTCCGCGGCCATGTGCCGCGCCCAAACACCCTTCACATTAAGAGGCCAACCGCCATCGGCGCCGTGTACAACTGTACCTGTTATTGCCTGCATGCCCATCTCCGCCGCGTTGCAATCTATCAACGTGCAAATCGAAGCGATTGAACGGGTAGAAACGGCAGTTTGATCCATCGCATAATCAGCTTCCCTACTGTGCGATGCGGCATCCCGCGATAGGTGGCGCGATTGAAGCAAAGGCCCAAACCAGCATTTGTGCACGCGTTTCGAGCAGTCGCATTTTTACAAGTACGGCCCCTAAAAGGAGCACTACGCCCATAGACCAGCAAATGAGCGACAGCAGGGTGTTGAGCGAGACGGCGACGGCAATCATCGCCGCCCCCGCTAATCGTCGTTGATTGAGATCCAGTTAGCGCCACATTTTAGCTCGGCTACGGCTGCGCAGCGTCCAGCCGATCAATTCAAAGCCAGTAGGCCATGAATCCACATAGCGCGCTGCCTGCCGCAGTCGCCTGCCAGCCCGGGTCGGCGGCACTAGAATGTTGCCGGGGCGAACTAGCCGAACGTCCAACTGCTCAAGCGCGCAAAGCCCCCCACTGCTTCGGCCTGGATTTCTCCGCTAGGGCCAAGCGGAGCCGCCTTGGGCTGACCCGCGGCGCCAGTAGACCGAACAGGGCCGACTAGCGCGCTTTGAGCTCGAACGAAGACCGGCGCTGAAATTCCACCGTTCGCAGAGGAACGGCAAAAGCGGTGGATGAGGTCTCCCCACGAGCATCCATCCACCGACCTCACTACGTCAGGCGGCAATACGCTTAATCCGAAGTCTTTTCTCAGGCAATGATCAACTGACAGCTTGCCGCTATTTCATTTACATGATTCTGTATCCATTACATATATATTATGGCGATTTTCACTTAAACTGCTTCGACATAAGGGGGTTGTCGCAAGTTGATAATGGCGGTTTTCACAGCAATTTTAGCAGAGCTTTAGCTGAGACTAAGCGCAATCTCGATCACAGGTTTTGAGGTTTGAAGTGGCAAATGCCCGTGCTGCTGCGCGACTACTCGACAGCGCTTCTTCGCGCGCTAAGGTGGATACATCTGGAAAGGAGCAAGATTTGTCAGACGACGCGCTTCTTACGCTGACCGCCGATATCGTCGCCGCTCACGTGGCGAACAATCAGGTGACGGCCAATACCTTGCCCGAGCTGATCGCTGCCGTGCACGGCGCTCTCAGTAATTTGGGGAAGCCAGATGCACAACCGGGCCCTGCTCGGACGCCGGCGGTGTCGATCCGGTCTTCGGTGAAGCCCGACTATATCATCTGCCTTGAGGATGGCGCGAGGCTAAAAACCATGAAGCGCTATCTGAAGACAAAATTCGACCTGACGCCCGAGCAGTATCGGGCAAAATGGGGCCTGCCTCGCGACTATCCATTGGTCGCGCCGAGCTATGCGGAAAAGCGCCGGACGCTGGCCAAAGCAATCGGGTTTGGTCGCATGCCGGCGAAGGTCTTGGAGGAGGTTGCCCTGCCCGCGGTTAAGGCAGCGAAGACGGTTCGAAAGACGATCGGGATTGCCGCAACAAAAGCGGCGGCCGTCGCTCACCTCAGCGTCTCTCCCGAGAAGCCTGCCCGGTCCGCACGCACGCCGCGCGCAAAGACGATTCAGGCCTGATCAGGGCGGCGGATCTTTTGGATCCGCCGCGCTTCTAGTTTCGAACGCGCGTTTCACGCGCCGTCTCCAGAGCCGATTCTTTTGCGCTCATTCCTCGGTCCGCCGCATCGCTGCGGCTTCGACAGCTCGCCCAAATAGCATAGCATGACCGGCGTCGGTAAATTCGACCAGCTTGGCCGGGTCGCGAGCCTGCTAAAATTGATCGGCTGCGGCGTCATTCGCCGGCAAGAAACAGCAAGTCGCGGCACCCTTCCTGCGGGCCGGGCATGAACTGGCGCGGACTCTGCGTCAGGGACGAAGACCCTCTCGCCGCGGAAAGCCGGCAAGCAGGTCCGCCGCCCAGTCCAGGCCGACATCGGCGAGGAGGGCGGCTGTGAAGTCGTGGCGGTCGACCTTCGCAACGATCGCATCGATCCGGCGCTGCATGATGGGATTGGAAGCGCCGCACAGCGCCAGCGCGACGGGGCCGAGGCCCAGTTCGAACAGGCGGTTTCCGCGGGCGGATTGCAGGTAATATTGCCGCTTGGGCGTCGCCCGACTGACGATTTCGATCTGGCGGTCGTTCAGGCCGAAGCGCGCGTAAGCCTCGCGCCCCTGCGGCTCGATCGCCCGGTCGTTCGGAAGCAGGATGCGCTGCGGACAACTCTCGATGATGGCGGGCGCGATGCTGCTGCCGGCGATGTCCGCCAGGCTCTGCGTCGCGAACAGCACCGCGACATTCTTCTTGCGGAGCGTCTTCAGCCACTCGCGAATGCGGGCTGCGAACAGCGGGTGATCAAGGAAGATCCAAGCCTCGTCGAGGATTAGAAGGTTCGGCCGCCCGTCAAAGCGCTCCTCCAACCGGTGGAAGAGGTAGGTCAGGACGGGTGCTACGACATTGGATTGCCCTAGCAGCGCCTCGGTCTCGAAGCATTGGACGTCGGCGAACTGCAACTCGCTCCCGGCAGCATCGAGCAGACGGCCGTGCGGGCCGTCGAGTGTATAGGGCTGGAGCGCGACACGCAGCGCGTTCGACTGGAGGAGCAGCGTCAGGCCCGTCATGGTCCGCTCCTGAGGTGGCGCGGATGCGAGACTGCCGAGTGCCGACCAGACAGCGTCCTTCACCTCCGGCGTGACGGTGACATTCTCGGCGTCGAACAGGGCTGCGATCCACTCGGCCCCCCAGGCCCGCTCGGCAGGATCATCAATGCGCTGCAGCGGCTGGAACGCGAGCATAGGACCACCTTCGGAGTCGCTTCCGAGCGAATGATGCCTTCCGCCCATCGCCAGCACCGCAGCCCTTGCCGAATAGCCTTTGTCGAAAATCGTGATCCGTGCGCCTGTATAACGCCGGAACTGGAGCGCGATGAGTGCCAGCAGCACCGACTTGCCCGCGCCGGTCGGCCCGACCACCATCATGTGGCCGACATCGCCGACGTGGGTTGACAGCCGGAACGGGGTTGAGCCCGACGTCCGGGCCACGAAGAGCGGCGGCCCCTCGAGATGGCTGTTGCGCGTCGGTCCAGCCCAGACCGACGACAGCGGCATGAGATGGGCCAGGTTGAGCGTGTGGACGATGGGCTGCCGGACGTTGGCATAGGCATGGCCCGGCAGTGACGAAAACCATGCCTCGACGGCGTTGACGCTTTCGCGGATCGTCGTGAACCCGAGGCTGCCGGTGATGCGCTCGATCGCCCTGATCCTCTGCTCGACCCGACCCCGGTCCGTGTCCGACACGGTGATCGTCGTCGTAAGATAGCCGAAGGCGACATGATCGCCGCCGAGCGCCTGCAAGGCGAGATCTGCATCGACCACCTTGTTGTCGGCATCGCTGTCGAGCAACTGGGCCGGCTGATTGTACATGATCTCGCGCAAGAGCGCGGTGATCGATTTGCGCTTGTTGAACCACTGGCGTCGGATCTTCGTCAGCGCCTTCGTGGCATCGGCCTTGTCCAGTGCGATGAAGCGGGTGACCCAACGATAGGGAAAGTTTGCCTCGTTAAGCGCATCGAGGATTCCCGGCCGACTCACGTTGGGAAAGCCCGTGATGGTCAGCGATCGGAGATGGCGGTCGCCCAGCATCGGTTCGAGACCCCCGACGAGAGGGACGTCCGCCAGCAGCCCGTCGAGATACATCGGCGTCTCGGGCACGGCGACCGGATGGTGGCGGGTCGAGATGGTGTCGTGGAGGTAGGTCAGTGTCTCGGCTGAGGAGAGCGCGCGAACCTCAGGCATGAAGGCGGCGAACAGATCGAGCGCACGATCGGTCTCGGCAGCGAAGGTCGCCAGGGCACCCCGCCAGTCCCTGCCCTCGGCTGCCTCCGGCCGATCGACGAGGGAACGTCCGGCGGCATCGCCTCCATCCGGTGCCGGCAGCCAGGTCAGGGTCACATGGTAGCGGCTCTCATAATGCGCGCCGTCTTCGATGAAGAGGGCGCGCCGTTCCTGATCGACGAGCCAGGATGCTGCGTCAGGGAAGTCGCTGCCGGGATAGTTCAGCGCCTCGCGCCGCTCGGCGTCGAAGAACAATGCCCAGCCGGTTCCGAACCGCTTGAGCACGTTATTGGCGCGAGCTGACGCCGACACCAGTTCCGCTTCCGTCGCGGATTCAAGATCGGGTCCACGGAACGCGAGCGTCCGCTGGAAGCTACCGTCCTTATTCAGGATGATGCCGTCTGCGACCAGCGCTGCCCATGGCAGATGGTCGGCAAGGTGATCGCCCGAATGACGATATTCGGCCAGGGACATCATGAGGGAAGCCTCAGCATCCGAGATAGCCTTTCTGACGGAGATGTCGGACGAGGACCTGTGCGAAAGCGGGATCGCGCCGGGTCGCGAAGACCGCGATGCTGTGCCCCACCGCCCAGACGACGATGCCGGCGATCCACTGCTGGAGACCGAGACCAATTGCGGCGGCAAGGGTGCCGTTGACGATGGCGAGCCCGCGCGGTGCTCCGCCGAGCAGGATTGGTGCCCCGAGGCTCCCATGAATGGGAACCTCGAAGCCCGCGATCCGGCCGTTGTGCTGGCCTCCGCTCACGCTATCAGCGCCCCGCCGCCGAAGCTGAAAAAGCTGAGGAAGAAGCTTGATGCGGCGAAGGCGATCGAGAGCCCGAAGACGATCTGGATCAGGCGACGGAAGCCGCCTGCCGTCTCACCGAATGCCAGGGTGAGGCCAGTCAGGACGATCACGGCCACTGCCATGATCTTGGCAACGGGGCCCTGGACGGAATCGAGCACCTGTTGGAGAGGTTCTTCCCACGGCATGCCTGTGCCGGCCGCATGCGCGTTGCTGGCGAGCATGATCCCGAAGCCGATGAAGGCTCCGACCAGGAACGTGGTGCGGCGATCGTTGATGATAGCGGTCGTCATGGTTAATCTCCTTCAGGGTGCGAGGGCAGGAGTTCGGAGAGCGTGTAGGAACCGCTGTCCGGATCGAGCGCGGAAACACGCGCGATGCTGGCGATCCGGCGCTGGGAACCCCGGCCGGCGATAAAGACGATGATGTCGATGGCCTCGGCGATCAGCTGGCGCGGCACGGTGACGACCGCTTCCTGCACCAGTTGCTCGATGCGGTAGAGCGCTGCGATCGCGCTATTGGCATGAACGGTCGCGATCCCCCCCGGGTGGCCCGTGTTCCATGCCTTCAGCATGTCGAGGGCCTCTGGACCGCGGACCTCGCCGACGATGATCCGGTCGGGGCGCAGGCGCATCGTCGAGCGCACGAGATCGGTCATCGTTGTGACGCCGGGTCGTGTGCGCAGCGCGACCGTGTCGGGAAGCGGGCACTGCAATTCTCGCGTGTCCTCGATGAGAATGACGCGCGCATCGATCCAGGCCATCTCGGCGAGCAGGGCGTTGGCGAGCGTGGTCTTGCCCGAGCTGGTGCCGCCCGCGATCAAGATGTTGGACCGTTGGGTAACGGCCCTGCGCAGGATGTCGGCGGCAGCCGCCGACATCAGGGCGTCGCTGACATATTCGTCGAGGGTATGGAGCCGCTCGGCGGGTTTGCGGATCGAGAAGCAGGGGCCTAGCGCGATTGGCGGGAGTACACCTTCGAATCGTTCTCCTGCGCGCCCTTCAGCGTGAGGAGGAAGTTCGGCTGAGATGATCGGACTGTCGGAGTGGATCTCAGCACGGGCGTGCGCGGCCACGAGGCGGATGATGCGCTCAACCTGCTCCGCTTCCAGCCGGATCTCGGTGTCGACGCGACCTTCGCCCAGAATATCGATGCGCAGTGCGCCATCGGGATTGACCATGATCTCGATCACACGTGGATCACCAAGCCCGGCCGCGATCGCGGACCCCATGGCGGTCTGAAGCATCGCGCGGCGTCGGTCGCTTGTGAGCGAGCCCGTCATCGATGCTGCTCCGTCTGTCCCAATGTGCGTTTGCCGGCCGCAACTTGCCTGCCGACCTGCATGACGAAAGCTTGGAAGCGGTCCCGCGCGAGCGCGCGTCCGGCCGCATCATTTTCGGCGAGCGGCGCTTGGATTGAGAGCTCGAAGCGGATGAACAGCGCGAGTGTCTCAAGCGTGACATGACCGTCGCGCTCTATTCGCGACAGAGCCGTCGATAGGCGATCAAGGCGGAGCCCGAACCGATCGTCGAGTTCGGATCCGCCGCGGCGATTGAGCCAGGCGGTCACCGCGTCGACAAGGATCGAAGACTTCGATGCTCCCGGCTTCGCCGCGAGTGCCTCGAGCCGGTCGCTGATCGGTCTGGGCAGGAAAAGCTGGTGGCGGACCTTCTCGACCATCATCAGAAGTCCAGCTGCAGGTCGTCGGGCCGGGCCGACGAGGCATCGACCGCGTAGACGCGCGAGGCAGTGAGCGACTGCGCCTGATCCATCGTGCGCTTGTCGGCCGCGGCATCGTCATCATCGTCACCGAGACCTAGGGCATCGGTGGAGACCGGATCGGGCTGGGCAATCCGCTCGATCTCGTGTGCCGGATGTCTGACCTGTTCGAGACCGCCCTCTCCGTGCTCGGGTACCTCGCTCGCGCCGTCGCCCAGCCTCGTATCGATGCCGCGGACATGGTCGTTCCAGTCATGGGGACGAAGCTTCGGCAAATCCGCATAGCCATCGGTGGCGAGCGGCGGCGCGGGGAGGATACGCTCCTTGAAGGTGCGGTCTTCATAGTAGCGCAGCTTCTGTGCGCGGACGGGCGCGTGGCCGGCTACCAGCACCAACTCGTCGGTCGGCGGAAGCTGCATGACTTCGCCGGGCGTCAGCAGCGCGCGGGCAGTCTCCTGCCGGCTGACCATGACGTGCGCGAGCCAGGGAGCCAGCCGATGGCCCGCATAGTTGCGCATGGCACGCTGCTCGGTCGCGGTGCCGAGCGCATCCGAAATGCGCTTGGCGGTGCGTTCGTCGTTGGTCGCAAATGCGACGCGGACGTGGCAGTTGTCGAGGATCGCATTATACTCGCCATACGCCTTCTCCACTTGATTCAGGCTTTGCGCGATCAGGAAGGCGCGGACGCCATAGCCGGCAAGGAACGCGAGACTCGTCTCGAAGAAGTCGAGCCGTCCGAGTGCCGGAAACTCGTCTAGCATCATCAGGAGGCGGTGGCGGCCGGGCGTATTCTCGGCATGAAGCTGTTCGGTGAGGCGCCGACCGATCTGGTTGAGCACAAGCCGGATCAGCGGTTTGGTGCGGCTGATGTCCGATGGTGGCACGACCAGATAAAGCGAGACGGGATGATCGCCTTCGACCAGATCGGCGATACGCCAATCTGATGCGGCGGTGACGGCGGCGACGGTCGGATCGCGGTAGAGACCTAGGAACGACATAGCCGTCGACAGCACGCCGGACCGCTCGTTTTCGCTCTTATTCAGCAGTTCGCGTGCGGCAGACGCCACCACCGGATGGACGACGGGATTGTCGGCAGTGCCGAGATGATTGGTCGTCATCATCGTGCCGAGCGTTGCGACGAACGGCCGCTGCGGATCCGAGAGAAAGGTCGCTACGCGAGCGAGCGTCTTGTCTTCGTCAGCGTAGAGAATATGCAGGATTGCGCCGACCAGCAGCGAGTGACTGGTCTTTTCCCAATGGTTGCGCCGGTCGAGCGCCCCTTCGGGATCGACGAGGATGTCGGCGATGTTCTGTACGTCGCGCACTTCATCGGTGCCGCGGCGAACTTCCAGCAGCGGATTGTAGCGCGCCGAGCGGGCGTCGGTCGGATTGAATAGCAGGCAGTGCGAGAAACAGGCCCGCCAGCCGGCGGTGAGCTGCCAGTTTTCGCCCTTGATGTCGTGGATGACCGCTGAGCCCGACCAGCCAAGCAAGGTCGGAACGACAAGGCCGACGCCTTTGCCAGAGCGGGTGGGCGCGAAGGCCATGACGTGTTCGGGACCGTCATGTCGAAGATAGTTATCGTGCAGCCATCCGAGAAACACGCCGTCATTGCTACAAAGCCCTGCAGCGCGGACAGCGCGTGGCGATGCCCATTGTGCCGAGCCGTAAGTGGAAACGTCGCTACTCTGGCGGGCGCGCCAGAGTGATCCCACGATCGCCGCGCCGCAACCCAAAAACCCACCGGTCGCGGCGATTAACCCGCCACGGTTAAAGACATGCGGCGCATAGCCGTCGAAGTGATACCACCAGAGGAATATCGCCCACGGGCGGTAGACCGGTAGACCGCCAATGATGACCCATGGCTCACCGAGTTCAACTTGGTAAGCAAGTGCGGCCGCCGTCCACTGCGTCGCAGACCAAATGCTCGCGAGCACGAGCGCGACAACGACGAATATCTGTCCAACTAAGAGTTTTGTCGGGGTCATGCAGGGCTCCGCCCGCGCGACATTCTTGTCCAGCGGGTTGGGCGCAACTATGGGATTTTGGTGCGCATTCAGTCAGAGCCTTGCGAGGGCCAATGAGTGCCTTTTGGTGACACTCGGACTTTTGCCGGCTTCAAGACAGCGGTGACCGGAACGGCGAATTGACGGGGCCCGAGATCTGCTCGCGCGCTGGCGCGGTTCCGTCTCACGCCCAACCGAGCGGCAGCGTCGACCGAGAACCGCCCACTGAGGCCCACGCGGCAGTTTTCGAAATCTCGTCGCTGGCATCATCGGCATGCCTCCCGACCATAGTGGTCGAAATCGTTCTACGATAAGCTTTAAGCCTGCTAATGCGTCTCATCTGTCATAGCGGAGCGAGCCGTGAGCAAACCGAATATGATCGAGATCGTAGCCCGCGCGATCAGCGGCGGCGATCTAGTGACACATCGGGATCTCGCATCAGCGCGCAGGGCGATCGAGGCGATGCAATCGCCCTCCCCCACTATGCGTCAGATTGGCGGAGCCTTCTTCGATAACGATGACGCATCGCTCAACGGTCGATCCGCGATAGCCGTGTACACAGCGATGATCGGCGCTGCGTTGGCGATCTGCGCCCCCGCAGCACAAAGCCAGGATAGCGTAGAGACAGCTTATTCGGATCAGCGCTCTGCTTCCCGAATGTTATAAGGAAGGGTCTGCCCTCACCATGCAACCGTCGCGCACAGTCTATCCCATGCAGGATAGCACCCACCGCATTCCGTATATCTGAGACAGCGTTAAGCTTTTGGCAGCGCATTTTCGCTTTCGGTCTGCGCGCCGCCCCTCCACCATACCCCATCGAAATAGCCGGCGAGCCGATCCTCGCGGCATGACATTGAGAGATCAAAGCGTTGTTCGAGACTGCACGCTTGGATAACGCTCGAAAACGCCATGGGCATCGAACACCCCCATGTTGATATGAGATCCTAAGTCGACAGCTGCCGATCGAGAGCACCCGGGGCCAGATCGAGATAAGGCGATACCAGTTGTGTGGCCGGAATGGCGCAAAGAAGCGGGTAGCCATTGAACAACTCCCGACCCCATATCCCACCACGTTAAGACCTTCAGCGACGATTTCCGTGCCGGATCTTGCATCCTCACAATCTCGTGCATATTCCCGGCCAATGACTTTCAGAGCATGCCCGTCGTTTCCGGGTTATTCCGCCGCCCTTTGCGGCGCCGTCCGACGAGATACTTGGGTCTCTCGCTCGAAGCTTGGCAATCCTGTCATACGGCATTCGCACCCATTGCGATCGACCGGGCCCAATCTGAACTATGTCTATATCAATCGCGCTGTCGTCCGCCGCGACCGGGTTGTTGCCGACGCTTGGCCGCCAGAGGCCCGAACGCTGATGGCGTGGATAGAGCGCGATCGACAAGGCTAATATGAATAAAAGCTGTGCATGTTCGGCAGCATTTTGGAGGTGCCTGTTTGTGCGCTGACAGGTGGCACGTCATCCGCCTTTCCCACGGGTTTCTGATGTGATCGCCATATCCCATTTCCATCGCGCTTGGAGGCTCATCAGCCTTCAGGATTCACCGTACCGTAGCCCTCGCCCGCGTCGCCGGGCTCCGCCTGACCCGGATCGTCCGTTCATGTGACCGATCCTATGCTTTGGCGGGCTTCCGGCGTCTTCGGCGGCCGGCCGCCAAGGGTGCAACATCGTTCTCCGTTGCATTCAGGTCCGCATTGCGGAGGGGGCCCGTTCCTGGTCCAGGCACTGAGCTCTGGCGAGCATCCAAGCTTCCGGGGTGATCCAATGGTCATCTTGGAGGGTATCGGCGAAACAACCGGCCCTTTCCTTTTTTGGAACAGCCCCTTTCGTGACACATCAGCGCCCGCAGCCCTGCTCCGGCTGCTCTCGGTGATATGCAAGAGAGCCTAATGGGAAGCTTCGTCGAAGCCGGTCAGCCAGTGACCACGCTCCGGCCCCTTGAGCAGGCTATTCGGCTGGTTACGTTCCTTTGACCCGATCGATTCCCCCGTCGCCTGCGCTGCTGAAGGGCGCTGCCGACGTTGTAAACATTCGATGCGCGGCATCGCACCGCAAAGATTTAAGACGGATCATTGTGGAACAAACTGCCGCTGGGAATGTTGAGGACAGCGGCAGATTCGGGGAGGTATCCTCGGTCCGATCTGATCCAACCGGCGCCCTCTATGGACGGTGTCGTGACATTAAGTAACGTTGCGTAACTGAGATACCCCCGGTCCCTTTCGAGATCGGGGGTTCTTTTCTCGTCCACGTGCCTGGCAGCTGCAATGCACGACGGATGGGTTATGATCCTGACGGCTCGGCTCGCCATCGTCGTGATGCTGCTATCCTCGCCGGACCCAGCCCTTGGTGAGGTACGAAAGCCCGCTACAAATCCTGAGCCCGTACGGGGTAGCGGCGACAAGATCTCCGGGAGAGCGCAATCCCGATGATCGGTTACCTTCACGCGGCAATTAAGCGGGATCTAACGCTCAGATCGGCTTATCCAAATAAATGGCCACCGCGTTCGCGCTCGTACCGACCTGCTCCACAGCGTCGGCGAGCTCCTCGCGGGTAATACCGAATTTCTCGCTCCAATATCGGATCTCGTGCTCCTCTCCAAGACTAATGCGTGTCCGATCCTGGCCGCCTGTGTCTGTAAGATCGTCTGGCATATTCATCTCCTATGATGAAGTTCAAACGCACCGGCAGCCATCTCGGGTGCTCGTCGCCCGCGGATAGGTCCATCCCGCTCCGATCTATGCCCCGTGCCGAGGCGTAACATGATCTGCTCTGGCGCAGCATCGCACCAGTGGCGATCCCCGGAGGTCAGGGCAGCCTCCGTTCGCGATTGACCCTCACCCGCTTTCAGCAGCGCGTCGTCCCATCGCAGCCCCCACACGTCGGTGTCGCTCATGATGACGAGCATCAAGGTCCTCCGGTCGTTTTCGAGGCAAGCCTTCGCCTCGGTGAGGTTCTGGCTGGGGTGCTGGAACACGGGCGCAACGGGAGGCTTTCATTCTGCCGAGGAGAGATCCATGGCGCGTAGCTTCTTGATCACCGGTTGCAGCATCGCCGGAAACACCGCCGCCACGCTGCTCAGCCGGCACGGTTTCGACGTCACCGTGGTTGAGCGTGCCCCAGAGTTCCGCGACGGCGGCCAGAACGTCGACGTACGCGGTGTCGGTCGCGAGGTTCTGCGCCGCATGAAGCTCGAGCAGGCGGCGCTGGACCAAGGCACCGGTGAAGAGGGCACGGTGTGGGTCAATGAAGACGACAGCGCCGCCGCCCGATTCGAGGCCGACGCGATCGACGGCGACGGCCCGACCGCCGAGATGGAGATATTGCGCGGCGACCTCGCCCATCTGCTTCATGACGCAGCAGGCGGAGACGTCGACTTCCGCTACGGCGATCACATTACGGCAATTAGCAACGAAGAGGGGGAGGCTGTCGTCACCTTCGCCAGCGGCGCCATTGAGCGATACGATGCAGTGATCGTCGCCGAAGGGGTCGGCTCGAAAACGCGAGAAATCGTCTTTGCGGGCGAGAACGACACCCGCTGGATGGACATGACGATCACTTTTTTTACGGTCCCACGGACAGCCGACGACGACCGGATGTGGCGCTGGTACAACGCGCCGGGCGGGCGTAGCGTTTCGCTCCGCCCCGACAGGCACGGTACTACGCGTGCGATGCTCTGCCTGTCGAAAAAGCCTGGGGGCGAGCAGGACTGGGGCCAGGAGCGGCAGAAGGCGTTCCTGCGCGATCGCTTCGCCGATGCCGGTTGGGACACGCCCCGCATCCTGACGGCCATGAAAGACAGCGACGACTTCTATTTCGACGTATTACGGCAGGTACGGATGCCGCGCTGGTCGAAGGGCCGCGTCGTCCTGACGGGGGATGCCGCTTGGTGCGCGACCCCGCTGGCAGGCGTCGGCACCACCCTCGCTGTTACGGGTGCTTACGTTCTCGCCGAGGAGCTAGCGCGGCATGATACGGTTGCGGATGCCTTCGCAGCATATGAGGAGCAAATGCGGCCTATGGTCGAGGACGGCCAAAGCATCCCTAAGATCGCTCCGAGGCTGATGCATCCAGAGACGCGGCTCGGCATACGGCTGCTCCATGGCATGCTTGGCGTCGCCAGCCTTCAGCCCGTGCGCCATGCTGCCGCCAAGCTGATTGGGGGCAGCGCCAAGGAAGCCGACTTATCCCGGTATGATTAAGTGCGTGGCCGGTTGCATGAAGTTGCGGACCGCGCGAACTCAATGCCCTACCGTCTATCTTATCGGGACAGGCGAGGAAGCAGGCTCAAGGCGATCGGCATGACCACAATTCTCGCCGCTGTAGAGGTGCTTCGGCTACTTGCGCCAAGGACGAGCGCACCTCCGGAGATAGGCGCCGCTTCGCTTGGCTCAACGAGTAGCAACGCATGCCAATGGCATCTCCACCATATGGGCGGAGAACTTGCTCGTGGTCTCTGTCCCTTCATCGACCCTGACAAAGCTTTCGCACAATTGTCGGACCATGAAGGATCGGACGCGGGATCGCGCATTGCGTTGTCTGGCCTGCATGAGGCCAACACATCTCAGCCGACCGGCGGAGTCATGGTGCCTCCGATTTCGATCGCCTTGCGCAGACCAGCCGTCGCCTCCAGTCGCTCGAGATAGGCCGATACGGCCGGATAGCCCTCAAGCTGACCTATGTTGCGGAGCGCTGCTACCAGATAGCTCATCTGGATGTCGGCGAGTGTCAGCCGATCGCCCATGAGATAGTCGCGACCTTTCACTCGATCCGAGATGAGGGTCAGTGCCTTGGCCAGCTCGGGACCCGCGAAGCCGGCAAGGCCGGCAGACAGACCGCCCGTCTTCGCACCGAGAAGCGTGAACATGGCTGGAAGCGCAGCGGAGCTTTCGACATAATCGAGCCATTCCTCATGGATAGCCCGGTCGGAGGTGCCGGCTGCCGGGACGAAACGCCCATCGCCATATTTGCTCTCCAGATAGCGCAGGATCGTAGCCGATTCCGCAAGCACCAGCCCGTCATCTACCAGGATCGGCGCCTTTCCGAGCGGATGGACGACCGCGAGCTCGGGCGGGGCGCGAAAGGTGCGGTCACGCACATAGGCCTTCACCTCATAGTCAAGGCCAAGCTCCTCGAGCAGCCAGAGAATGCGCGTGGAGCGCGAGAAATTCAGGTGGTGAAGCGTGATCATAATGAGCCTTTCGGAATGATAATGCTCGACCGGATGTTCGAGAGGTGTCAGGCCCCGGGGGGACCGCCCTCGTCGCTCACATCCGGCAGCTGGAGGCCAACCTGCTCGCATATCGATCGGAGCGCGGGCTTGAGGCCTTCCTCGAAAGTCGGATGATAAAAGGGCCGGTTGAGCAGGTCGTCGGCTGTGCAACCGGCCTCGATCGACCAGGCAAGCAGATGGCCGAGATGGTCGGCTGCGGGGCAGAATAAAGTCGCGCCCCGCAAACGACCGTCACCAGGATCGGCATAGATTTCGACGAGGCCGGTAGGCCGGTTCTCGACGCGAGCACGCCCCTGATTCTCGTAACTGGCCTGTCCCGTGACCAGGCCCCCGCCGGGCTTGCTGCCGACGATCGCCACCGGGGGGTCGGTAAACATGATCGAGAAAGGCACGTTCCGCCTCGCCATCACGATCTCCGGCAGTTTGGCGGCGTTCGCTCCGGCGATCGCGCCCTCGCTCGAGGCTTCGTGCAGCACGGGCCGGTCTGCATCGGCATCGCCGGCTACGAAAATCGAACTGTCCCCGCAGCGCATTGTTTCCCGGTCAAAGACTGGCGTGCCGTGCTCGTCCAACTCTATGCCGGTCGTCTCCAGATCGAGATCCCTCACGGTTGGCGGCCTACCGGCGGCGACAAGCACCCGCTCGAACCTCTGTTCGCCCTCCGATGCTCCGGACCAAACCAGCTTCGCGTCGTGATCCACGATGGTCGCCTCGATCCTCACGCCGAGATGAATCTCGAACTCGAGTGAAAGCGCGGCTTCCAGCTTCTCGGCAACGTCCCCGCTGAGACCCCCGATCGCATCGCCTTCATCAAGCACCGTCGTCGCCACACCAAGGCGCGCCATCGCCTGAGCAAGTTCGAGACCGAGTGGCCCCGCGCCAATAACCGCAAGCGTTGCCGGCAGCGCGTCCAGCTCAAAGACCGTCTCGTTCGTGAGAACGAGATCAGAGATGCTGCACAAAGACGGTGGAACAGATGGACGTGCGCCCGTCGCGAGGACGATGGCCTTGGCTCGGACCGTCCTGCCGTCCTCGAGAGCGAGCGTCTCGCCATCCACAAAACGGGCCCTGCCCTTCACGACGACGCCGTCGGGAAGCTTGGCGATTTCATCCCGGGTGACCCGCGCGAACCGGTCGCGCTCCGTGCGCACGCGGCGCATGACGGTTGCCCCGTCCACAACAACTTCCGTGCGGATTCCAAAGACATCCGATGCGCTCGCAGTGTGCGCCGCCCGGGCGGCCGCTATCAACAGCTTTGACGGCATGCAGCCAACATTAGCGCAGGTCGTCCCGGCGAAGGCGGGATCGATGAGGATTGTCTTGGCTCCCGTCTGGCGCGCCCGCCGCTCGGCGGAAAGGCCAGCGGTCCCTGCGCCGATAACGGCTACGTCGCACTCGATGCTGCTCACGGCTGATGGATGTCCTCACGTCTTTGCTGCAGCGGTCAACAGACGAGCGCAGCCCATGGATCCGGCAGGCTGGTTGCGCGGGCAGCCCTCAGCAGCGTGATGGCGCGCGTCTCGTCACCAGTGCCGATGACGCCGAACCCCTCATTCGACAGTCAGCTCCGCTCGGATGGCGTCGTCGACTTTGCCCGAAAGGCCCGGCACCTCATCGAGCTGTCGCAGATCCGAGAAGCGTCCGCGCTCCTGGCGGTAGCGCACGATCTCGAAGCCGTGTCCCTTCAGGCCCGGCACGTCGTCCAGTGCCTCCTGATCCGCCGTGTTCACGTCGACCTTCACCAAATCGCCCTTGTTGCGCTCGGCACAATTAGAGGACCGCCGCGACAAGACCGAGTGTCTGCGCTTCAGTTGCCTCGATGTACCAGTTGGAGGGCGCCTTCTGGAGCACCTCGTCCATGGTCACGCTTGATCCGCGGATGAGGTTCTCGAACCCCTCATTCTGAATCGCGATCGATGCCTCAATCTCGTGAAGCGTCGCCTTCACCGTGGCGATGCAGGTGGTAAGCGGACCATCGATGGACAGCCGTTTCGAGAGCTTCCGCTCATGAACCATCAAGCGTGTGCCGCGGGTGAGATAGCGGTTCTCTGGCGCGAAGAAGCTCATGAATGTCGTGCCAGCCGAATAGATCGCGGCCTTGCCCAGGAAGACGAAGCGACGCGCGGGCTCAAGCTCGCTGTGAAACCGCACGTCCTCGCCCATCATCCGCGCGACCTCGGGATCGCCCCCGAGAGTCGATAGCTCCACAACTACGAGTCCCTCGGCCGGCGCATCCGCCAGCTGTGAGCGAAAGCTCTCGTACATCGCGTAGTCGACGGTGTCGCACAGCATGATCGCTGGGTTTCGAAAATCGGCGGCGGTCAGAGTCGCGGCAATCATCGTCGTCCTGTTCGTTCTTTCGAAGGGCTGGAACGCGCGCGCGCAGCTTTCGAGCCGCGTCGTCGCCTGTCACTCGCAATCACCCTGAAGGATCGGCGCCAAGGCCATTCCTAGAAATGGTGCCAGCGCCGCTGCCGCAGCGAAATTTGATCTTCAGCGCCGATACTGATCCGGTCGCCGTGCACGCTGCCACCGACCCGGTGCTGGTGTCGGCCCGTGCTGAGCCGATCTGAGAGCCCTTGGTTTCGCACGCCCCCCCTTATTGTGCGTGCGAGACGTGAGCCGCCAAGCGATCCGCAATGATCAAGCTGCCCTGGTCGACAGAACTGAGAAACTGCCGCGTGTCCGAGCTGATGCTCACGGCAGGAAGAGCAGCTATAGCTTTTCTGCGAGAGCTTCGCATGGATGTCACTGACGATGCAAACGGCTCGGCCAAGTTCCGGTATTACTGCCTTGGCGAGCTGAAGGCTGCTCAAACATCGCTGTCCGGCAGAAGCTAGCCTGGGTCCGTCGTGCAGCATGCGCCGGCTCTGCTGATCCTGCTAGGACGGGAACATTTTGCCGGCGTCTCGCGCTAGAGATTCATCCCACAAGGAGCATGCGAATGGGCTCGACAGTGTCCGGAACTTTCCCGTCCCGCCGCGAGGCAGAACTCGCGATCGAACACCTCGTGCAGGAATACGGCATCAACCGGAGCGACATCTTTGTCGAACCCATCGGTTCTGATAACAGTTCGGGCCAGTCCCCGTCTGGAGCTGACGTCGAGAGCGGCCACGTCGGAATTTCGGCCGATGCAAAGGGCGCTTCCTATGGAAACGCGCTGAAGGTTTCGGTCGACGTCAACAGCGATGAGATCGTGGATGTTCGAACCGCCTTCCGGAAGGCTGGCGCCACGGAAACGGGCGAAGCGTGACCGTTTGAAATTCTATTGTAGGGTTCGCTCGCAGAGCCCTGCTGCGGTGATCAAGCATGGGCTGCGCCAAACGTAAGGGGCCTTGCAAGGATGCTCCCGTTGCTCAAGTGGCTGGCCTTTTGGCGAGGATGATCCCGACAGGTTGGAGAATTTCTGCGGCGCGATCCTTCATCACGTCTGTTCAGACAACGGTACGTTGCTCGCCAAAGCGTACCGAGAAAGCAGGCGCAGCTGAACGGGCGCATATCACCGAACGCTACGGGCAGGCGACGGCATATGGGCTGATCGCAGCGATCCAAGACGTCGCGACGCTGCTCGCCTTGTCGTCGATTGAACGTCGAATTTCAAGCTGATCAAACTGGCGCTGCAAGCATCCTTGCGTCATTCAGAACAGCGTCTGACAGGCGCTTGAACTCGGAGATGAGACACCGCGCACCGCCATCGCCGCGCCGATCAATCATCTGATCTGCCAAGTCGCTGGCGCCGCTCGAGGGCCCGTCGTAATCTCGCCGAGGAGCTAGCTTTAGGCAGATCTGTGGCAACGGATACAGCTCGCGTAACTCCCGTTCGTCGGTGCGTGCCGAGTGAAGGATTAAAACGCACCTCGGCTCCCTCTAGAACGGCTGAGAGTGGAAAGACGTCGTGGTCCGACAGCCGAACATCCGGAATCGCGCAGGCCGGCAGTCGCTGATCAACGGCGGTCACCGCATCTGCGACGCGTTCACAAGGGCCTTAGGCTCTGTGCCCGGCGGCCTCGACAACCTGTCTCAGTCGAGTGCGACTACGAGATTGTCCTCAACAGACGATGTCGCACGGCCCCGGTTCAAGGTTGGGAACGATTTTTGAAAGCACCGGTTCGACCACAGATCATGCCAGAACCCCTGCACGACGCCTTGGAGCTTTACCTGCGGCGACTGTGTCTGCGCACGCAGCTTGGTCGTCAAGAGCGCGACGCCATTATGGCGCTTCCCGGTGAGATGACCATCGTCGATGTCGAACATGATTTTGTTCGGCTGGGGGAGAAGGTCGAACACGCCTGCCTGATCGTTGACGGCATGGCGGCCCGGTTCGCTCAGCTCAGGAATGGACAGCGAGGGATTGTCGCGTTGCACCTGCCGGGCGATATGGCGGATCTTCATTCCGTCGTGGCCCCCGAGACCAGTTGGGCGCTGCATGCGACGACACCGACAAAAATTGCGCGGATACCGCACAAAGCGCTGCGAGATCTGAGCGAGCGCTTTCCGTCGCTTGCGCTCGCCTTCTGGCGCGACTGTGTGGTCGATGCGTCTATCTTGGCGCAATGGACGCTCAATCTTTCGCGTAAAGATGCGGCAGCGCGGCTTGCCCATTTGTTCAGCGAGATGCGCTACCGCTACGCGGCGGTTGGCGCACTCCGCAAGGGGAGCTTTCCTTTCCCAATTACACAGACGACGCTCGCCGATGCGTTGGGTTTAACTCCCGTCCACCTCAACCGCATCCTCAAGCGGCTCAGGGAACAAGCTATCCTCGTCAAAAGCCTAGACCGGATCGATGTGGGTGATCCAGAACAGTTAGCAATCCTCGGAGAATTCGATGATGCCTATCTGCAGGGTTTACCAAAGCCGGATGCTTCCCTGTGATACGCGGGTAACGAGGTTTACGGGGCGAAATCGTAGTGTGATCATGCATTTTGTGGAAATGTCTCACCGCGATTGAACATAGACGCCGCATCAGGCGACGCGCCCGACGCGGAAGGTGCTGACTTCATAAGTCTGGACGGCGCCCGATATCAGGGCATCGCTGGCATCCGCTGGTCCTCAGTGCCGAGATTTTGCACGGCTCACTTGATCTGCGCGATAGGCCAGAAATGGTCGTGACGATGGATCGTTGATCGGACACCATCCTCTTTTTTTGGCACGCTGCGCACCACCCGGCTGATCCGGATAAATCGTCCTAACTTAGATTTGTGTGCGTCAGCCCAGCGGGGTCGATGCGGAACTTATAAGATGCCGGCGGCTTTCTCGGGAACGAAATGGCGGAACCAGGCACGATCGTGACGCTCGAGCAATGCCGACGCGATCGGGCCCGTTCCAACGCAAATTTTGTGGAGAGTGAAATGCTTCGTTCGGTGAACGAACCTGTCGTGCCGCGTCCTTCTCAATTTCAGACAGACAGCTTCCAGCGCAGCCTCGCCCAGTGGAATCGCGAACGGCTGATTCCCCGGCTGCCCAATGATGACTGGCAGCGCGAACTTGAACGGGACATGCGGATGGAGCGCCTCCAACGCGCCTTCCTAGAAGAGTTACGCGCCGAAGTCGCGGAAATGACTGCCGCAGTCCCAACGGATGCCGAGCAATTTGTCGGCTGGTTCGAGGCGCTGAAGATCGCAGGTCCAGGTCAGGGCGATCCGCTCTTTCCATGGCTTGCCGAGAATGCCAACCGGGATCAGTTGCGCTGGTTTTTCGAACAGGAAGCAGCCGGCGAGGCCGGCTTCGATGATCTTGTGGCCATGACCCAGGTCAAGCTGCCCGTCGGGCCTAAACTCGAGCTGGCACGAAACTATTGGGACGAGATGGGGCGTGGCGCGCGCGCCGGCATGCATGGCCCGATGCTGGATGAATTGGTTGACACGCTTGAGGTTCAGCCCACCATCGAGACCACAGTGTGGGAAAGTCTCGCGCTGGCCAATGTCATGACCGCGATGGCGACGCGGCGAGATTATGCGTGGCATTCAGTCGGTGCGCTGGGCGTCATCGAGCTTACTGCTCCGGGGCGCTCGGCGCTGGTTGCCAAAGGCTTGCGCCGGATCGGGCTCAGCAACCGCGAACGGCGCTATTTCGATCTTCACGCCGTACTCGACGTCAAGCATAGCGAGTCTTGGAACAAGGAGGCTCTTCTGCCTGCGGTGGCAGAGGACCCGGCGCGCGCCACGGCTATTGCCGAGGGCGCGTTGATGCGATTGCTCTGCGGCGCTAGATGTTTCGCTAGATACCGCACGCACTTCTGGGGCTGAGAGCACGATGATCGCACGAACGCGCTTCCTGTGCGGGGCGGAGAACGGCGCTATTGCGTGGTAATGCGTTCGCCTGCTGTCAGGCCAGGCCCAGGTGTCATCTGCCAAAGGATGCGCCGCTGCGTTTATCGGCGCGACTCCTCCGCTGACCGCAGATCGAGCGATCGTGGCTAAATTGGCCCGGTGTTCGAAAGCTTGCTGTCGAGAGAGCGGCGCGGTCGATGCCACCAAACGAGATGGCTAGGACGGGTGGAGGCACGTCACAAGGGCGACGAAGTGGCGCCGTTGTTGTGATGGCAACACTTCAGTATCAGCCTGTGATGCGGCATGCCCGTCGCTCCTCTATTGCGAATCCGTCATGACAAGGACTTGGCAGCGATCGCGCTTCCACTCCCACAGCTGCGTCTCTGACCACTCAGACTGAAACGTGGGCAGAGAGACCGTTTCGACTTGCCGGAAGCGCGGGGCGGCCGGAGCGGGCAGAGTTGCGGCAAATGCGGTCAAGCAGATCTGGCCGGCCTGGTTCGCGCAACCGAATCCCATGCCACGTATTATCATCGCGTAAGCCAAACTAGGGTGCGCGCGAATGACCGATGCCGATCGAAGTGGACGCCCCCTGCCCGCGCCAGTGACTGAAAGCTGCGAAGCGCCGCCGGCCTATGTGGCCCCCGCATCCAGGCCGCCGATCGCTCGACCATCGAGTGGAGCGGTATTCGGGCGCGGCCTGCTTTTGATTGTCGCCGAGATGGTTCAGCTGGTGCTTGCGCTCATTCTTGTGGTCTTCGCACTCGCCTGCTGCTTGGCACTCGCGGTCAAAGCGAACGATGCATATCATTTTCTGGGGGAAAACTTCGTGACGCCCCGCGCGGTGTTGACGACGTTTGGGTCGATGCTGGCATGGACGCCCACTTTCCTCATCATCTGTGTGCTCGCATCAATTTTTGGGATTAAGCTCCTTGACCTGATTGTGCGGGTTCTAGGCCGGCGGGCTCGCCTCGCAGAGATATATTCGGCGTAGCGCCGCCAGCGATAATTGGCCGAACTAAGTCCCAACGCTACGTCGCAGCGATATTCGATCATAGCGCAGAGATAAACGGCAAATCAAAACAGCTTGTCTCGCCGCACATTGCTGTCTCGATTGGTTGAACCCAAGCTTCAAAGTTGCTGGGTGCTTTCAAACTCAATGTATGGAAAGATGGCTCAAAAGTCTCCGCCAAGTCTCTTCGAGGCTTCACTCAATGGTCGCGAAGGTCCGCCGCCGAACTGCACGAGCCGACTTATGTCATATGTCCTATGAATGGGTAACGACGCCCGGCTCATTCTTGCTGAACCCATCAAGGTCGAGCACGAAAGCAGTTAACTAAGGCGGCAGTCGATCCGCGATCAAACCCCAGTTCGACGCCACGCGACAAAAATGTCTGAAGGTAAGGCAGCTCCAGATAGGACATCGCGCCATCGGCCTCCATCCTTCGGCGACCAGACCATTTCATGCTCGACCCCCTCTACACGCGTGCACCCAATGATGTGACGGCCGTCTTTTGGCGCGTCGGACATGGACCATCGACGCATGCTGCTCCCCCAAGATAACGTCAAAGGATTGTCCACCCTTTCAGAACATAGGTCAATTATCGCGGCGTTAAGCCTGTAGACCTCCGCAGATCGAACATCTCTCTTGGTGGACGTATTTGGGTCCAGGCGGGGCAACGGGCAGGATGCTGGAAAACAGGCCCTGCATCAGGTTAGCCGCAAAGTCTGCCGGGCATAGCCAGCAGGCGGTCGCGCCGCTGGATCAAAAGCCGGGATTGACAGCAGCGGATTGTCGGAGGTCTGGTTGTCGAGATGGACGAGATCCAACACCGGGCCACCTTAAGATGAGGCGCGCCCGTGTCAGCCTATTTGATCTGACTGCGTCCCGCGTCTTCCACGAACCGGATTTTTCTTTCGAGAGCGCACAAAGAGCACGTTCTCTCATGTGGGATGGGGAGCGTGGGTCGATGGTAATCGCGATGCCGGAGCGGGCGGCCTCCCCACCGGGTGGCAAACTCGACATGGCCATGAGTTCACCGCTGCGTCGTCAGACGTGCGACGAAGCAATGTCACCTACGATGTCGGCCGCGCACCTTTTTGCGTGACGCTCATATTTTTTGGCAAGCTGAAGGTGCGCATGCGCCGCGCCAATATCGTCCGCCGCTTCCGCTGCCGCGCGCTCTTCCTATGCACGGCGGACGAAACAGCTATGATCATGGGCCCTGTCATGCGCATCCATATCTCCTCCGTGCGCCGCTTGCCTGAAATGTTCGGGTTGGTCAGCGCCGACTGGCAGTGGCGCCGGCAGGCCCGCGGGACGCGCTGGGTGACGCTGCGGCTCGCGCGTCGATCGCTGGCGTTCTAAGGCGAACGAGCAACGTCGCAAGAGCAGCACCCACCACCGCCCCGATGCCGATCGACGCCGCCGGGTGCGCCGCAGCGGTGCGCTGAAGATCCGTCACGAGATCGGCGGCCTCGCGCTCGCTTGCCGCGGACCCGAAATTGCGCAGCTTCTGGCTGGTCGAGGTGACCAGGTCCCGCACCGAGTCCGGCAACGGCAGCGAGTCGGCTGACGCGAGCCGTTCGACGGTGTCGGCGGCATCGATCACGGCCGTCGACCAAGTCGCGATCTTCGCATCGGCGGCGTCGAGCAGCCCCTGCGGAACGAAGGATGATGACGCAGGCCTCGAGGAAGCCGGGTTAGACACCGTCTTCGACGGTGCGCTGATATCGGCGAGATTCTGATCCATAACCAACTCCGTCTCTCCCATCGCTTTTCTTAGAGCGATCCGTCTCTCTCAACTGGCAGCCTGCACCGACGTTCCGGCTGTTCAGCTCAATCGATCAGGGATGAGACCGATAGGTGTCGTGGCGGCGACAACGCCCATCCCATGGCATGGCCGATTCGGTGGAGTTCGGCAGCGACCTCGGTGACTGGGCTTAAGGTCATGCACATCGGCGGCGAGCGCCTCGCGGCCGCTGGCGCGGCCGGCGGGCCGACAAGCAGCCGAAGCTGCGGGAACCACAGCGGGAATTGCCCTGTTAACCGCGCTCAGCGGCACCAATCCAAGATGGGCGGAACGAATGGCAGGTAGCGATCCGGTGGGAGATGCGGGCGCCAACGCCCGGCGGATAGCAGCGGCCGTTATTGGCCTCGACGATGGCGCCAACACCTTCATCGCTGCCGTGCGCGAAATGCGCATGCCGATAGTCGTCACCGATCCTGGGCTGAACGACAATCCCATCGTCTATGCCAACGACTCGTTCTGCAGGATGACGGGTTACGACAGGAGCGAAGTGCTGGGCCGGAACTGCCGCTTTCTACAAGGGCCGGAAACCGACCCGGCGACGGTGATGTCCATTCGCGAGGCTGTGAAGGAGGCGCGGCCGATCGAGATCGATATCCGAAATCATAGGAAGTCGGGTGAGTGTTTCTGGAACCGGCTCCTGCTGACGCCGATCTTCGACGCGGCAGGCAAGCTTGCCTACTTCTTCGCAAGCCAGCTGGACGTCACCGTGGAGCGCGAACGCCTCGCTGGTCTGGAGACGTCGAACCGGAAGCTCATGTTTGAGCTCACCGATCGCCTGCAGAAACAACATGAACAGGAGCGCGAGCTCGACTTCGCGCTGCGCGCCGGACGTTTTGGGACGTGGAGCATCAGCTTCGAGAACGGCGAACTGTCATCCTCGCCTGCCTGCCGGGCGCTCTTCGGTGTGGGCCGGGACAGTCCCTTCTCCTTCGAGGATCGGATCGCCGCCATTCATCCCGACGACCGGAAAGCCAACCTCGACGCCATCGAGCGGACGCACATCACGGGCGCCGACTTCGACGAAACCTACCGCGTCATTACGCCCGCAGGTGAAACCCGTTGGCTGACTTCGCGCGGACAGCCGTTTCTAAGCGAGGACGGCAAGCCGCTCAGGCTCGCAGGCGTGTCCTCGGACGTCACCGAGCAGCGCCGCGCCGAACGGATGCGCACTGCCCTGGTTGAGCTCGGCGACCTCGTGCGCGACGTGCAAGATCCCGCCGACATCTCCTTCGAGGCCGCCCGCATTCTCGGTCAGGCTTTGGAAGTCAGTCGTGCAGGATATGGCCTGATCGACCCCGCAAATGAGACCATTACCATCGAGCGCGACTGGAACGCCGCTGGCGTCTCGTCGCTGGCCGGGGTCCTGCGCTTTCGCGACTACGGGTCTTACATCGAAGAGCTTAAACAAGGTGTCGACGTGATCATCGCCGATGCAAGGAGTGATCCCCGTACGACCGATGGCGCCGAAGCGCTGGAAGCGATCAGCGCGAAGGCGGTCGTCAACATGCCCCTGACCGAACAGGGCGGTGTGGTGGCGCTGCTTTACCTCAACCACGCCCGCGCGCGGCAGTGGCCTGAGGATGAGCTCGCCTTCATCCGTGAGGTCGCCGAACGCACGCGCGTGGCGACCGAACGCCGCCGCGCGGAGATCGAACTCCGCGATCTGGCCGCTTCGCTCGAGCGGCAGGTCGAGGAGAGGACTAGGGAGCTTCTTGCAGCTGAGGAAGCGCTTCGCCAATCACAGAAGATGGAGGCGGTCGGTCAGCTCACTGGCGGCATCGCGCACGACTTCAACAATCTTCTGACCGGGATAAGCGGTAGCCTCGAAATGATCCAGGTGCGCCTGGCACAAGGACGATCTTCGGAAACCGACCGATACGTTCAGGCGGCGCAGGGCGCCGCGCGCCGCGCCGCTTCGCTCACACACCGCCTTCTAGCGTTCTCGAGGCGGCAGACCCTCGCGCCGCAGCCGACCAGCGTGAAGGATCTCGTCAATGGGATGACCGACCTCATCGAGCGTACGGTCGGCCCGTCGATCCAGGTGGAGGCCGTGAACGCCGCTGGCCTCTGGCCTGTTCTCGTCGATCCCAGTCAATTGGAAAACGCGCTCCTCAATCTCTGCATAAACGCGCGCGACGCCATGCCCGATGGCGGCAAGATCACGATAGAGACGGGAAACCGGTGGCTCGACACGCGTGCCGCCGGTGAGCGCGACATGGAGCCTGGGCAATATGTTTCGCTTTGCGTGTCGGACACGGGGACCGGCATGAGCAAGGAAACGATCGCCAAAGCGTTCGATCCCTTTTTTACGACGAAGCCCATCGGCATGGGTACGGGGCTCGGCCTCTCTATGATCTACGGTTTCACGCGGCAGTCGGGGGGACAGACGCGGATCTACTCAGAGCTCGGCCAAGGCTCGATGGTTTGTCTTTATATCCCGCGTTACGTGGGGAACGCCGACGATGTTGTCGTTCCGGATGCTGAGCCGACACTGAAACCCAGCGCACGCGATGGCGAGACCGTGCTCGTGATTGACGACGAGCCTACTGTGCGGATGCTCCTGACGGACATTCTAGACGGCCTCGGCTATGCAGCTCTCGAGGCGGCCGATGGTGCAGCGGGCCTCAAGATCCTGGAAACCGATGCCCGCATTGACCTCCTGATCACCGATGTGGGTCTGCCGGGCGGCATGAATGGCCGGCAGGTCGCGGATGCGGCCCGGGCGCGCAGACCCGGCCTCAAGATATTGTTCGTGACCGGCTACGCCGAAAACGCCGTCCTCAGCCACGGTCATCTCGATCCAGGGATGCACGTTTTGACCAAGCCGTTTGCGATGGACACGATGAGTCAGCGGATTACCGACCTGCTAAGCTAGCAGAGGCGCATCTTCGCGATACCCCTTATGGGCACGGCGGCGAGGATCGGCGGTTTTGATTCTCAGGCCCCGACCCGGGTCGCGGGGCATCCCATGAACACGGTCGATCCAAGCCCAATCAACAGCAGTTCCCCGGCCAGATGAATTTGGGGGAGCGGAAAGCGTTCGCGAGGCCTGGCCCGGAAGCAGTCACCAAAGCCACTACGGCGCTCTGAGGAAATCGGCGGATGGTTAGGAGGACGGTGGCGGCGGCGAACGGTGTCCTAGAGGCAAGCGCGGGCGGGTAATGCGTAACGTGATCGGCAAACGCGCCGTGCGCACCCGTCGGGTCGACGGGACGCTCCCCTCCCGCCGTCCGGAAAGGACATTGCCGTCGAGGCCCCGCCGAGGTTTTCCAGTGAGCGCTTGGATGAGAGAACCGCTGCTTTTGGGCCACCGTGACGCTCCATAATCAGCGTTTGGGAACCCAGAGGTTCAACCCGCCTTTGTCAGTCCAGTGCGTACCTGATCGATAGCTCACCACCTCCCGACGACATTGATGCCTTTTTGCGATCAGCGCCTCTCAACGAGCATCTGGGTAGTTATGTCTAGGTCAAAAACAGGAGATCGCATGATCACCGATAGCGAAGCCGGATCTGGAAAAGACGAGAATTCCAACGAACACGCTTCGGTCAAGGGTATCGGATCGGAGGGTGGCCCCACCGACGGCGATGAGGAAAAGGCTCTGGATGATGTCAAGGAGAGCACCGCCGAAGACCGAAAATACGAATGACTTCGTCGATGCGCACTATCGACGTCCCAAGTCTCACCCTAGCCGATAGAGGATCTATTATGACTGACGACCAGTCGGACCATAGCATAAAAAGTGATGACGAAGGCAAACCTGCAGGCGACAGTGGCGGCGGCGAAGACGAAAGCAGCACCGAGCATAATGGGGATGACAGCCACCTCCATGAAGATCAAAAAGCACCGGCCTTTCCCGCTGCAGAGCCGGATAAGAAAGGCCCGCAATAGCGCTGCTGGGTGACATGGCCCCGCTGCCCAAGGACGATACGAGAGACGCTCGCGAAACAGCCGCTGACAGCACCGATCTCCCGTCCTCTTGCGGACCGTGCAGTAAAGCGTGTCACGAGACCCAATCGGAGCGCGCCATGCTCATCGCCCTGCGCGGAACTGGGTATCTGATCATGTGACACTAACAGAAATAATGATCGTTGGGGTAACGCTCCGGCGGCGTAGCGCGGGCCCGACCGCGACGACCGACCGTTCCCCTCCAATCGCGGGAGGTGACATGACGGTCAGGGCTATTCTCTTCGACATCGACGGCACTTTGGTGGACAGCAATGAGCAGCATGTCGCCGCGTGGAGCTTCGCGTTCAGAGAGGCCGGCCATCCCCAGGAAGTCGACGACATCCGGCTTCAGATCGGCAAGGGCGGCGATCTTCTTGTTCCAACCCTTGCGCCGGACCTGTCTGAAGACGCTCGCAAGGCGATCTCCGAAGCTCACGGTGAGTATTTCAAGACGATCTATCTGGAATCAGTGCAAGCCTTTCCGGACGCGGCCGACCTGGTCCGCCGGGTCAAGGCAGACGGCAGGAGAGTCGTGCTCGCCTCGTCTGCGAAACGGAGCGAGCTGGAGCATTATGTGGCGCTGCTCGGAATTGCTGATGTTGTCGACGCATCCACCAGCATCGACGACGTGGAAGCATCGAAGCCGGCACCCGACATTTTTGAGATGGCGCTGAAAAAGGCCAGCGTCGACGCAGCCGAGGCGATCGTGGTGGGCGACACCATTTACGACGTAGAGGCTGCGGCGCGCTCGGGCATTGCAGCGATCGGGCTGACCTCTGGGCCATTTGACGGTGGCCAGCTGCGAGACGCAGGAGCCATTGCGATATTCACCGATGCTGCAGCGCTTTTGGCAGAAATCGACCGCTCGCCGCTCAGCCTGTCGGACTGATTGTATCCGCGCCTTTGCTTTCGCGGTGAGGCTATATGCCTCTGCCGGGCAGCGTCAGGGAGAAGCTACGTGGTCGTCGTCATATCATCGCGCTACCACTTCGTCGTGAGACGGCCGGCATCCCATCGACCTCTCTTGCAGAGTTTTAGGGGGTTGGAAACGCTCGTTTCTACCGGCCCCTTCGATGTCAACCGACGCGCTCATCGATAGGACGCGAGAACGCTAAAGGACTGAAAGATAAATCTAATCAGGGCCCACGGGCGACTCTCGGCCGTTCATCTTGTTCACTCAGGACAGGAGAGATCGACATGAATCCGGATCCAAAAACCGAGACGGAACTGGACGAGACTATCGCTGTGCAGGGCACGCCCGAAGGGGACGAGTTGACCATCCCTGACGATGAGGAGGGCACCGAGCCCGAGGATGCCGATGCGATGGAAGAGGCGCAGGAGGATGCCGCCGAGGAACGTAAGGAAGGCGGCTATCAATAAGATCGGAGCGATCGCTGGCCCGTATGAAGGGCCGGCGATCTACCCGGCTCGAGACGCAGGCGGCTCGAGAACTTAGACGATGAGCGCGCTATGCGTCAGCGCAAAGCGAGACCGCGCGGGCTTTAGGCAATCGGCAAGCACCCTTTGCGGATGCCCCGTGACGCCCACTGGCAGGTGCGCGTTGGATCTTGTTGGCCTTGAATATTGCCGACTCGCAACACATGCATTTTTGACGGCAGCGTCTCACGTCTCAATGCCACCCTATGTCTGTGTAACAATGTTAGCGGTGTGTTTGCGTGATTGGTCAGGCGTTCGTCTAAATCGAACGTTCAATCGTCAACCATCTGGTAGATTGTTCTCATTTCTGGTCAGCGCATCTATTCAACGAACAACCATTTCTGTGAGGATCGTCAAAGCCGCCTGCCGCTTGGCGGGATTCGTTCCAGCTACATCCGTGAATAGCCCCCGTGGCGCGCGGTCGAGGGCGGTCCTAATCTCAGCGGCTATCTGACCGCTCGTCGGACTAAAAGGCGGGGGTGAAACGGACATTGCGCGGTCACTATAACATCGTACGGTCATCGCAACAGTGATCGTCGACCTGCACCGGCCCATAGCATCCTTTCAATACGGCCGTTCCCTCAAGATGCGTCCAGCCAGGATTTGCGACGAATGCGATCACGAAACCGATCTGCTCTATCTGTCTGCCATTCTCGCCGTGTCCACGACTGGAGCTAGCGCTTTTCAATCGATCGCTATCGCAACCGATCGAACTAGGCTGTCGCACGCCACCCCGCATAGCTGAACCACCATCGGCGAGACGCACATCCGATCGTTCGGCGTCGTCCTGCACTTCACCGAAAACGAGAGTGCGTTCACCGCCTTGTGTCGGTGGCAGCGCCCCCCTGAGCAGGTGCCCTTCTTGCAGACAGACCTATGCATACTTATTCCGGTCGATCGGCGGGCATGTACCCGGATATGACTTATCGCTGCGACCGACGCTTGCCGCCAACGCACCCACGGAAGAACCAAGCCTGGGGCTGGTGATGCACGGTGAAACTGGATGCGCACATCCAATGAATGATGGTGGAGACATGACGGACGAGACAATGATCGAACGCGTTGCCCGCACGCTATCGTCGCTTGCCGGTCATGACGCGGATGCAGATTGGACTGTCTTTGAGACCCCGGCCCGGGCCGTCATATTGGCCATCCGCGAGCCCACACGTTATATGCTTGATGCAGCCACGGTCGCGACTGGCGGGCGGGATGAGTGGCTGCTCAAGGATGGCGCGTGGCAGACGATGATCGATGCGGCGCTTGCCGGCGATCTTATCGAACCTGACTGACTGCATCTTGAGCACGATCGAGATGCTTGGACGAGCTATTTCGGCGATGGGCCGATCATACCAGCGCTCAAAAACCGACCTTCACTGGGCGCAGCATGCGACGGACGACGCGGTCGTGAACGCGCGTCCTGCTAGCGGGTATTACGCTTGATCTCGCTTCTGGTAAGGGTACCAGGGGCTTCGCCATGCGGGATCCAAGGTGGCCGGTCATGAATGCGCGGCCTGGCCTCTATAATGACAGCCTGATCGATAAACTTCGGTCGTCCAGGCCGACATCCGAAAGCGACGAGCCCGCCATTCCCGCTAGCGCGACGAGGATGCCGCTCCCGAGAACGCCGTGATGATGGAAGAAGCCCTAAGGGGGCCGCCCAGGAGCGCAAAAAAGGCGGGTGCCAGTTGAACAGTTGCCGCTGCCTCCGCCATCCGGAAGCAGGCACTTATGCGGCGCGAGCGCTGGGCCCGCCGAGCGCCTTTAATACGTGCGGCGCGACACTGTCGGCGCACAGCGCTACCGCCCGTGCGTTCGGATGCAGGCGATCAGGCAGCACCATCTGCGGATGCCCGAGCACCCCAGCGGGAAAGAAGGCGCATGTCGGTAAACCGTATCGGGTGGCCACTTCCGTGTAGACCGACAAATAGCCCGACAACGTCCGAGCCATGAAGGGCGGCGGCTCGACGGTAGCGAGCAGCACGGGAATGGCGCATCGGGAAAACTCCTCCACGATCGCGCTCAGGTTCGCGCGCACCTGCGCCGGCGGCACGCCGCGCGTGCAGTCGTTAGCACCGAGCTCGACCAGCGCGAGATCAGGTCTTCCAGTGAGTGAAGAGAGCAGTCGCGGCAGGCGGCGGAGCGCGTCTGCAGACGTGTCGCCCGACACGCCGGCGTTGATCACCCGCGTTCCCGGGAGCGCCGACCCGAGCCGGATCTCTAGCTGGCTGGCAAAAGATTCGTGCGCCGCTAGGCCATAGCCCGCCGTCAGGCTGTCACCGAGCGCAAGGATGAGAGGGGCTGTCGCGACGGCAACATCAGGCATCGGTGTCCGCATCTACCGAAAATGGGAACAGATACGGAAAAAACCATTGCGCAGATTTCGCGACTTTTCTCGGGAGAGGCAGATGCGCCTCAATGCGCGCGCCGGGATTGGCTCGATCCGGCGTCCCGCCAGCTAAGGACACGCCAGAGGTGCGTCGCCGGTTCGCGTTCGCCTGTCAGGCCGCCCAGCGCCTTTGCAGATTGGCTGACGGAATCAGGCTGGACGGGCGCGGCACGGAAGGCGGAGGGTCGAATACGCCTTCCGCGAGATACCGGATCGCGTTGATTACACCGGCATGCGAGAAAGGCTTCGCGATGACGCCGTGACCACCGGCAAAGTCCTCAGGGATCTTCGAAACGTTTGCCGTGACGAAAACGACGAGGGCGTCCGGCCAACGCTCCCGGATCAGCCGGCAGACGTCGATGCCGTTAGATCCGTGAGCGAGGTGAATGTCGACGAAAGCCAGTTGGGGATCGATGTCGGAAGGAAGCCTCTCCACGTCCATGAGGCTCGCGGCCTCAGCAAGCACGCGGTGACCGCTGTCCTCGACCATGGCCTCGATGTCCATGGCGAGGAGCATCTCGTCCTCGACGATCAGGACGTTCATGCCGTCAGGCATCCGCTGCCTCCCCGCGCGGGAAGGTGATGGTCACGCATGTACCGGGCGCGTTGTCACTCCACGTCGCCTCGGCCCTCGCCTGCTTGGCCAAACGTGTGATGAGCGACGTGCCGATGCTTCTGGTCCGCTTCACCGATGGGAATCCTGGACCATCGTCACAGATCCGGATGATCCCGCGCTCATCGTCCTCGTCAACGCGCAGCGTGAGAGAACCATGGCGCCCGTCACCGAAGGCATGTTTGATCGCGTTGGTCAGTATCTCGTTCAAGATCAGCCCCAGCGCGGAGGCATGGACCGCGTCGACCAGCAGGGGCCGCACCTCGATCCGGAGGTCTATGTCGCCCCGTCCGCTCGACCCCACAACATCGCGTGCCAGGCCTTCGGCGAAGCCGCCTATGTCAAAGGTGGTGATGTCATCGGATTGATACAGCTGCCGATGCACGACCGCGAGCGCATCCACCCGTTCCAGCATGCTTTCCAGCTTCACGCTGATGGCGGGGTCATCGATTGTGCGAGCCTGAAGACGCAGCAATGATCCAATCATCGTCAGGTTGTTCTTCACGCGGTGATCGACTTCGTGGAGTAGGATCGTCTTGGCATCGAATGCCGCACGCAGGTCGGCGGTGCGACGAGCCACCTCGCGCTCCACCAGCTCCTTCTGCTCGCTTATGATGTTCTGGGCCTCGATCCGCTCCGTCACGTCGAGTTGCGAGGCAAAGAAGAAACGGATGATCCCGTCCTTGTCCCGCACCGGCGACATATAGAGAGCGTTCCAAAAGGTGGTGCCGTCCTTGCGGTAATTGAGGAGATCGACATCAACGTCATGGCCCTCCTCAATCGCCGCGCGCACTTTTGCGACTTCGGCCACATCCGTGTCGGGACCCTGAAGGAAGCGGCAGTTCCTGCCTATAATCTCTTCGCGGGCATACCCAGTCAGCTCCTGGAACGCGACGTTGCAGAATACGATGGGGTTGTCGTGCTGTGCTGGGTCGGTGATGACCATCGGCATCCGCGTCGCCCGCACGGCCGCAGCGAATGGATCGCCTCGGCCATGTTCGTATTCGAGCTCGTCGGTAAGGTGCCAGTCGTCACGCTGCTTCAAGATTGCCTCCGGTGAGTGCCGGACGGCGTCACGCATCCAGAAAACGACACGGTGGCAGCGTGGTTCCTGCCTTCATACGCTCCGATTAAAGCGGCGAGATCGCGTTCGCGCAGCACACTGGGTCATCTGGATCACGCAACCTCTGTGCTTGGCCCTCGATCCATCCATCGACAGCGCGAGCGCGCTCCGGATCATCGCCCATTCGACCATCTCCGGATCGGCCTGATCAAACAGTTCATCGATCCTAGCCTGCACGAACGCTGGCGCCTCGTCGCCCATCTCGCCGAGCAGCCTCAAAGCGATCTGGAAGTACCTGCCGTCATCGCCACTTTCCACATGTCTTACCCTTAAAAGGCCCTCGAACCGAGCTGTTCCTCGACGAACGCCATACAGGCGGTCTGTCCGGCGCGGAGCAGATCCCATACCATGAAACACCGCCTGCCGCTCGCTCCACATCGCGCCGTTACCTTCCCGGCCGCCTGCCATCCTGAGCTTCCCGAGCGATATGCCGAGTGAGCCTTCCGATGAAACGATCGTGCCAGCGGTGGTACGCAAAGGGTGAACGGGAACCTTTTCGCCCACGAAACCATAGTCTTTCGTGAGCATCGGATCACATATTTCGCCGAAGGGCGGAGGCATCCCTCGGTTTGCGATGGCAGGTATTCCGGGCGAAGACCGCGATCGCATATCGCCGGGGCAGGATGCGCCGGCCGATATGACCCGGCGCGTTTCCTCATACGATTGGTCGTCCACGCCGCTAGGGCCCATCTCGACATGGCCGCAAAGCCTCCAGACGGCCACCGATGCGATGCTGGCGTCCGGCCATGCCATGTGTCTCGCGTGGGGACCAGAGCGCACGTTCTTATACAACGACGCATATGCACCGATGCTCGGCGCACGTCATCCGCACGCGCTCGGCAAGCCGTTCGAGGACGTCTGGCCGGACGTATGGCCCGAGATCGCGCCACTGGTCGATCGAGGAGAGACCTCCACATTTCGCGACATGCCGCTCCTCATGACAAGGAACGGGTATGCAGAAGATACGTGGTGGAGCTTCTCCTACTCCCCGATCCGCAACGAGCAGGGGGAAGTCGGTGGGTTGCTCAATGTGACTTTGGAAACGACTGGCCGGGTTCTCACCGAGCGCCAGCGGGACAAGGCCGTCGCCGATCTCAGCCGGAACGAAGCAAAATGGCGCACCATTTTTGAGACCCTGCGAGAGGGTTTCATCCACGGCGAGGTCATCCGCAACGACGCTGGCGAAGTTGTGGACTGGCGCTACGATGAGGTAAATAACGCCTGGTACGACCTCGTGGGGATCGAGCGCGGCTGCGCGGTCGGGCGGACGATCCGCGAGGTGTTCCCGGGCATTGAGGACGACTGGGTGCTGGAATTCGCCCGGTTGGTCGACACCCGGGAGACCATCCGCTTTACCCGCCAAGTCGGCACCCTCGGCCGATGGTACGACGGCGTCGCCCAGCCAGCCGCCGACGACCGCTTCACGGTTATCTTCACGGAGGTTACAGATCGTGTCCTGCGCGAGCAAAGAAACGCAGCCATCCTAGAACTAAGCGACCGCCTCCAGGACGAGGGCTCGGTCGAGGACATGGCATGGGCCGCCAGCGAAATCCTCGGTCGCGAGCTCGACGTCCAGCTTGTTGGCTATGGCGATGTCGATCCCGTGGCCGAGACGATCACGACGCACAGGGACTGGACCGCTGGAGGGGCACATCCCCTCGGCGGAACAGTCCGATTCCGGGATTATGGCAGCTACGTGGACGACCTGAAGGCGGGGCAAGTGGTCGTGGTGAACGATGCGCGAGAAGATACGCGCACGCGGGAAAACGCGGCTGGGCTGGAAGCGAGAAGCGCTCGGGCGTTCGTGAACGCGCCCGTGACGGAGCGGGGCATATTCGTCGCGATGCTCTTCGTCTGCACGGCTCATGTGCGGAGCTGGACCGACGAGGAAGTTCAGTTCATCCGCGACGTGGCCTACAGGCTCCGGTCCGCCATCGAACGGCTGCGCGCCGTCGAGCAGCAAGAAATCCTGAACGGCGAGCTTGCCCATCGCATCAAGAATACCCTCAGTGTCGTTCAGGCGATCGCCATGCAGACGTTGGCGCGGTCGACGGATCCGGCCGTGATCGATGAGTTCAGCGCTCGCTTGAAGGCGCTCTCCTCAGCACATGACGTTCTTCTTACTCGAAGCTGGTCTGCCGCGGGTCTGCACCAAGTAATAGCATCGGCGCTCGAGACCTTCGCATTGCATCGGGTCAGCATCGTTGGGCCCGATCTCGGCATCGGATCCCGGACGGCAATGTCGCTTTCGCTCTTGCTCCACGAGCTTGCGACGAACGCGGTCAAGTACGGGGCGTTGAGTGTCGACGAGGGCCGCATCGCGATCGAGTGGGCCATCCTCGAAACGGATGGCCGCCCGATCCTTGATATGACCTGGACTGAGCGAGGAGGTCCGCCGGCCGTCGAGCCCACCAAGCGTGGCTTCGGGTCGCGGATCATCCGCATGGGGCTGACCGGATCAGGCGGCGTGAAGCTGGATTATGCGAGCGAGGGCCTGAGGGTAGAAATGAATGCGCCGCTCGACCAAGTCCAACAGGGCTGAGAATGGAAGCCATAGCCAGAATGGGTCAATTACAGCGCCTCAAGCCGATCCCCGTGCTCATCGTCGAGGACGAGCCGGTGCTCCGCCTTGAAGCCGTCGACATGGTCGAACGTGCTCTGTTCGAGCCGATCGAGGCGACAAGCGTCGACGACGCGATCCGCATCTTGGAGAAACGGCTCGACATAAGGATCGTCTATATGGACCTCGACATGCCGCGTGGGGTGAAGGGGATCGAGATCGCGGCCATGATCCGCAACCGCTGGCCGCCGATAGAAATCATTCTGACTGCCGCCAGCTTTTCGAAGGCAAACCTGGATTTGCCAGTCCGCGCGGAATTCTATTCCAAGCCGGTTCAGCATCGGGATATCGTGACGGCCATGAAGCGCATGGCGGCCCGCCTCGGGTGACCAAGCGAGCGTCACTTTTTATCCGTCAAGTCGGACGCGGGTCATCATGGAACCAATCGGAGCGTCGGCTGAACCACCGCACCGTGTTTAAATCAAGCCGGGATCAACGGACCGCCCGCTTGCGTCAAACTGAGCGGATGGCGTCGCCAATTCCATTATTATTATCGACG
This sequence comes from Sphingomonas sp. AP4-R1, assembly GCF_013113735.1. NCBI lineage: Bacteria > Pseudomonadati > Pseudomonadota > Alphaproteobacteria > Sphingomonadales > Sphingomonadaceae > Sphingomonas > Sphingomonas sp. AP4-R1. The sequence continues at coordinate 5,051,104 of NZ_CP053346.1, forward strand.
GACATCGCAGTGGCGCCGACACGTGCAGGCAAGCATCCTCTTCACGGCCGCTCTCGAAATCTGCACCCCCTTCAATCTCACCTGCGCTGTTCGTGCCCGATGCAGGTTCGGTGACACGGTAGATCAGGCGTGAATCTCAGCTCCAGACTATGATCGACCGTCCAACTGATTGATCCTCTGCGATCGACCGGTTGCAAAGCCATCGAGCCATGCGGCCCTAACTAGAAACCTATGGAAGGGGACGGGGCATTCGACAGTCGAGCGCTTAAGGTCGCGGCCAGCGGCACAGCCGTGTGCAAACGCTCGTGCGCGGCTTCCCAAAGATGCGTTGGCGGACATTCCCCGCTCAACGAGCGCGCCGGCTGTCGTTTCGTTGCAAACTAATAGTTTGCGCCATGTCGGTTCACGCACGAGCTGAGTCGATCAGCATTAGGACAATTTGCTAATCCGAACTTCGATCATCTTGATAACCGGACCTATCCGGCCAGTGATGCATCTCGGTACGGCGAGCAACGGCGCCTCGTCACTTAGCGGCGGCTATGATGTGAGTGCAGCTTAGTGACGAACCTTGTCGCTTCCCGCGAACCTGCCCACGGGCGCGAGCAATCCATTCCGAGTGCACCCAGCCGCCATTCCGCGCATCTTCGAAGCGGACATCCGTTAATCCGGCCTGGCCGGACCGCGTTTGCCGACACAGGCCACGTGCGGCGCGCCGTCCCTACAAGCGTTCCGCACCGATCCCATTTGCTTATTATTCAAGCGACGCCACCATTGAGTAGGGCCGCCATGGCGTACGCCGCCACAGCGCCCCTGCATTCCCCCCCGGATCAACGTCTCCTCGGTTTAAATGCGGGTCGCGCCCTTGTGACAACATTGTCACAGTTCACAACGGAGCGACGGGCGGAGGAACGCCAGCCTTCAGGCACGGTTCTAGGCGGCCATCGAGATGTAAATGTAAGGATGTGTAAATGCGTTACGTCATCGCCGCCAGCCTGCTCGCTGTCAGCGTCGCCACGGCGGCTGCGGCTCAGGACGCTCCCCCCGAAAACCTGGCTGGCACGCTGGCCGGCTTCCGCGTCGAGGGAAATCTGGGCTGGGATAAGACCCATTCGCTGGGCCAGAGCAACGACCGGTTTGGCTATGGCGGCTCAGCCGGCTTCGACGGCAACCTCACGAATCAAATCGTGATCGGTCCTGAAGTTAGCTATTGGCGGCCTTCGAAGAACCGCAACCAGACGTCGGTACCCGGCGTAAATGGTGGCACGGTCGTCCATGAGGGTCGGGAGATGTGGGCTGCGGATATCCGCATTGGCTACCGCGTCGGTCCTGATCTCCTCGTCTTCGGCAAGGGTGGCTACGTCAACCAGGCGCAACGAAGCTATTTCAATGCACCCGCTGGCCAGCAGGGCTACGCCACGCGCGGGCGTACCGACGGCTATCAGGTTGGCGGCGGCGTGCAGTTCTCTCCGCACGATCAGTTCAGCTTCGTCCCGGCAAATGTGTATCTGAGCGCCCAGTACGTTTATTCTGACTTCAACAACCACACCCGCGATGAGCATGCCATGGCGGGCATCGGCTTCCGTTTCCGTTAAAACTTCGACGGGCGCGCCGAACGAGGCGCGCCCGTTCAGCCCTGACATCACCGTTAGATGCAGCAGCCGAAAAGTAGGGGCAGCAGCTCAATCCTGCTGCTGCCGTCCACCATTTCGAGCCGGCATGTCGACCCACCTTACCGCCCTCGTCCGACGTCGCTGCAAATAGACGGCCCGACGCAAGTTGAGCGGCACTGATTGGGCCTGAATCCAGCTTTCGGGCGCGGCGAACAACCATCTCAACGGCTTACTGTGGTCGCAAGCCTCCCCGTGCCGATCCCCTCGACATCGGATAGGTCTGGCCAAGACCATCGCTGCGTGAGGTGCGGACGATCGCGAGCCACAAGACCTTCATCGACCATAAGCGGTTGGCTCCGGCACGCAGCATCGCGTTCTAGCTCGCGTGCAGGACAGCCTCCAGCAGAACGATAGCGAGATCATATCGGTCGGGTTCACATAGAGGCGTCCCGACCGAGCTATGCAAAAAGCGCGCGCTCGCCGCCTGATCGCTACCGGTATCGCAGTCGAGCATCATCGTTACGACGGGATGGTCGACGCCTTTCTGCACATAGGTCCTCAGATCAACGCGATCCCTGAGGTTGCTCGACGAGATCGCAGACCGGCTTTCTTCAAGCACAGCCTGCGATCCGTCCGTCACTTCAGGAACGGCTTGCCCTCATGGGCGACGAGCAGATCGTGCATGTCGGATGCATGATCCTCTTCATCGGCGAGGATATGTTCGAGCATGATCCGCGTCGTAGGATCCCTGTCGGCGAAGAAGCGGATCAGTTCCTGATAGTGTTCGATCACCAGGCGCTCGGCGATCAGGTTCTGCTTGATCATCTCGACGAGATTGCCGCCTTCACCATATTCGGTGGCTGAACGCGAAGCGAGGCCTTCCGGATTCAGATTCGGAACGCCGCCCAGTTGATCGATGCGGTTTGCGGCCATGAGCATGTGGCCATGCTCGCTCTTGGCATGCTCGTCGAACTCGGCTGCCACGCTTTTCGAGGTGATGCCATCCGCTGCGATTGCATGCATCTGATAGCGCAGGACGCAGACCAGCTCCGTGGCGACAACGGTCTGCAGCAGATCGATCGTCTGGTCGACGTGACCTTGGTAGCTGGGCATGACAGCACCATCGTCGAGCGATTTCCGCGCCCGTTCGCGAAGGGTCTGGACGTCCGTAAGAAAAGCGCTTTGCGTCGATGAGGTCGTGGCCACGATGCTGCTCCTGCAAGGAAAAATTCAGCGCCCCTACGACTGCGCCGCCCGCAATGTTCCTCGCGAATGACTCGCAAGCCGGATAATCAGAGTCGGAATGGCGTGAAACCGACGAGGCACTTAGTCTCTGCCGGCGGCAGAGCATATCGGTCCGTAAGTTAGATCCGCCATCCCACCATCACTTGTCGAGCTTGGCTGCGTTGCGGTCCGCCCAAATCTTGCCCTCGTTTCCGCCCCACAGCAGCCAGGCAATGTAGCCCGCCGACGGATCGATGCTCGATCCCCAGTCATGCGATTGGCCATCTTTGTCTACTCCGTGCCGGGCAAAGTAACTGTGCATTGACTTCACGTCGGCCTCCGAGACATCGCCGCGCTCGGAGAGCTGACGGGCGCGCCGGACGCCCACCTCTGTCCCGCCTCGGCCAAACTTCTCGCGCAGCTTCAGGCCCTTCTTAGCATTCGCGGCCATTTTCAGGGTGGGACGGAACGTCTTCGCCATGGTCAGTCCCTCTTCAAAGCGCCAGCCTTGTGAGCAGCACGCTTGCCCTCCTCGGTCTCGACGATGAATTGCGGGTTGTCCTTGGACGCCGCGACCCGGTGAGACTTGATCTTGGTCGGGCTGGTCGCCTTTTTCACGACCTTCCCGTGGGCTTCGCCGCCTGAACTGGACCAGCTTACCCTGTCGCCGACCTTTGGATCCTTCTTCATCACGGTCTCCTCGGCTCTTCAACGCGGCGCGGAAGCGCAGGGTTGCGACGGCGAGGTCCTCTCGGAGGCCATCCCTACCCCCATGATCGCTCATGAAGTCGCACCGCCCCCGGGTCATCGTCCCGGAAACAACAAGCTGCCGGCCTCCAGCTCCCAGCGTTTGCGAGACCGGTTGGCAGGACGTGATGCTCGGAGAGGACGACCGCTGGGAGGGTTAGCGGCGAGCGCGGCGCAATCCTGATGAAACCCGACCAGCCCACCCCGCCGATGACGATGGCAAACCACCGCAGTATGGATCGAGACGGGCAAACGCTCTGTGCTGGCGCGACGCGGCCCGCCGCTTCTGAAACCCGATAAGAGATTCCTCGCGCTGCCGCGCACCGCGCGTCGTTCGATCAGCGCGTCTGCACACCTCAGCTGTCTGCGGGCACCGACTGGATCCGCATGTGGACGTGCGCCCTCCGGCTGTGGCCGGACAGCCCCGGTTTTACGAAATCCGGAAGTGTACGAACCGCGACATATCGGCATGCGATCCGCCACGACAGGAGATGCTGATCTAGCCGTGATTATTTAGAAAACGCGCCACCCGGCCATGGTCATGAGCGTCATATCCCCTTTTTGGCAGGTAAACGCCACCGCCCTTCAGAGCAGGGGCGTTATTCCCGCATTCTCAACTTTGCTTTTTAAATGCTAAAATCAAAACGTGCGTAATTAACTTAAATCAATGCATACGGGGATACTTCGGCATCCGGCTAACCTATAGCCGCGGAAATAAAGTGCTGCGGACGCGTTCATCATCTGCCGAACGCCTATCCCAGCGCGCGCGGCAGCTGGAGGGGACTGTCCGACATGCGGATCGCGATCATCGCACACCTGAAATACGCGATCCGGGAACCCTTTGCCGGCGGCCTTGAAATGCACACGCACATGCTGGCCCGATCGCTGCGGGCGCGTGGTCATGACGTGACGCTCTTCGCATCCACTCAGTCAGACCCCGAGCTTGGCGTCGAAGCGATTTGCGAAGAAACATCGCTTCTGGAGACAGGTGTCGCCGAAGCCAATGATGTGGCGTTCTTCCGCGAGCATCACGCCTATCTGCAGTTGATGACAGAGCTTAGGAGTCGATGCTTCGACGTCATCCATAACAATTCGCTTCATTATCTTCCGGTCAGCATGGCAGAGACGATCGCCACACCAATGGTGACCACGCTCCACACGCCCCCTTTCTGCTGGCTCGAGAGCGGCATCCGCCTCAATCGCGGAGCAATGCGGTACGTGGCGGTCTCGCAGGCAACGGCTGACATGTGGAGCCATGTCGCGGAGGTGCACGACATCGTCCCCAACGGTATCGATCTGCGCCACTTTCCGTACTTCCCTGCCAGCGACGACCTTCCTTATCTGGTGTGGTATGGTCGCATCGTGCCCGAGAAGGGGCTTGACCATGCGATCGATGCTGCTCGGCTGGCCGACATACCGCTGCGGATTGCCGGGCCCGTGTCGGACGCCTGCTATTATAATGAAATGATCCTTCCACGGCTGGGCGGGGAGATCACCCATGTCGGCCACCTCGCACACGACCAACTCGCAGGTCTGGTCGGGAGAGCGAGCGCGGCCTTGTGCACGCCGCGCTGGGAAGAACCTTATGGACTTGTTGTGGCGGAAGCTCTGGCGTGCGGTACACCGGTTGCTGCTTATCGTCGCGGAGGCGTTCCCTCCCTCCTCAATAAAGACTGTGGCGTGCTTGCCCAACCCGACGATGTGGCGTCTCTCGCAGCAGCAGCCATCGCCGCGACCCGGCTCAGTCGTCCGGCTTGCCGCGCCTATGCCGAGCGGCACTGTGACGCTGAACGAATGGTCGATCGATATGAGGCGGTGTATCGGGAGCTTCGTGCGATGCCGTCCTGCGTGAACGACCTGACGGTTGACGCAATGCCCGTCATGGCGAGCGTTGCGTGAGCGTCGAAGTCTGTGTCTGCATACCCGCGCGCAACGAAGCCGATCGTATCGCCACGTTGATCGATGCCTTGGCAATGCAAACCGTCGATAGGCCCTTCGGGGTCGTACTGTGCGTGAACAACAGTAGCGACGACACCGGGGGCGTCGCCCAGCACGCGGCCGCGCGATGCGAGGGACGGTTCACGCTCACCCAGATCGAGTGCTTTTTCGAGCCCCCACTAGCACATGCCGGCTCGGCGCGTCGCGCTGCCATGGAGCTTGGTGCCGAGATGCTCGGAAACACCGGGCTGCTCATCTCAACAGATGCCGATTGCAGGCCCCCTGCCGACTGGATCGCCGCCAATCTTGCGGCCGGTGGATCTGACCGGATCATCGGAGGCCGCATCGAACTGGATGAAGCCGACGCGGATGAATACCCCGCGATCTTTGCTTTCCGGCGGCATTTCGACGCGTACTGGCAGCGCGTGCGCGCGATCGAGGACAGCATCGATCCCTCGCCTTGGGATCCGGCACCCCGCCATGGTGACCATACCGGCGCCAGCCTTGCATTGTCGGTCGAACTCTACCAGCGGTCGGGCGGCGTGCCGCTGCAGCCCAGCGGCGAGGACCGTGCTCTGGTTGAGGCCGCGATCGTGGCGGGGGGCAAGCTCGTTCACCCCCAGACGGTGTGGACGCGCACGTCGGCCCGAACCAGAGGCCGCGCCACAGGCGGTATGGCAGAAGACCTCCAGCGCTGGGCCGACGCCGAAGCGCGCGGGGAGCTGCCAAATGTCCCGCACTTCGACCATTGGGAGGCGCGCGCACTGTGGCGCCGCGATTTTCGACAAGGCCGTGGCACCAAAGCGCTGATGGAAGCCGAGCGCCTCCTACCCGCCATGCCATGCGACATGGCATTGCCGATGGTGAGTGGCTCATGAGCCGGCCGATCGGCTATTATGTCCACCACCATGGCGATGGACACCGCCAGCGCGCGATCGCGATCGGGCAAGCCCTCGAGCATGGCGCGACGTTGCTGGGCACAGGCCTCAAAAATCGAAGCGGCAACCTACCGGTGGTGGATCTGCCGGACGATCGAATGGACGATGGCTTCGCGGGAATCGACCGGGTCGAACGTCCCACCTCGCTCCATTATGCGCCGATCGACCACGAAGGCATCCGACAGCGAACGGCTTTGATCGCCCGATGGATTGCGGAGGAGCGTCCCCAACTGCTTGTCGTCGACGTATCGGTCGAGATTGCGATGCTGGCTCGCCTAGCATCCGCACCGACCGTGTACGTCCGGCTGTCCGGCAAACGGCTGGACGAGCCTCATCTGGATGCTTTCCGAAGCGCGGAGGGCCTGATCGCACCGTTCCATGAGGCGCTCGACGATGACGAAACGCCAGACTGGCTTCGGGAGAAAACCTTCTACGCCCCGCTCATCAACGGCATCGGCGCGGCAGCGGACGAGATCGAAAAGGACGTCGTGCTGGTCGTGCTGGGCCGTGGGGGTGGCGTCAGTGATGGCGATCGCTGGGCGCAGGCGGCGCGCGCGGTGCCGGATCGTCGGTGGCGTGTGGTCGGCGCCTGCACCGTGCCGCCCACCCTGCCGCCTAATCTCGAATTGCGCGGGTGGGTGGATGATGCGGCCTCGTTGATCGGCAGCGCCGGCGTTGTTGTTGGTGCAGCCGGCGACGGCGTCGTGAGCGCCGTTCTCGCGAATAGACGACCCTTCATCTGCCTGCCGGAAACGCGCCCGTTCGATGAACAGATTTCGAAAGCGAAGCGGCTCAATTCGCTTGGTGCGGCCGCCGTCTCGCTGGATTGGCCGCAACCGACTGACTGGCCACAGCTGCTTGCGGATGCGGTCCGAGTGGCTTCGGCGTGGCCGCGCGAACTGGAAACACCAGGCGGGTCCGAACGGGTCGCGCGCTGGCTTGAAGCGTTGGGCCAGCAGGATTCTTTCTCGCGGAGCCGTATTGCATGACCCTGTCCGTCCAACCGCGCTCCGAGCAAGGAGGCGATATCGTTTCGCGACTGACCGAATTGGGCGCACGCTATGATGCCGCGCCCCACTTTCCGGTCGAGAGCCTGCGGGCGCTCCGTAATGCGGGCTATCATCGCCGTTTTGCACCCAGCATCTGTGGCGGCGACGTCTTCACGGATCCCCATACACGCGCCGCGCAGATGGCGCGGGCGCTTCGCGAGGTCGGGCGTGGGGATCTGAGTGTCGGCCGGCTCTTTGAAGGGCATGTCAACGCACTCCAACTGTTCGACTGGTATGCCACGTCGGAACAGCTTGAATGGCTGACCGGCGCCTTGAATGCCGGCGCATGGTTTGGCGTCTGGGCAACCGAGCCACAACCCGGAGTCCGCCTCGAACTCCGGGATCCGCCGACGCTCTCGGGCGAGAAGATGTTTGCCAGCGGCGCGGGCGGCCTCGAGCATGCTCTGGTGACCGCGGCGGTCGACGGCGGTGAGCGACGTCTCGTGATCGTGCCCGCCAACGACACCTGCCGGGCCGACGTGTCGGGATGGCGGGTACGCGGCATGCGCGCGAGCGTCAGTGGTCGGTATTCGCTCGACGGTGTTTCCGTCGATCCGGAGATGCTGCTCGGGGCCTCGGGCGACTATGACCGTGACCCCCGTTTCACCGCGGGAGCCTGGCGTTTCTGCGCCGTCCAGCTCGGCGGAATCGAGGCCTTGATCATCGAAGTGCGCCAATCCATGAGCGACACGGCGCGTGAAGATCCGCTGCAGCGGGCCCGCTTCGCCGAGGCTGTGGTTGCGACGCGCAGCGCGGGTTTCTGGGTCGAGGAAGCGGCCCGTCGCTTCGCAGCCGATGATGAGGACGCCATCGCAATTGCGCGACTGACGCGTGGCGTTGTCGAACAGGCGGGCTTCACCGTGATGGAAGCCGCCGCGCGCATTCTCGGCACGCGCAGCGCCTTCGACGGAGAGCGCGCGGACAAGATCATCCGCGACCTATCGCTTTACCTTCGCCAAGCCGGTCCGGACCACGCGCGCGACGAGGCGGCCAAAGCGCTTCTCGATCGGGATATCTGGCACGGGGACGATCTTTGGTGGTGACGGCCGAGCGTTTGACGCAAAGCCGATGGGCACGGGCGCGATGGTTGATCCTGGCACCGCATCCCGACGACGAAACGCTGGGCGCAGGCGCCCTGATCGCTCATGCCGCGGCAATCGAACGGTTGGGCGGGGTCGTATTCCTGACCGATGGGACGGGCTCGCATCCGGCCGGTACGCCGCGCGTCGCTATGATCCGTCGCCGCGAGGCAGGTCAGGCAATTCGCAGACTGGGTGGCGGCGGCGTCCGCCTCTACTGGCTCGGATGGCGGGACGCCCATCCTCACGATGCCCGCAGCGTCGCTTTTGTCCGGACCGCCAGGATCCTCGGAGCGCTTCTGCGCTCTTGTCGAATTGATGCGATTGCGGTCTCAGACCGGACCGAGGCACATTGCGATCATGTCGCGGCCTTCGAGCTCGCCGAAGGAGCGATGCGGGCAGCAAGGCGTCGTGTGACCCTATTCGCCTATCATGTCTGGAGCGCGAACCCGGCGTCGGTGCGGCGTATCGTGACACCGGTCATGCCGCCCGGTCGGCGACGACATGCGCTGCGCTCGCATCGCAGTCAGATGTCGCCCGTCCTTGGCAACGGCTTTCGATTGCCTTCGGAAAAGTTGCGCATGCCCGGAAATGATACACTCACCTTGAGGAGCCTGCGGCGATGAGCCGATCCAGCCTGAACGCCGCCTATTTCGACGGTATTTTCGAGTCGGACGACGATCCGTGGGATCTGGCAAGCAGCGCCTATGAAGCCGCCAAGTTCAGGCACACGCATGATGCCCTCGCTGGCCGACGTTACGCGCGGGCGCTGGAAATTGGCTGCGCCCACGGGGTGCTGACCGGCCAACTGATCGGCCTGTGCGACACGCTGTTGGCGATCGACATCAGCACCAGGGCCCTGGCGAAAGCGCGCGAACGGGTGGGTGACCGGCCGGGCCTGACGCTGCAACGCATGGCCTTTCCGAGCGAGACGCCCGAGGGTGCGCCGTTCGATCTCGTGATCCTGTCGGAGGTCGCTTATTACTGGAGCATCGCCGATCTCGACCGGGCGGCCGAATGGCTTCGAGATCACATTGCCGCCGGTGGGCGGATCATCCTCGTTCATTATACGGGCGAGACCGACTATCCTCAAACCGGGGACGAAGCCGTGGATGCGCTCTGGACCGAACTGAGCGCAGTTTTTTCGGTCGTGGCTGCCGAGCGCCGCGACACCTATCGGCTCGATCTGTGGGAGAGGAGCTGATGGGCGTTTCCGTCCTGACGATCGTCCGCAATCGTAGCGATCATCTCCAGCAGTTGGTCGAAGGACTGCGCAGGAGTAAGCGGCAGCCCGACGAACTGGTGATCGTGGACATGAGCGACACGCCGGTGGCCGTCGCGTCTGCCGGCTTTCCGATCCGCATCGATCGTTTCGAGACAGACGGCCTGCCGCTCGCCGCCGCTCGCAACAGGGCGGCTGTGCTGGCCCGGTTCGAGAATCTGATCTTCCTTGATGTCGACTGCATCCCGCTCGAACACTGCGTCGGCACCCTGATTGATGCCCTCGCGCATCACGATGCCCTGCTTTGCGCCGACATCCGCTATCTAGGGCCGGATGATGCGCGGGGCATCTGGACCGAAAAGGATTTGATGGCCGCCGGCCGGCATCACCCGGTCCGCACATTCCCGAACGACGGTGTTCGCGAGGAGCTCAATCCGGGCCTGTTCTGGTCTCTTGCCTTCGCGCTGAAGCGCGCCCGCTTTGTCTCACTGGGCGGGTTTGACGAGGCGTTCACAGGCTATGGCGCTGAGGATACCGATTTCGGCTTCCGCGCATCTGAGGCTGGCATGAGGCTGCTATTCGTGGGTCAGGCCATTGCGTGCCATCAGCATCACGACAGTTACGAACCGCCTCTCCAGCACCTCGAGGACATTGTCCGCAACGCCCGCACCTTCCACGCTCGCTGGGGCCGGTGGCCAATGGAGGGATGGCTCCGCGCATTTGCTGACCTTGGATTGGTGCGCTGGCACAAGGATGGGCTTGAGCTTCTTCGGTTTCCGTCAGACGCCGAGAAAGCAGCTGCCAAGGTCCTCCCGGAACAGCCCCTCAATCCACCTACGCGATCATCACCCGAAATGGCGGACTGAGAGCGTTCGATCCGGGCGACCGAGACGCCCTCCCATCGCAGCTCGGATCAGGCAGCTCGTTGCACCATGGGCCCATCGTTAGCCGGCACGGCCAGCCCGCCGTCGCGGGCCAATTCGGCGAACGTGCCGCCGCTGGCCACGAGCTCGTCGAACGTGCCCATCTCGACCATCCGTCCCTGATCCAGCACGATGATCTTGTCGGCCGAGCGGATGGTCGAGAGACGATGTGCGATGACAAAGGTCGTCCGTCCCTCGCGCAGCTGATCAAGGCTTTCCTGCAAGCGCGCCTCTGTGGCTACGTCGAGCGCGCTCGTCGCCTCGTCGAGCAGGAGGATCGGAGCGTCCTTTAACAACGCGCGCGCGATGGCGATCCGCTGCCGCTCGCCGCCAGACAGCCCCTGCCCCCGATCGCCAACGGCAGACGCAAAGCCGCCCTCCTTCCGCATGATGAAGTCATAGGCGCCGGCCACCTTCGCCGCCTGCTCGATCTGATCCATCGACGCATCCGGGTCACCCATCGCGATATTCTCCGCGATCGAGCGATTGAACAGGCCGGCCTCCTGAAACACCACTCCCGTCGACGCACGCAGTGAGGACAAGGTCACCTCGCGAATGTCCTGCCCGTCGATCAGGATGCGTCCCTCATCGGGATCGAACGCCCGCTGAAACAGTCCCAGTGCGGTCGACTTACCCGAGCCGGTCGGCCCCACGATCGCAATGGTCTCGCCGGGCTGAACCTCGAAGCTGAGCTCCTGCACGCGCCCCGACCCGCCGGGATAGCGGAACGAGACATTGTCGAAGCGAATGTGTCCGCGCTTTACCTCCAGCGCCTTCGCGCCGGGCGTCTCCTGTATATGCGAGTCCTCGTCCAATACCGCGAAGAACTGCTCCAGCGCGGGAATTCGCTGGGCCATGCCGACGATGAACCCGGTCAGCTGCTCCAGTCGAGAAATCAACAGCGTGGTGAAGCCTACGAACGTCACCACGTCGCCAATGGTAGCGAGATGATGAGCGACAAGCGTCGATCCGATCCCGAAGATCGAGACGATGGCAATGGAGGAGGCTCCGCGCGTCAGCACAGCGGAGATCGCCCACCAGTTGAGGACCGGATATTGTGCGTGCAGCAGCTCATGCAGCGACGAACGGATCGAACGGAGCTCGCCCGGCACGGCCAGGAAGCTTTGCAGCACCGTGACATTGCCGAAAAGATCGCCGAGCTGACCGGACAGGTCGGTGAACTGATTTTCGACGCGCGCCTGTCCATAGGAGGTCCGTCGCATCACCACGATGTTCACCACCGTATAGGCCACCATGAGAGTAACGAGGACAAGCGCCAGACGCCAGTTGGTGAAGGCCGCAACCGGCAGCAAAGCCAGCAGGATCGCGCCATTCACGATCTGCTCGCGTAACAGCGGCAGCCAGAGCGAGAACAGGTTCTCGCACCCTGAGATCATGATCCGCATCAGGCGCCCCGAACGCGCCTGGAAGTGAAACGCCGGCGGCAGGGCAAGTAGGTGCTCGACATATTTCGCCATGGCGGAAAGCCGGCGGCGGTGGGCCATGCGATCTGCGCCGAGCGAAATCACCATGCCGGCTAGAAAGCCCGTAACGCTGATCGCGCACCACATGGCGACAAACGATAACGGATTAGCGCCCGAGGTGAGCCCGTTTACCGCCTTGCCGAAGAGGACGGGCTCGATCACCTGAAGCAGCGCCACGAGCCCTCCGGCCGAGGCCAAAGCGACCGCTTTGCCGCGCTCGGGGCGCAGTTTCGCGATAGCGCGAAAGAAGACGTGGCTCCGCAGACGCTGCAGAGACGCAATCGATCCAACCATGGAGCTACTCATCTGAGAGACAGTGCACCGGTCCCGCTCTGCGGTTACGCGGTGGCGGCGCTTTTAGCGGATCATGGTTAACCGAAACTTACTTTCGTATGACCGACCGACAGCTCCATTGACCCGGTGGCGGTCATTCGATCTCTTCATGTGCAAGCCTCGGCCCCATTCGGGCCTCATAAAAAATCGAACGGGCCTCAGCGCCGTGCCATGAATCCGACAACGGCGTTTACCACCTTCACCTCGACATTCATTGACAAGATATCCTCGGCAACCCCCAAATATGTTCCAGAAACCGGCATGATCTGGCGATTGAGCCGGGCGAAAGCTACCGGAATGAGATTGGCACCACCCATCCGGCGGTGCGTCGGATCGAATGCGATCCAGCCGGCTCCGGGAAGGTAAATCTCGGCCCATGCGTGCGTTGAGCCAGCATCACCTGCAGGCTGGTCCGGATCGAAGATATAACCCGATACCGCCCGGGCTCCGAACCCAAGATGTCGCGCGGCCTCTATGAACAGTGCGGCGATATCGCGACATGACCCATTGCCCCGGTCCAGCGTCTGTGAGGGAGCCTGTGTGCCTTCCTCGTCGCGCACCCGGTACGTGACGTCGGCCAGCACGCCCCCATTCAGATCTTTCAGGAGTGCCAGGGTGTCGGTCTGCCCCCGCATGACGAAGGCGCTCGCCCACTCGCTGACCCGCTCACCGCCCGCCCTCCGCCAATCCGGCTGCGCCAGCGCGCCAAGATCGATGATGTCATCGAGAGAATAGGTGAACGGATATTGGTGAGCGGCAGGGTCAACCGCAAAGACCGGCCATTCGGGGGCAGTGATCTCGACGGTCGCTTCACGGGTAATCGTTAGGGAGCAAGATGGCTCAGGGAAACGAGCCGTTCCAATCAGATTGCCGAACACGTCCACGGTCCAGCAAATTTCTGCGGCAGGCTCACATGCTAAGACCGATCGAGGACCCTGAGTTCGCCGCTCTCTCGCGGTGTCACGATCAGGGTATGCGGTTGGAGCGTGACGGGCCGAGCGTAGCAATAAGCCGTACGGTGGCTGATCGTAAGCTTCATGCACGCCCCACCACCAGAGAAACGGACGAGCGCGAATGACCGGCGCCCTTTCGAGCACCGGTTTCGGGGTTCAGGCCAAGCTGTGCTTGAGCGCGCTCATTTGATCGTGGCCCTGCCGAACCGTGACGAACGTCTCACGGATAACCCCAATGGCCGCAGGCGATAGGTCATTATCGCCCAACGCCTTCTCGAACTTGGCCTTTATATGATCCTCGCCGCGTTCGACTTCGGCAACGATGGCTTTGTCGTCATTGGAGGTGAAGGCCTGCTTCAGATCCAGGAAGGTGCGATGCGCCGCAGCAAGAAAACTACTGTCGGTCTCAGGTGTGCCCCCAAGCCGGGTCACTTCCGCCTGCAGGGCGCGAGCAGCCTCACCGCGATCGCGCGCGAAATCGGCAAACATGGTGGCGAACCGCGTGCTTTCCGCATCCTTGGCGGCGTCCTCATAACCCTTCATGCTGTCGAGGGTCGTCTTGGTCAGATCGTTCAGGACCGAGATGTCATGGTCGCTCATGCTACTATCCTTGTTGGGAGTTGCTTGAACGACGGGCGGACGCCTTTGGGCCCGCGCAAATTTCGGGGCTGGCCCTAATCAAACAAGAACGGCCGATCTAGCCCGTGCCCCCTGCACCGTCTGCGCTTTTCTCAATGGTCCAATCTGACGAGTTCTGCCGCAGCGGCATTGCGTGCGGGGACTTCCCCGTGGTTGGAGTAATTCCTACGATGAGTTGATCGAAACCACACACGTCGCGATCCAAGCAGTATGGGCCGAAGGCTGGCCCATCGGAAAAGAGACACCATATGCGCGAAAGCAATCCCGCCGGCCCGTCGGTTTTGACGCGGATGCAAACCAATGTTCTTGCCACCGCAGAGCGACACCTGGTCTGCCTTGGAAAATCCGGTCCATTTCTGAAGAGAGCCCGCGAGGGTATCTGGAATGGAGAATGGCATGGGACGTCAGCGATTTACGCCGGAGCAGATCATCGCGAAGCTGAGTGAGGTGGATGTACTCGTCGGCCGGGGTTCGACGGCCGTCGAGGCTTGCCGGCAGATCGGCATTGCCGAGCAGACACTGTATCGATGGCGTAAGGAATATGGCGGACTGAAGGTCGATCAGGCTCGCCGGATGAAGGATCTGGAGCGCGAGAATGCGCGGTTGAAGAAGCTCGTCGCAGATCTCGCGCTCGACAAGGCGATCCTCCAGGAGGCGTCCAAGCTAAATTTCTGAGCCCCTCCCGTCGCCGCGAGGCGATCGAGCAGGTCCGTCGCGTGTTGCCCGTATCGGAGCGGCGGACTTGCCGGGTGCTTGGCCAGCCCCGCTCGACGCAGCGCCACCCACCGAGGGACGATGCAGACGAGCAGCGGCTGACCGCCGACATCATCGCGCTGGCGACGGACTATGGTCGGTATGGCTATCGTCGGATCCATGCTCTGCTCGGCAATTCCGGCTGGCAAGTCAGCCTGTCGGTGGTCGAGCGGATCTGGCGGCGGGAGGGTTTGAAGGTTCCCAAACGGCAGCCGAAACGCCGCCGTCTCTGGCTGGGCGACGGGTCGTGCATCCGCCTTCGCCCCCAACATCGCGGGCATTTCTGGTCCTATGATTTCGTCGAGGATCAGACCCACAACGGACGCAAATTCCGAATGCTCAACATCATCGACGAGTTCAGCAGAGAGCGCCTGGCCATGGTGCCATTGCGGCGCTTCCGGTCGAACGACGTCATCGACGTGCTGGCCGATCTGTTCATCGAACATGGGCCGCCTCAGCATATCCGGTCCGATAACGGCCCAGAATTCGTCGCTCACGCCGTCCAGGGCTGGCTCGGCAGGCTGGGCGTCACCACCCTCTATATCGAGCCGGGCAGCCCGTGGGAAAACGGCTATATCGAAAGCTTCAACGCTCGCCTGCGTGACGAGCTGCTCAACGGTGAGATCTTCTATTGCCTCGAGGAGGTCCGCTGCGTCACCAACTGGTGGCGCGACCATTACAACCGAGCGCGGCCGCACAGCAGTCTGGGCTACCGCCCGCCCGCGCCAGAAACGACGATGATGCCAGCGTGGCCGCTCGGCTCCGCTGCGCTCCGCCTCCCGCCCACGCTGGCATCGGAGGCGCGTATCAACTAACTATACAACCGGACCGGACATCGCGGGCAGTCCACCAGACATTCCCGACTGTGCTCATCGATCACCGTCAGCATCCGGAACGCCTTGCCGTCGTGAGTGCGGTCGGCAACAAAGTCGTAGCTCCAGACATGGCCACGATAGTGCGGCCGAAGCCGCACGCATGATCCGTCGTTCAGCCATAAACGACCCCGCTTGGGCTGCCGCTGCGGTACTTTTAGCCCCTCCCGACGCCAGATGCTCGACCCGTTTGGCATTCACCGTCCATCCCTCGCTTCGAAGCAAGGCTGTGATCCGGCGATACCCATAGCGCCCGTAGATCGCTGCCAAGCGAACGATAGCCGCCGTCAGGCGCATCTCGTCGGACCGTGGCTTAGCCGGCTTGCGCTGGGTCGAGCGGTGCTGTCCGATCACCCGACATGCGCGACGTTCGGATACACCGAGCGCCGCACATGCATGGTCGACCCCAGCACGGCGTCGCGAGGGGCTTAGAACTTTCCCTCGATCACCTCCTTCAGGATCAGCGCATCCAGCGTCAGGTTCGACACCGCCTTGCGAAGCCGGGCGTTCTCCTTCTCCAGCGCCTTCATCCGCGACGCCTGCGTCACCTTCAGGCCGCCATATTCACGCCGCCACCGGTAATAGCTCTGCTCCGATATGCTCAGCCCGCGACAAATCGCGCCAACCTTCTCGCCTTGGCTCAGCCGGACATCGGCTTCGCGCAGCATCCCGATGATCTGCTCCGCTGTGTAAGTCTTCCGTGCCATTCCTCGCTCCTTCCAAGCGCAAAATAGCCGGTTCTCTCTCTACCAATACGGACCACTTCTCAGGGGCAAGGCCACCCGCCGCGTCGGCTCTGACCGCCTTTGGAATTGTCGGCAGTTCGGTGGTATCGGATGGTGAGATGAGAAAAACGTTGCGGGACGGAGCGTCAACCGCATCCTAAAAGTTTGAGAAAGGATCAGCCATACGAGTATTTATGCTCGGCGGCCAATCCGAGATAATAAATCAAATCGGAGCAGGATCGTAAATGGCTGTATCGAAGTGCGAGCATGATTACGCTTGTCGAAATATTTCAAAATGTCTCGATATTGTTTTACGAGGACATCAAGACATTCGAACGGACTTGTCACTCGGCGCAATGGCAGGTCTGATATTTTTATGTGATAGTTACTTCGAAGGCGAAGCCCTCATATTATGGCAGAGCATTCACGAGCGCCTTTCGCGCAAATGCGATCCGACGTTCGGGGTCTATGGTGCCAGCATCAAAACCATGCGGATCGAAACCGCGCTGGAGATCGTCAGCGATCTGAGGAAGTTAGAACTGCTAATAGGCGGGCCGACGCGCGGGGGCTCCTGAAAGCGCGGGCAGCGGGGTTAATCGCCGCCTCGACTACCCGTCCGAGCGGCTGGGGCTTTTCGTTCACACTAACTAAATGATAACGTCTGCACCCCAAACGATCGGGCGAATGTGAATTGCTGAGGAACGACGGTGTTAGACGGTAGCATGGAAGCGCTCTACCGGATGATTTTCTTGATCACCGTTTCCATGGTGGCGCTGACAGCGGTCGGCTGGATGCTCGTCAAAATTCACGTGCTGCGTTCTCGAAAAGAAATTACTCTCTGGGCCTTGGTCACTCTCACGCCAGCCGTGATTGGATGGATAGCTCTATTTAAAAGAGTTATGTCCACCCCTTGATCAGAGACGGTTCGGGCGCTCGCTTTCATACCATCGATGATAGCTTTGAAATCAAAGGGCGATTGACCGCCAGCAATCGCGAGCGCATTGTCGAAAGCGGAAGATTAGCCACCTTCCAGTCTCCATTGGTTGGGTAAACTGGTGCTCGGGTCGGAAACGGTCCGAGCAATTTTTCGCATCCTTTTTGCGCCGCCGCGCCAGCCTATCCTCTGCCTGACAACGCATCGCAACGGACTATCTCAAACTGGTTGAAATACGTTCGATAATATCAATGATGGACGTGCCGACGTAATTTCCTGCGGCGGTAGCTTGGTTGCCCGGCCGTTCCCCCATGACGGCCGGGCATTTGCCCAGTCATTTGCAGCGTTGACGATGCTCGTGGAATGATCATCACGAGCTTCCGTCTGCTGGACACCTCATCCTACTCTCCACACATCGTTCATCCACCTTTTTACCCACAGGCCCGCACGAGCGCATCCCAATTGCCCCCTGTTTGTTCTAATATGGGTGGATGCCCGATTCTTCGCCACCTTCTGACCGTCCGATCCTGCTGACCGCTTCGCAGGTGCGCTTTGAGATCAGGTTTGCGCTTGGGCAGGCTGGCGCCTCGGCCTATGCGGATATTGCCTCAAAATCGCCCGCTAGGCGGCTGTCAGGCCTCGATCGGTTGTCGAAGCTTGTCAGCGACCGTTTTATTAATTTAAGCGTCTACGGGCCCCTACCGCTCGGTTCTCATGCCCGGCCGGAATGAGGGTCAGCGACCATGCCACGCGATCGTCGGTGCCACGATCTGCGAGAGAATGTCAGAGCATCGCGGAAGCGGTTGGCGATGGATTTTCGATCGTCATATATTGTCGGGCCAAAGGGTGCGCGCATCGTGTCGTAACGCCCGCCAGACCGCTGTTCGCATTATTCAACGCGCGTGGATGGGCAACGGACTGGACGAGCGCCAAGACGCACATGAAGTGTCGGGAATGCGGATCGAAATACAACGCAATGGCGGCCACAGACGACGGTCTTACCGCCGATCCCGCCATTGGCCCGCAATCGGGAAAGGAATATCGGGAACTGGTCCAGAAGTTGCGAAACAAGTGATCCGCAACCCCGCTTGAAAACGGCTATCGATGTTATAAATGGCTGAAAATGTCCGATTCTTCTTCCTCAAACCGGCCGACAAGCGGTCAGATTGCCGCCGAGATTAGAACCGCTCTGGATCGGTCCGCCCGCTCATTGTTCGCCGATGCGGCTGGATCGAACGCCACGAAGCGACAAGCCGCTCTGACGATTTTGACTGAGATGATCGTTCGCAGGATCGATCTTCTCGAAAGCGGTGAAAACGATCCTACTGGCGGGTGATCGGAGGCCCGATCTTTCACGAGCCTCCCAACCGTTTACGCAAACGCTACACTGATATTTTGGCGCTTACGGCGCATCGATCCGCCGATCAAGCCGAAGCCTCCGATGAACATCGCCCACGTGGCGGGTTCAGGGACCGCTGACAGGTTGGTGACCGTCACAGCGGGACGAGAAACTATTGATTGAACCGTCCCATTCACGAAGGGACTGAAAAATAATGCTGTGGTCGGGAAGATCGCATCAGAAAATCCATTTGTCGCCGACGTGCTGTCGAGGATGGACCCATTGCCGTATTGGCCGAATTGCATGGTGGAGAAGTTGTTAGCCGAGTTAACGACGAAAGTGATCGCGTCGTTATCGCTGAAATTTGATACCAACAAAGTTGCCGAGATATATCCTGCCTTTATCTCGAATGACCCAGTCCGACAAGAATAGTCAAATAAGCCTATGTCTTAAGTCGCATAGTCCGACGTGGATGAGGCAAGCTTCACGAACGAGTTGTCGAAAATAAAACTCGCTTGCGTCGTATCTCCAACTTTAATTCCAGTGGCGCCTTGATCATTAACTTGGACAACCGGCCCAATCCAGTCATACTGCCAGCGGGTCGCATCCGCTGATCCAGCCACCATCGCAGCGGCCAACGCAGCCGTAGCCATCGCATTCAAACGCTTCATCACTCGTTCCCCCATCGTCGCGATCCCGATGCGAGATCACTTACGAGTTGCAAAGGCGGGAGAATGGCTGAAATCGTCGGATTTCGACGGATCAAGGAGCCGTCGGAAGGATCAATGTGGGAGCGGACAACGCCGCCCCCACTTTAGTGCCCTGCCGTCTCAAACGAATGTCCAATCGGACACTGAACCGCGCCGGGTCTGCCGGAGGCGTTGGGTTATGAGTCACGCTGCCATATCGAGGTTGTCCGCGGCAGCATAATATTGCTCTTCGGCTTCGGCAGGCGGGATGTTGCCGATGGGTTCGAGCAGCCGACGATGGTTGAACCAGTCGACCCATTCGAGCGTGGCGTACTCGACGGCTTCGAAGCTGCGCCACGGTCCACGCCTATGGATCACCTCGGTCTTGTAGAGGCCGTTGATCGTCTCGGCCAAAGCGTTGTCGTAGCTGTCCCCGACGCTGCCGACGGAAGGTTCGATCCCGGCTTCGGCGAGGCGCTCGGTATACTTGATGGACACGTATTGCGACCCACGGTCGCTATGATGGATGAGGCCGCCACGATGGGCCGGCCGGCGATCATGCAGCGCCTGTTCGAGAGCATCGAGGACGAAGCTGGCATGGGCCGTTCTGCTCGCCCGCCACCCCACGATCCGCCTGGCGTAAGTGTCGATAACGAAGGCGACGTAGACGAAGCCCGCCCAGGTCGCGACGTAGGTGAAGTCCGACACCCACAGCATGTTCGGCGCTGGCGCGTAGAACTTGCGATTGACGTGATCGAGCGGGCACGGCGTAGCCTGGTCGCTGACCGTCGTGCCCCGGATTACACCTGCCAAACCCATCTCGCGCATCAACCGCGCGACCGTACAGCGGGCGACCGGAAAGCCCTCCCGCATCATCTGCCGCCAGACCTTGCGTACGCCGTAGACCGCGAAGTTCTCGGCAAATACGCGCGCGATCTCTGGCTTCAAGGCGACATCCCGCTGCGCCCGCGTCGACAGGCGTGTCGGGTCCTGCCGCTGCGCGACGCGCTCGTGATAGGTGGATGGGGCGATCGGCAGAACGCGGCAGATCGGCTCGACCCCATAGGCATCGCGGTGATCGTCAATGAAAGCGATCATCGCCGGAACGGGCGGTCGAGCTCCGCCTGCGCAAAATATGCCGACGCCTTGCGGAGAATCTCGTTGGCCTGCCGTAGCTCACGGACCTCGCGCTCCAGCGCCTTCACCTTGTCGGCAACCTCGGTCGGGACGCCCGCCCGCTTACCGCTGTTCACCTCGGCCTTCTTCACCCACTCCAGCAGCGTGTGCCCTGAACAACCAATCTTCTCGGCAATGGATATGATCGCTGCCCATCGTGACGGGTGATCGCGCTCGTGATCCAGCACCATCCGTACCGCTCGCTCGCGGACCTCAGGTGCAAACTTGTTCGTCGTCTTGCTCATACGGGCTCCACCTTCTCAGGAGTTGGAGCCTCCGGCAAACCCGGCGCGGTTCAGATCGGCAGGTTTACACCCGCACTATAAAATTCTGCATCGGTATATGAATCACCGAAATATGCGCGACCGCCCGTTACATCTTTGATGACGATACTATCTCCTGTGGACTTTAGAACGATAGCCAGATCACCCATAAGCGTATCTCTAGAAACATACTCCACACTACCTGATATTTCTTGCTCTATGACCTGAGCATCCCAATGCACCGTCACGTCGCTCAGGGATATTCCGTTCATTTTGAGTTGAAGCCAACCCTGCCAATCGATGGTGTCATGTCCATCGCCCGCCGAGAAATCGACCGCCGTGTAACCTTTCACAACAATCCTGTCGTTGCCAGCCCCGCCGGTCACAGAGGCATAATCATCGGTTCCCGCGTTGATCTCGATCACGTCGTCACCGGAACCACCCTCCACAACGACACCCGCTGCTGCGGTTGCGGTGATGTGATCGTTGCCGACGCCGCCGAAAAGCTGGTCTGCGCCGCCCGCGCCACCATCGATGTAATCATTACCATCGCCGCCCTCGATCACATCATCGTTGATGCCGCCGTAGAGGTGATCGTCTCCCTTTCCGCCATACAGGTAGCCATCACCATCTCCGCCATAGATGTAGTCGTTCCCAGCCCCGCCTCTGATAGTGTCGATCCCGCCAAAACCGAAAGCGAGCATACTTTCAGTGCGCGCCGAAATATCGATATCGTTATCGACCGAATTTTGGCCGAAACGGGCGATCTCGACGGTGTGACCATCGGTGTAGCTGATGCTGGGATCGAACGACGCCTCTAAACCGCCCGCTTCTCGTTGGGCGTTGTAGCTGATCCGATGATTGGCCACCCCTAGTTGGTCAGCAATGACGTTTTCGAGATCGACGGCGCTTCCCGCATAATTGTAGTTGGCGACGTTCATCGTAGCATCGCTGGCGAAGCCGTTTCCATCGTTCACCGGGTCTTGCGTCCCACGGATCAGGTGCCCAAGCTCGTGGCCAAGGATCACTCGCTCATCGGCATTCACCCACCGACCATCGGCGGTCATAAACTGCTGGGTAGAGAATGCCTGAAAATCGATTCCGAGGTAAGGGTCAGCAACCCCAGACCATGCAATCCCAGTTGCTGCACTGGCAGCAATTTTTAGGATCATACCGTTCGCGGTCGCGGTTTCAAGCATGGCGCGACCATCGGCAGAATTATCGTAGAGCGATCTCAACTGGGCCACGATAGTCAGTCGCTGCTCTTCAGTGAATGCGCTGCTGTTTGGATCAGCGCCATCGAACGTGCCATTATATCCGTAAAAAATGATTTGAGATTCGATGTCTGAAAATGCCATATTTACCCCCTAATCGGCTCAAGTTTAATCAACTCGGATTGCGAACGGCCATCGATCTTCTGATAGATATCGCCATTCTTTGATTTCCTGATTTGCCGACAGATCGCCTGAGAAGATCGCTTCGATACGCACAGCCGCCCACCCTCGACCCGATAAGTTCCGGGAATTGGTGCGAGATCGCTATTAAGCTGGTATGTAACCCCATCCGCGAAGAACATCTCCGACATCGGAGGGATCGTTTTTCCGCTCAAAATGAAGTGTCCGACGACAAGCCGCTTAATTTCAGCATCGATTAACAGCCTGTTATTCGAAGGTTTAGCAACTGCACCGCATGTCATAACGGACGCGCAACATACTGCGAGCATCACACTGGTGATCTTCATCTCACGATCCTTGGCTTTGATCTTGGATATGTAGCGCTGGTTAACAATTTTAAGAAATTGTAGATTGCCGATCTCTTAACCAGCGATACCGGTTCGGAATGAAGCAAACCGCCCCCTTAGCGTCCGAGACAGGGCATTGGAGACAGGATCAACTCCGACGCCTGCAAAGTGACAAACTGCCCTCGTTTGTCGCTCGCCACCCCCAAAGCTGTGTTTTGCCGTTCTAATGGCGGTGACGTGCTCCCCTGAAACTCCGCCAGTCTGAGCTAGAGTCCTTCATTGAGGAGGACGAAGATGAAGCGCAGCAGGTTTAGCGAGGAGCAGATCATAGCGATCCTGCGAGAGCAGGAGGCTGGGTCGACGACGGCGGACGTATGCCGCAAGCATGGCGTGAGCAGCGCGACCTTCTACAAGTGGAAGGCGACCTATGGCGGCATGGATGTGTCGCAGGCGCGCAAGCTGAAGGTGCTGGAGGACGAGAACGCGCGGCTGAAGCGCTTGCTGGCCGATGCCATGCTCGACAATGCGGTGCTGAAAGAGGTTGCCTCAAAAAACTGGTGAGGCCTGCCGCTTGCCGGAGGGCTGTCGAGGATGTTCGGCAGACCTTCGGCATCAGCGAGCGTCGGGCCTGTGCCATCCTCAGCGTGGATAGGTCGTCGATGCGCTATGCGCATCGGCGTAGTGATGATGGCGACCTGCGGTCGCGTCTTCGCGAGATCGCGCTTGAGCGTCGTCGGTTCGGCTACCGGCGGCTGGGGATCATGCTGGCCTGTGAAGGCATCGTGATGAACCACAAGAAGCTGCTGCGGCTGTATCGCGAGGAGAACCTGCGCGTGCGGCGTCGCCGGGGCCGGAAGCGAGCGATGGGAACGCGGGCACCGATGACGCTGCCGCAAGGGCCGAACCAGCGGTGGAGCCTGGACTTCGTCAGCGACACGCTGGTGTGCAGCAGGCGTATCCGCATCCTTGCCGTCGTCGACGACTTCACACGCGAGAACCTCGCGCTGGTCGTCGATACGTCGCTGTCGGGCGCTCGTGTTGCTCGCGAGCTCGATGCTATCATCGCCGTGCGCGGCAGACCGCTGATGATCGTGAGCGACAACGGCACCGAGCTGACCAGTCTGGCGATCCTACGCTGGGCACAGGACCGGCAGATCGAGTGGCATTACATCGCGCCGGGCAAGCCGCAGCAGAACGGCTACGTCGAGAGCTTCAATGGTCGCTTGCGCGACGAATGTTTGAACGAGACGCTGTTCGCGTCGTTGAGCCATGCTCGCTCGGTGCTGAGCAACTGGCGCGACGACTACAACAACGTGCGGCCGCATAGCGGTATAGGCGGGCTAACGCCCGCCGATGCTGCCAGGCGCGTTGCGCAACCCCACCCGTCAGGGCATCCTGACAACCCCGGACTCTACTTATGAGTGGATGAGTTTTGGGGAGCACGTCACTTCGGGACGGCGCTTCTGTCGATGATTATCCGGATGGACCTGTCCTGATGTCGCTGATTGAGGATGCGGGCTCCACATCTGCTTGCTTACGAAAAAAGCAATCGTTCCGACCTTTACGATCTTGAAGCAACTGTTGCAGCAATGCTTCGGTTGCCGATTGCTCCTCTAATCAATTCAAACTAAAAATAATATTGCCTAACGTAGTGGGGCCGGTGGATGGATGCTCGTGGGGAGACCTCATCCACCGTTTCTACTGTTTCATCTCGAATCGGTGACGCAACGATGTCGAGAATAATTTCCCCAGCACTCACTGATTTAATTTGTCGCCAAAGCCGCAGCAACCCGAGCGAAGAACAAGGCTGCGAAGAACGGTTGAGAAATAGTCCGGATCGGACTATTCCGATGTAGTTCGTCCACAATGGATGAATCGGGGGCGGACGATTAGGGATAGTCCGCCCCTGTCTCTGCCATTTTCGCTTCAAACTGATCGCCCGCAATTGCATTCATCTACCGTTCACCGCGATGAACGCGCTGAATGCGGAGCCGTAACCTTTGCTTTGGTCGGTAAGATGGGGCGGCTCCGCTTTTAACCGCCAGCCCGTCGGCGCAGAAAATTCGCAACAGTATTCTTATCCTCGACAGGCAACCCTCCGTCATAGACACGCCCGCTTTTCACTACATCGAGGTATCCGGCCCGGCCATCTGGGAAGATGTGCATTGCCCCCATCCCAGACAGTAGGCGAACGGTTCCCAGACCAGAGGCAGGATCGAACACAATCGATTCAACGATGCTTTGAATGGCGGCCTTGACCCAGTTCCAGCCGTTCACGGCGCGATTGCCCACGCCGGAAAGCGGACATCGGTTCAGGTGATACGTGCCCGCCTATCTGCGGGCCAGCGAGATCGCCGGGAAGGGCAAGGTTTGGGACGAAGCTGTCGTTCACGCTTGATCGGCTGAATGACGGCTATTGTTGAAATCGGACGTCGCTAAGAGACTCATCACTGAGCGATGGTGTGCAGGACGGGGAGAACGAGGACTTAATCACCGGGCATTAGCGCTGGGCAACGGATAGCGCATAGCTTGCCCTCTCATGTCGCCGAGCAGCGTTACGCATCAGGTGGACTTCGATCAGATAATCGTTGGTCGCGGGAGCCACGAAATCATATCTGTCACCTTGGACTAATCCGACAAACATTGCCGTCTTCGCCCCAGATGCGGTCACATTCATATAGTTCGAACGATTGTTGGCCCGAAGATTAATCGAGACCCATTGCCCAGCTAGAACGCTCAGGACATAAGTTTTGCTAGCGTAGGCTTGGATCGTGCCAGCCACGACTTTAGGCTTGCCCTCGGCCAGCGCGATCCGATCTGTACGCGCCTGAGCATATAACACGACGGGTGCGACCAAGCCGACCGCACAGGCCAGCACGGCGCGAAACCTCAGAACCGCCTCTGTCCGGGATCGACCTTGTCGCAGGTGCCGGAAAAGTCCTGCCCGGTGCCCCTGATGGTGATTTCACCGGTCTGGCGGTCGATCCTTATCTTAGGCTTGTTGAGCCCGTTCAGTCGATAGCTGGCGCGTATTTCGTTGGCGCCCACGATCGATCGTCGAGCTGCCACCAATGCTGGTGATCGCCGCCCGAGTTGAGGGGGGGAATCAGTTTCTCCGGCAGGCGGATGCGGCCGTCATTGCCGTAAATCTGGAGGGTTACCGCAGACGAAAAGCCCTGCATCTCCGTCTGCACGCCGCTGCGCGTCCGATATTTATTGTCGTATCGATCCCACTCCAGCGTGTTCACATAGCCCGATCCGAGCTTCTCGCCCTGACCCGAGCAGATCAGGTTGATTGCATCGCCGGGTTCAGCCTGCGCCACAGCCGGCGCCGCGACCAGTACGGCCATTGCCGTCGCCATCAAGATTGCCGCGCGCACCGCTATTCTCCCGCATCTTCGCCCGCAGGATGTCAGAGCTGCCCGAGATAGGCCAGCCTTCACTTAGTGGACGACAATCGCCGCGAGCACGAACAGGACGATGCTGTAGAAGGTAGCGACGCAGGCGTCGCCGGCACCGACAAAGAATGAAACTCGCAATTTGCGGGCGAACCAGCGGGCTTGAGTGGCGAAATACCACAGGACGCCCGCCCCAATCACTACGGCCGAGATGATACGGGCACCCGCGAGAGGCAGGTTCGGAGCCAGCGTGCCTACCCCTAGCATCAAAGCGAAAGGGGCCGCCGTGTAGCATTGCCCGTAAAAGGGGCGGCGCAGGCTGGCATGGGTCAACCGCGTGCGCTGGCGTTGCAGCAAGCGGACCGCCATCATCAGCGGGAACAGGCTGAACAGCAGCAACCTGAGCGCCAGCAGCGCCAAGTCGCTGTCGACGAGAGATGCCAGCCCGTGCGTGTCGGACAGCAGCGGGTTGCGCGATGCCGTCGCGACTTCAAGGCCATGCGAAATGAGCAATGTCAGGAAGAGGAAGAGAGGCGGACGGATCGCATCATCATATTGCTCGTCCGGCCGATCAGACACTTCGCGATCGGCATAGTCCATCATCTTCTGGGGCCGGACGACCGTACGCCATAGGGTTATCGGATAGAAAATCAGCCAGCTCATGACGCTGTAAAGCGCCTCATCGAGTGACTCGATGATCTTCATGAAATCCATACGTGCAGCTTCGCGCGTGCGGCTCAGCCTGTCGAGTGGGTTACACTTGGGTGATCGAGAGACGTCCGGAACTGGCTGAAGGCGAAAGGCAGCTTGACGGTTCTCCAGTGGCTGCTTTTGTCCGTAGCGACCATCCATCGGAGCACGACCGAACGTCCCCAGTTGGTAGCGGGAAGGCGGGACGTGGTTTTGTCATCCTCGTAAAGCGGCCGGGTAAATGGTATCTAAGGCCGCCGGGCTCCCCGTGACCGAATAATCGTGGGGTGTTTGAAATAGGGGTTTCACGAAGTCACTTGGTCCCCCCTAGGCAGGAGGCCCGGCTGCCCGGGCCTCCCCCAATCAATAATCCATCGCCGGCATAGGCGCGGATTTCTCCTCCTTGGGAAGCTCTGCGACGAGCGCCTCCGTCGTGATAAGCAGCGAGGCGACCGACGCGGCGTCCTGGAGTGCGGTGCGCACGACCTTGGCCGGGTCGATCACGCCCGCCTGGACCAGGTCTTGATACTCAGCGGTGACTGCATTGAAGCCCCAGTTATAGTCGGAGCTTTCGAGCAGTTTGCCGACTATATAGGCGCCATCCTCGCCGGCATTTTCGGCGATCTGCCGTGCCGGCGCGCGCAGCGCCCGACGGATGATGTCAATACCGGACTGCTGGTCGTCATTGGCGGCCTTAAGCCCATCGAGCGCGTTGATCGCACGCAGTAGCGCGATGCCGCCGCCCGGCAGGATACCTTCTTCGACCGCAGCCCGCGTCGCATGGAGCGCGTCGTCGACGCGGTCCTTCTTCTCCTTGACCTCGACCTCGGTTGCGCCGCCGACGCGGATCACCGCGACACCGCCAGCGAGCTTGGCGACACGCTCTTGCAGCTTCTCACGGTCATAGTCGGATGTCGTGGTCTCGATCTGCTGGCGGAGTTGCGCGACGCGACTATCGATATCGGTCTTCTGCCCGACACCGTCGATGATAGTCGTATTATCCTTGTCGATCGTCACCTTCTTGGCGCGGCCGAGCATGTTGACCGTGACATTCTCAAGCTTGATGCCGAGATCCTCGGAGACCACATTGCCGCCGGTCAGAATCGCGATATCCTCCAGCATCGCCTTGCGGCGATCGCCGAAGCCAGGTGCTTTGACCGCAGCGATCTTGAGCCCGCCGCGCAGCTTGTTGACGACCAGCGTGGCGAGGGCCTCACCCTCGACATCCTCGGCGATGATCAGCAGCGGCTGACCGGACTGGACGACCTTCTCGAGCAGGGGCACGAGCGCCTGCAGGTTCGAGAGCTTCTTCTCGTGGATGAGAATGTAAGGATCGTCGAGCTCGACCTTGAGCTTCTCGGCATTGGTGATGAAGTAGGGCGACAGATAGCCCCGGTCGAACTGCATGCCCTCGACCGTCTCGAGCTCGGTCTCGAGGCTCTTCGCCTCTTCGACCGTGATCACGCCTTCGTTGCCGACCTTCTCCATCGCTTCCGCCAGGATGCGCCCAACCTCCTCGTCGCCGTTAGCGGAGATGGTCGCGACCTGCGCGATCTCACTGTTGGCGCCGACCTTCTTGGCGTGGGCTTCGAGGTCCCTGACCACCGTGCCGACCGCAAGGTCGA
Organism: Sphingomonas sp. AP4-R1; assembly: GCF_013113735.1. NCBI lineage: Bacteria > Pseudomonadati > Pseudomonadota > Alphaproteobacteria > Sphingomonadales > Sphingomonadaceae > Sphingomonas > Sphingomonas sp. AP4-R1. The sequence goes on from NZ_CP053346.1 coordinate 5,079,448, forward strand.
TGCCGCGCTTGACGTCCATCGGGTTCATGCCGGCTGCGACGGCCTTCGAGCCCTCGCGCACGATCGCCTGGGCGAGAACGGTTGCGGTAGTGGTGCCGTCGCCGGCCTTGTCGTTTTGCTTGTTGGCGACCTCCCGCAGCATCTGCGCACCCATATTCTCGAACTTGTCGGCTAGTTCGATTTCCTTGGCGACGGTTACGCCGTCCTTGGTGATGCGGGGAGCCCCGAAGCTCTTTTCGATGACGACGTTGCGGCCCTTGGGCCCCAGCGTCACCTTCACCGCGTTCGCGAGGGTGTCGACGCCGCGCAGCATCCGGTCACGCGCGTCAGACGCAAACTTCACTTCCTTTGCAGCCATCGCTGCTACTCCTTTCTATGTCCTTCCTGAATGTTCGAGGGATAAGGGCGGTCGATCAGGCCGCCTGCTTGAGAGGCACGACATTGTCGATCACGCCGAGGATATCGCTCTCCTTCATTATGAGCAGATTCTCCCCGCCAATCTTGACCTCGGTGCCCGACCACTTGCCGAACAAGATGCGGTCGCCGGACTTGACGGAAAGCTCGACGAGTTGGCCGCTATCGTCGCGGACACCCGGGCCAACGGCGACGATCTCACCCTCCTGCGGCTTTTCCTTGGCGGTGTCGGGAATGATGATGCCGCCCGAGGTCTTTCCCTCGGCTTCGATGCGGCGGACGACCACACGGTCGTGCAAGGGGCGGAAATGCATGCATAACCTCCAGATGCAAAACAGATTGTGATGTCCCCGCCGTCCATCTGAACGACAGGTTTGCGTGAACTAGGAAAAGAGATTTTCAGGTTCAAGAGAGCGAAAGAAATTTTTCGGCATTCATCTCTCCAGAGTGCCAATCCAGCACTTTTCAGTAACATGCGATGACATCATGCCTCTTGACGCGAATCGGATCAGCACCAAAATCTTGAGCCGCTTGCGGCACCGCACGCAATGAGAAAGGAGCGACACAAGGAAAGGAGCCACGGCCATGTCGCAGCCATTTTCCCGTTTCTTGCACCCCTTCGACGTTGCGCACCATCCGAACCTTGAGCCGGAAGTCAAACGCGCCATCCTCGCCTCCTGGGCGTCCGACCACTCCGCGGTGAAGGACCGGCCGGCGATGCGAAAGCCGCCCGGCGCCAAGCGCGCCGTTCCGATCGATGAGGTGTTCGCCGCCATGCGATCGCTCGATGAACCGCGGACTGACGGCCGACCGCTGCAATGAGCGATCGCGGCTTCATCGCGCAGCTGGAGGGCTACGGCCTCACCACAGCCGAGATCCATTACTACCGGCCCGATGCGCCATCGCTTCTCCAGCTGTTCATATGGCAGGAATATGATCTTGCGCCCGATTTCCCCGTGCTGTTCGATTTCCTCGACCATTGGCGGCGCGAGATCGAGGCTGCGCTCCATTCGGTCCGGATCGCCCATGGCCGGCTGGTCGGACCTACCGAATGGCGCGCGGTCTCTGGCATCATCCCGCTCTCATGACAGGCGGTCTTGGCGAGCGCTGGCGCCGGCGAGGCGGACGGACGGTCCGCTGAGCCCGCCCTGGTTGGTTGCGCGCGGCACCGGCTCGATCACGGCGCGCGCATCTGGCGATAGCGCGCTCAACGCGCTCAGTCGGGTTTGGTTATCGTTGGCGGATGGCCCGGAACCGAAGTCCCGGGCCAGATCGTCAGGCCGCCTTGCCATTCACCTGGATGCGGCGAACATTTTCGTTCGCCGCCTCCGTCTTCGGCAGGGTAACCGTCAGCACGCCGTTCCTGAAGGTTGCGGCCGCGTGGTCACGGTCGATGCCCTGGGGCAGTCCGATACGGCGTTCAAAGCGGCCGTAGCTGCGCTCGGTATAGCCACGATCCTTGTCTTCGACCTCGGAGCGCTTCTCGCCACGAAGCGTCAGCGCCCCGTCTTCGACGGTGATTTCGACGTCCTTCTCGTCGAGGCCCGGCAGTTCGGCCGTGACGCGGATTTCCTTGTCGGTCTCGCCGAGCTCGACATGCGGCCAGCCGGCAGCGCGGTCGAACCCGGCTAATGCGGGCACGCCGAAGCCGCGGAAGGCATCGTCGAACAGCCGGTTCATCTCGCGGTGGAACGACAGCAACCGGTGGGTATCACTGTCGCGGCCGCGCTCGGCGCTGACTGGAACGGTGAGCCGGTTTTCCTGCCGGCTCCAGGGAATGAGATCACGAAAGGCCATGATGGTCATCTCCTTTTCTGGCTGGAAGGGGCAAGGCCTGCCGGCCCGCTGGGGGCGGCGCCGGCAAACCTCTCGAACAGGATCAGGCCGCTTCGCGGACCTCATCCCTGGGCGCTTCGATCTGATCCGGGGCAGCTTTGCTACCGCTGATCTCGATCCGGCGCGGCTTCATTGCCTCGGGCACGACGCGCTTGAGCGCGATGCTCAGCAGGCCGTTCTCGAAGCGGGCATCGCCAGCTTCCACGAAGTCGGCCAGCTGGAAGCGCCGCTCGAACGCACGTGTGGCAATGCCGCGATGCAGATACTCGCCCTGGCCGTTGTCGTCGGCACGCTTGCCGGTGACGGTGAGCTGGTTCTGCTGGGCCACCACCTCGATATCCTCAGGGCGGAAGCCGGCGACCGCCAGCGTGATGCGGTAGCTGTCGTCGCCTTCTCTCAGAATGTCGAAGGGTGGATAGCCGTCGTCTTCGCGCGTACCGGCTTCGAGCAGGTTGAACAGCCGATCAAAGCCCACGGTCGAGCGCCGGTAAGGCGCAAAGTCAAAAGCACTCGTTCTCATTTCCAAATCCTCCTGATTGAGCAATTCGGGCATGAGGCGCGCCGGAAAGAGCCGGCGCTCTCAATGTCCACCGGACCCGGTTTTCAGCGTCCGGCGAAAAAAACCTAGGATGCCGCGAACCGGTTTCAAGACAGATTTTTTACCAATTGCTCGCTAACCGCGCGGTCTCGTCGGATCCGACCCAGTTAGGCCCGGACGGTTTGAATTCTGCGCTTGGGCAATCGGTCATGCTCCGCACTTATGTCGGCTTCTGGCACGAGACGACATTGGCATCGAAGCGAGCGAATGGCGGAAGGTGGTCGCGAGCCGCCGCCAGGTTCGCGGCGCGACTGACCCAGTTGCGGTCATTCGATGCGCGCTTAGAGCTCCTCAAGATCAGACGCTTGTTCATAAAGTTGCAATAGGACCTTCGCATCCGAAAGAGATGAGGAGCGTGTCGCGGTGATCAGTCGCCCTCGCCGATCTGCCTTTTTCTAATTGCCTTCACACTATGCACGCCGGGCGCTTCCTGCAGCCTGGAGGCACATGATCGGATGTCAGCTTCTGACACGCGCGTGAGATGCACAAAGGTCTCATCGCCGCCATCATCGGCAGGCGTCACATGCACTCGCTTGATCTGCCCTGACCGGACGCGCAGGATTTTTTGCAGATCCTCGATTGAGACGGCACCGCGCTCGCAACGGAAACTGAACGAACAGCTCTGGACACGAGCCCTGTAGGCTCGCTCAAAAGGCTTCAGACCTGCGAGGATGCCAAGAATGATGGCGGTGGACACAGCCGCGGCAAAGAACAGGCCACCGCCTGCTGCCAGCCCGAGGGCTGCCACGGCCCATATCGATGCCGCCGTCGTGAGGCCCCGGACTGTGCCACCTCGAAGCAGAATCGATCCGGCACCGAGAAATCCCACGCCGGAGACGACTTGAGCCGCCACGCGGGATGGGTCGAGTACGACATGCGGCAATTGCGTCGAGCGTTGAAAACCATAGGCGGAAACGATCATGAACAGGCAGGCACCGACGCTCACCAACATGTGCGTACGGATCCCCGCCGACCACAGCAGTCTTTCACGCTCGAAGCCGACAAGGCTTCCAAGCAAGGCCGCGACGGTCAAGCGCAGCAGTATGTCAGTGTCGCTAATCACTCCGTGCGAACCGGGAGGCCGCCGCAATCGTTCCAAAGCCTAGCTGCCGATCAGCCGGAAAGAAAATCGATTGTCATAAAAGTGTCACATTATATGAGGGCGCGATGGTGGAATTGGGCTTTCCTCGGTGACGCTTCAGTCGGCGGCCATACCGTATCGGATCGATGAGGCCGGCGAAGTCGCCGTGCTGCTCGTAAGCTCGCGAACTCAGGGACGATGGATTCTTCCTAAAGGGAAGATAGGTGCCCGAATGATGGCGCGCCGTTCAGCCGAACGAGAAGCTTTCGAGGAAGCGGGCGTGCTCGGGCGCATCGGCCGGGAGCCGGTTGGATCCTATCGGCAGCCTATCGGCGGCGGCACAGATCGCGGTGAAGTGCTGGTCGTGCACGCCTTTGCGCTGCGCGTGACGGATGAGTTGGATGTCTGGCAGGAAATGCATCAGCGCCAGCGAAAGTGGTTCACGATCAAGGAAGCACTGCGGGCGGTTCGGGATCCTGAGATCAAAAAGATGATCCGAAAATTCCGCTCTTACCTCAAACAGTCTGCGCGGTCCGAGATGCCATCGGCCGCAGACTGACGAGAATGGTGGGTAACCGCAGACAGGCACCCTGCCCCACCGGCTAACTACTCCCACCGGACGATTGGCATCCGGTTGAAGGTCAAGCTATGCCTGATGGCCAATACAAATCGCACCGATTGCGACGACCAGGCACGCTGCTATCCTGTAAGCGGTCAGGCGCTCGTGCAGGAATACGCGACCGATCAATGCCGCAAACACCACGCTCGTTTCACGAAGGGCCGATACCGTCCCCATCGCGCCCAGCGACATCGCATAGATCACGATGCCATACGCGATGAGGGACACGATGCCACCGCCTGCGGCGGTCAGCGTCTCCGGCACCCCTCTTACGAGTGAGCGACCATCACGAAGCGCAACGTAGACCAAGGGTGCGGACACGCCCCAGAGCAGGCACATCCACACCGTATATCCTACGGGCGCGCCCGACAGTCGAACCCCAATCCCATCTGTGACGCTGTAGGCGCCAATGAAACAGCCCGTGCCGAATGCGTAGGGCAGACTATCGAGGCCGACTCCTCGGTTCTGGAAAGCAAGCGAGACGATTCCGCCCGAAACCAGGGCGATCCCGACCGCGCTGACCGCGTCCGGTATTTCGCCTGCAAAGGCCGCGGCTCCTAGCGAAACGAGGACCGGTGATGATCCTCTCGATATCGGATAGGTCTGGCCAAGATCGCCGCTGCGGTAGGTGCGGACGAGGAACAGGTTGTAGCCGGTATGAAGAAGAGCCGAGACGATCGCATAGACCCAGCTGCTTCGGGCCGGAAGGGCGACGAATGGCGCCAGGCAGGTACAGACGACCGCGATCGCGAGGCACATCACCGTCATCGACCATAAGCGGTCGGCTCCAGCACGCAGCATCGCGTTCCAGCTCGCGTGGAGGACCGCCGCGAGCATGACGATAGCGACCACGCCCAGCGTCATCCCCGTCGAGCGCTCATCGCGACGATCTGATCATTCAGCGTTCCGGTCCGCCGGGAAAAAGCGCAGCGTTCCTGCCGATCGCGCTTTGCCACCTGTGTCCTTGGGGTGGTGGACGCCATCGGTGACAGGAACCTCGAAAAAGTCGAACGGACTGACGCCGTCCAGACAGGCGACGTTCACCCCATAAAGGTTTGGATCGGAGCGACGCTGGTGATGGGTGTAGATGCCGCAGCGAGAGCAGAAAAAATGCTCAGCTGTCATCGTGTTGAACCGATAGCGGGTCAACGCATCCGCGCCCTGCAGGATCTTCATTCCGCTGACTTCCGCTGACACCGCGATCGCTCCGCGCATCCGACAGAAGGAGCAATTGCACCGGCGGATTGTCTCGAAGCCTTCAGACAGCTTCACCTCGAATTGGACGATGCCGCAATGACATTGCCCGTTCAGCGTCTTTTCTGTGTCACCCAAGGGAAGCCTCCAAACGCAACCACGCTAGGACCGCGAATAGCTGAGGAGCAAGCGCGACCAAAACCGCGACGGTTACGAAGCGACCAGCGGCTGATGCGCCCCATATCCGGCCATTCGCATCTAACGCTGATCTCCACTTTCTGCCGCTTATTCATGTCTGAGGCGGAAAGGCAGGAACAAGAACGCGGATCGTGTCGAAAAACGGTGAGCGCTTTCCTACAACGGCCCGGTCGAGCCAGCCGTTGTTGCGATCCAAGCGATATCAGCCGAAGGCGGTCCATCAGCAAGAGATATACCATGAGCGAGAGCCGCCCCGCCGCCCCACCCGCTTTGATGCGGATGCAGACTAACATCCTCGCGAACGCAGAGCGGCACTTGCTCCTGCGCCTATGCGGATTACTCCCCCGCTGGATGCGCCCGGACCATCTCACAAGCATTGGCATGCTGGGTTCGATTGCAATTTTCGCGGGCTATGCCGGGAGCAATTTCGGTGCCGGTTGGCTGCTTCTCTCGCTAGCCGGCTATTTTATACAGTGGTTCGGAGACTCACTCGATGGAAGTCTGGCGCGGTTTCGTCAGATCGAGCGACCTTCCTATGGCTATTTTCTCGATCATAGCTGCGATGGAATAACCACTTTCCTGATCTTAGCAGGGATCGGCGTGAGCCCGTATGTCAGGATGGACATCGCGCTGCTCGGGCTCGTGGGCTATCTGCTTCTGTCGGTACATGCCTTTCTGTGCGCCCGTGTTCTTGGCGAGCTTAAACTGACATATGCAGCAGCGGGGCCAACGGAATTGCGTTTAATGCTGATTTTGTTGACGGTAGCGATGATGGTTCTGGGACCGGCTCCAGGCATGTTCGGCTTTATTTCAGGATTCGATCTTTTTTTTAGGTGCCGTTGGCTGCATTCTCTTGATGTTGTTCATCAGGCACACGGTCGGCGTCGCCCGCAGGCTGGCCAAATTGGATCCAGCATCGACTTCTTGAACGACCCATGTGTGGACCTCGGGTAATCGCGGGACTGATTCGAGCTATCGATAGTGCTGCGATCCGGGCGCTCGGCCCGGTGGTGAGCACCATCGGAGGGTTCGATGCCGCATTCAGTTGGTTTGGACGTATCCCAGAAGACCACGGCGATCTGCGTGGTCGATGCCGAAGGGCGGCGGGTTTGGAGGGGCACCAGCCCGACCGATCCTGGTCCGATCTCGCAGCTCATCTCCAGGCATGCAGGCGCCAACGCGAAGTTAGGCGTTGAGACCGGCGCGATGACGCCGTGGCTTGTACACGGCCTCCGTGCGGCTGGTCTCGATGTCGCGGTCCTTGACGCCCGCCGGGTGAAGGCAGCGCTGCAAATGAGGCTGAACAAGACCGACCAAAATGACGCAGAAGGGCTGGCGCAGGTGGTACGGCTGGTACCGCTCGGTCCACGTCAAGTCGCTGGATGCGCATCAAGCACGATCCCTTCTCGGCGCGCGAGCCCAACTCGTCGGAATGAGGACGCGACTTTCCAATATGGTGCGCGGCGTGCTGAAGACATTCGGCCTGCTGCCGGGGGCCGACCGCGGCCTCAGGTTCGACCGCCGCGTCGAAGCAATGATCGAGGATGCGCCGGACGTCGCATTGATCGTGAGACCGCTCCTTGCCACCTGGAGGCAGCTTCGTGAGCAGATTGCCGTCTTCGACACGACCGTTCAGCGCCGGGTGAAGAGAGACGCGACCTGCAGATTGCTCATGACAGTTCCGGGCATCGGCGCCCTATCGGCACTCGCATTCGTCAGCACTATCGAGGATCCAACCCGCTTCGCTCGCTCGCGATCCGTCGGAGCACACCTCGGCCTGACGCCGCGGCGCTACCAGTCAGGTGAGATGGACCGTAGCGGGCACATTTCTGGATGCGGCGACGTCCTCGCGCGAACGCTCATGTACGAGGCGGCCATCGTGATCCTCCACCGGGTGAAACGACCGCTGCACCTGAAGGACTGGGCGCTGGCGATCGTCGAGCGAGCCGGACCAGGCAAGGCGCGGGTCGCGCTGGCGCGGAAACTATCGGTGATCCTGCACAGCGTGTGGCGCTCAGGTGAGCCGTTCCGCTGGGAGCCTGCCACCGTAGCGTAGCCAGATCGTCCGGCAGGAGCCGGACGTACGTGTCGCCTCGGGCGAGGTGTGGGCGACTGCGCGGTAGGGGCCATGGGCACGTGATCTGACGTCAGCCCGTTGTGGACCTTGCAGCGCCCGCGCTTTTCCGACCGGACCAGATGCTGCGGCGGCCGATGCCGACCGCGAAGAGAACCATGACCCGGAAGGCGACAAAGAAGAAGTTGACGAGGGAGGCGCGATTAGAGAACGGCCCTCCGTTGGCAAGTACGAGCATTCGCCTAGCGTTGCTGGTTGGTGCGGCCATGTGTCCGACCTGTTGGTGCGGCGCATAGTGCCGCTGGCCGTAATGCCATTCGCGCGTCTCGGGTCCCGATCAATCCCGCGCACTCGAGGTGCTTGGGTCATAGTGGGTTTTCCCGATCCGGCGGTTCAACCGGCTTGTTGCATTAGCTCCTGATCGCCCTTTCCAACCTCGTCAGGCGCGGTCGCCCGCGCCGTGTTCCTTATGCCACCAGCGGCTCACGATACCGCTCACCGCTGGCCATCATCGCCCAGATCATGCGCGCGTTCTTGTTGGCGAGCGCAACCGCGGCGACCTTGGTCTTGCGGCGGGCGAGCAGCTGAACAAGCCACGGCCGCTTGGCGCCGTTACGTTCGGCAAAGCGCACCACCGCCATGGCGCCGACGATCAGCATCTGGCGCAGGTACTGATGGCCGGCCTTGGTGATGCCGCCGAGCCGCTCCCTGCCGCCGCTGGAATTCTGCCGCGGCACCAGGCCGATCCACGCGGAGAGGTTGCGGCCTGAGCGGAAGATCGCAGGATCGGGAACGGTGGCGACGATGGCGCTGGCGAGCAGCGGCCCCACGCCGGGTATCTCCATCAGCCGACGGCCAAGCTCGGTCTCGCGTGCGCTCGCCAAGATGCGGCGGTCGTTTTCCAGGATCTGCTCTTTCACGATGCGCAGCTGAGCCGCAAGCATCTCCAGGCAGAACCGCGCGTCGGCCGGCACCCGCTCGTCAGTCGGGTCGGCGATGACGTCGAGGAGCTGCTCGATGCCGTTCCTGCCGATCGGTGCCGCAATCCCGAACTCGGCTAGGTGCGCCCGCATCGCGTTCGACAGCTGCGTCCGTTGGCGGTTCAGGATCAGGCGAACACGATGCAGCATCATAGCGCTCTGCTGCTCGGGCGACTTGATGCCGACGAAGCGCATGGTCGGGCGGGTCACCGCCTCGCAGATCGCCTCGGCATCGGCTGCATCGTTCTTGCTGCGCTTGACGTACGGCTTCACGTACTGCGCCGGCATGAGTTTCACGTCATGCCCGAGCGCCACCAGCTCGCGTGCCCAGTAATGCGAGGTTGTGCAGGCCTCGATGCCAACCAGGCACGGCGGCAGCTTGGCGAAGAACTTTAGCATGCGGCCACGGGTCAGGCGCTGGCGAACCACCGCAACACCCTCCGCGTCGACCCCGTGCACCTGGAATACGTTCTTCGCGAGATCGAGACCTATCGTCGTGACGTTCCCCATCGTGGCTCTCCCTTCCGGCTCTCCGCAGATCATTCTGCGGGAGGGTTGGAGAGCCGTCCACGTCATCAATCCCGGCCATTCATGGCCGCCATTCCATCTCTCGAAACCGGCCATCCGTTAATGCCGCCGGTGCCCCGGATCGGTGCTGCGAACCGGCTGCGCGGTACGGCCGGATTTGCCACTTTCCGGCCAGACCGCTTCCCGTATTTCATGCTAGCGTGCTGACGTTCTGCTTCATGCCGTTTGGCTCTGGAGCGATTGTTGTGCGGGGGCAGGATGCGGGGACGCGAGCAGCACGACAGTAAACCCACGCTTTCGCGTACGCTGACGCTTCTCCCGGCAATGGCCCTGATCGTGACGAACGTGGTCGGCACAGGCATCTTCACGAAAACCCGCGTGATGACCTGCAATGTCGGGTCGCCGTGGCTGGTGATGCTGGCTTTCACCGCGGCAGGGCTGCTTACCCTTGCAGGAGCGCTCACCTTCGCTGAACTCGGCGCGATGCTGCCACGCTCCGGCGGACACTACACCTACATCCAGGCAGCGTTCGGGCGCCTGTGGGCCTTCCTGTTCGGCTGGATGGAGACCCTGCTCGATGGTGCCGCCAGCGTCGCAGCGATCGCGATGGTCTTTGCGATGTTCCTGAACGATCTGACGAGCGACACGCTTTCGCCAACCGTGGTTCTCGTCGTGACGCTGCTGACAATCGGTGTCACGACCTTGCTCGCGAGCGCATCGATGCACGCGAACGGCCTCGTCGTCGCGACAGTAACCGTGCTCAAGGTCGTGCTGGTGCTAAGCATCGGACTCGCCGCATTCTGGGTCACGGACGGATCGTTCGCACATTTTTCCAGCGCAACGACCGGGGCCACATGCGCCAACGTACCTTCGACCGCCCGGTACGGTATCGCAGGCTTTGGCGCGGCGATGACCGCTGCACTATGGGCCTATAACGGGTGGGCCGACCTCTCCTTCGTGGCGGAGGAGGTCAGGCGGCCCGGCATAACCGTCCCGCGCGCGATCATCGGTGCCAGCCTTTTAGTCATCATGCTCTATCTCGTGGTCAATCTGGGCTATTTCTACGCGCTTGGCCCGGAGCGCATCGCGGCGCTTCCGGAAAATGCTTCCGTGGCGGGGGCTCTCCTTTCACGGCTGCTCGGGGCAAGCGGAGCATCCTTCCTGATCATTGCGATGATGATCTCGACCGCCGGGGCGCTGCATTCCACCGCGCTGTCCATCGCGCGTATCCCGTTCGGAATGGCCCGCGATGGCCTATTACCCAAGTGGCTGGCGGCAGTTTCGCCCAGAGGCAACGTGCCCGTTCATGCCACCGTCTTCATCGGCGTCTGCGCCTGCCTGTTCGCGCTCTCGGGCACGTTCGATGCACTGACGGACATGATCGTATTCGCCTTGGTGTTCTTCAACGCGCTGGGCGTCGCGTCCGTCTACGTCCTGCGGCGCAAGCTGCCCGACATGGATCGTCCCTATCGCGTCCCCGGTTATCCCCTCGTCCCGGCGGCATTCCTCATCGTCAGTGCAGGCCTGATGTTGAGCACCCTGGCGACGGCACCTACGCGGGCCATCGTCGGAATTATGCTCGTCGCGACGGGAGTGCCGATATTCATGTGTTTCAGTCGGAGAAACGCCACGCCGACGGACCCGGCAAAGACCTCTTTTGGGGGACGCGACACTTGAAGCAGAGCGACTGACATTGGTCGAAGCCGACTGAGAGTCGCGCGACCGAGGAGACCCACAATCGGCTGTTCATGCCAGCTTTGCGGCCACCCGGAAGCGGGCGTTCGTTAAGACACGATACTATTGCCGCAAAGGGATCGACAGCAGACTGCCAGCTGGAGAGATATCGAGCACTCTGAGCGCATGTCCGCTTCTTAGCGCTATAATTCGCCGAGCCCCAGAAGCGGACGCTCTCGGCTTTCTGTTACGTCGCTAAGAGTTGTCTACTGTCTTGAAGAGTGATGCGGCAGGCAGCGCACCGACCGTTACGTCAGCCTCAGCACTCCGCCGCGGAGCGCAGACCGAAAATGCGTGTAGAGCCTTGCCGCTAGCCCAACGATCGCCATATGCTGCAGTGCAGCAAAAACGCTCACCATGCTGAGGAGCTCGCTGCTCTAGGAGCCGTCACATGCGCAACACGTTCTTCGACAACATCGGGAGGGGTGCTAGCGCAACGACGCCGGTAAACCGGCTTGCCAATTTGACGGTTTTCGGCACTAACCCGGGGGCGCTTTGTGGCCGCGTCTACGTACCGGCGCAACTGGCAGAATGTCCGGCGCTCGTCGTCGTGCTGCACGGGTGTACGCAGACCGCGGCGGGCTACGACCACGGTTCAGGCTGGTCGCAGCTCGCCGAGCGATACGGCTTCGTACTCCTCTATCCAGAGCAGGACCGCTCCAACAACGCCAACCTATGCTTCAACTGGTTCGAGCCCGGAGACATCGCGCGCGACAAAGGCGAGGCGCTGTCGATCCGTCAGATGATTGAAGCGATGGTAGTCGCTCATGGCATCGATCGTGACCGCATCTTCGTGACCGGCCTCTCAGCGGGTGGCGCCATGACGTCGGTGATGCTGGCGACCTACCCGGAAACGTTCGCAGGTGGGGCAATCATCGCTGGCCTGCCCTACGGCTGCGCGTCCAACATACAGGAAGCGTTCGGCGCGATGCGCGCTCGCGGGCAAGGTCGTCCGGACGCGTTGGCTGCGCTTGTTCGACGCGCCTCCGGCCACGACGGGCGTTGGCCTTCGATCTCCGTATGGCACGGCACTGGCGACGCCACGGTTAACCCTGGCAATGCCGAAGCGATCATTGAGCAGTGGCTGCCGCTGCACGGTGTCTCCAGCCCCCCCTCCACCGATATCGTTGACGGATACCCCCACCGCGCCTGGCGTAATGCAAGCGGGCGGATTGTGGTCGAGGCTTACAGCATCACCGGGATGGGCCATGGCACCCCGCTCGATACGGGTGGCGCAGACCCGTCTGGCGTTGCGGGACCGTACATGCTCAATGTTGCGATCTCGTCGTCCCAGCGGATTGCAGAGTTCTGGGGTTTGACTGCGAACACGATGACGAGGCCGGAGGCAGCGGAACAAGAGCGGGATACACCGGCGATCGCCGGGACGAGCATAGTACGCCGCGCTACCAAAGCGCAGCGGATTTACCCCGATCCGAAACCCGCGCCTGGTATCAACGTGCGCCGGATCATCGAGGACGCGTTACGAGCCGGCGGACTGATGAAATAGCTTGCTGCTCGGAGAAGCAGCCGCGCACGCTCTTAGGCTGCTGGGGGAGAGAGGCTTTTATTCGGTCATGTGGAAGCCTATGCTTCGTCATGACACGCATGCCGCTCGAGGAACATAGGCCAAGCGAGGCAGGGTACGCTCTATATCGGCCGTAAAGACCCATAACCGGCCGCTCATACGCACCTGCCGGGTCCGAAATGCGGCCATTCGTTAATCGGACCGTCCCCCATCGTTGCTGATGGACGATGCAAATTCGCCGGTCGAATAGATGTTATCCGAAACGACCCGCTACCAGCGTGTCCTGAACAGACCGACAAATAGCCGCGCCGGGCATCCCGCCCCGGCTGTCGGAGGTTACAGCTATGGTCGACGAAAACGGCCCCCACTACTTCGTCGCGTTTCAGACGCCGGGGCCCAAATGGGTCGAGGGCGTGAAGTATAACGAACAGCCCGACTTCATGGCGCATGTGGGCTACATGACCGAGCTGCAGGAACGTGGTCTCACCGTGCTCAGCGGTCCGTTCATGGAGAAGGCGGGTGGCCTCAATGGCGTGCTCGCGGATGGCGGCATGACGATCTTCCGCGCCGCCGACCTCGACGAGGCTATCCGGATCGGCACCGACGATCCCACGGTGAAATCCGGCATGTTGAGCGTCGAAGTGAAGATGCTCTGGGTGCCATTCCACCAATGAGTTCGGATTGGCCGCAAATAACTCTTATTCGCCGCGGCCGTCTTTTGCCCCAATTCCGATGCGCCACTTTAGCGCGCGGCGAGCCGTACTTTTCCGCTCGCACTGAAGGACCCCAGAGATGAAGAGACTAGAAGGCAAGATCGCCGTCGTCACCGGCGGCAGTAGCGGCATGGGTCGCGCCACCGCGCAGCAGTTCGTGGCTGAAGGCGCGACCGTTATCATCACCGGCCGCCGGCGGGACCGGCTCGCCGAGGCGGTTGCCGAAATCGGCGGTGCGATCGAGGGCTTCCAGGGGGACATCGCCGATCTCGCCGACCTGGAGCAGCTGCGCGATCGCATCGCACAGACCCATGGTCGGATCGACGTTCTGTTCGCCAATGCTGGTGGCGGTTCGCTGGGAGCGTTCGGAACAGTGACGGAGGAGGATTTCGATCGCACGATCGCCATCAATCTGAAGGGCACTTTCTTCTCGGTCCAGACCCTGCTGCCGTTGATGGTCGATGGCGGGTCGATCATCCTCAACGGCTCGATCGCTGCCAGCCTCGGCATGCCCGCCTTTACCGTTTATTCGGCCACCAAAGCCGCGATCCGTTCCTTCGCTCGCACCTGGACCAAGGACCTGAGCGCGCGCCGGATCCGCGTGAACACGCTCGCTCCGGGCACGATCATCACACCGATCATGGTCGAGCAGGCCGGCTTCAGCGAGGAGCAGCGCGACGCCTTCTACGACCAGTTCGCTGCCGAGACACCGCTTGGCCGTAATGGAGACCCACGGGAAATCGCCTCGGTTGCCACCTTCCTAGCTTCGTCTGACAGCAGTTTCATCACCGGTGTCGAGCTGCACGTCGACGGCGGTTACGCCCAGATCTGACGGTTCTCTAACCTGTTCGGGCCGGCCGTCGTCGGCCCGAACTGAGCCCCCACCCCACGTGCATACGCAATGGCGTTTAGGCTGGGATCAGCTAGGATCGGAGCCTTTCCATGGCTTTCGGAAGCGAGGGCGTGAGCGATCAGTTCCAAGCCCTCCGTCTGTTCGTGCAGATCGCGCGAACCGGCAGCTTCTCTAAGGGCGCTCGCGAGATGCGGCTGTCGCAACCGACCGCATCCCGCATCATAGCATTGTTAGAGGAGCAGCTCGGCGTCACCCTGTTCGCGCGCTCGACCCGTGGCCTTACTCTGACCGAGCCCGGCGCCGCTTACCTCGACCGTGTCCGACCGATCCTGGACTCGCTTGAAGAGGCCGACAATTTCGTGCGCGGCAGCGATGATCTGCGCGGCACTTTGCGGATCGCGGTATCGTCGATCATCGCGTCGCGTGCCATCGTACCCTTGCTGGGGGCCTTCGTCGCGCGCCATCCGAATCTGCGCGTTGAACTCTTGATCGACGACCGCCGTCAGGACCTGATCCAGGAGGGCATCGACGTCGCGATTCGTTTCGGCAAGCTCCCTGATTCCAGTGCGGTTGCGCGGCTGATTGGGCGTTGGCCGCTCGTGGTCGCTGCGGCGCCCTCTTACCTCGAAACCTATGGCACGCCCGAAGTCCCCGAGGCGCTTGCGGATCATCTCTTCGTGATCGCGGGGCCCGTTGCTGGCAAGGAGCTAATCTTTCGTCAGGACAATCGGCAGGTCGTCGTCCAGCCTCAAGGCCAAGTCGCCATCAATAGCGCGGAGGTTGCGGTCAGCGCCGTTCGCGCCGGGCTTGGTATTGCCGTCGCCAGCTTACCCTCTTTTGCGGAGGATTTTGACACCGGCGCCCTCGTCCGCCTTCTCCCAGAATGGTGTCTCTCCGACATCGAAGCCCATGCCCTGTTCGCTAGTGGTCATCCCGCCAAACCGGCGGCGCGTGCCTTCGTCAAGCATCTCGTGCAGGAACTGCGTCCGGTCTGACGCTAGGGTCAATGGCTGGACGGACCCAATTGCGGACGCTTAGGACCATCAGCCAACTTCCTGGGTTCGGACATCCGTTCATCGTCGCTACAAGCCACGCTTTAGCTGCGCGCCGGTGGCGCGGAATGTTCTGCCCATACCTCCGAACCTGAAGCGACGCGGCCGCCATCAGCAAAATGTTCTCTATATGTTCTTTTTGCTTTCCTACAGGCCGCGGCCCTGCCAGATGGATCAGCGGAGGTGCCCCATGATCGATTCGGCCATGATCCTCGCGTTGTCCGCATTCCTCACCAGCCTGTCCGCCGTGATCTGGTCCATCAGACGGAAGGCGTGATGTCCGTCCCAATACCTTGGGTATCGACGCAATAAGTTGAGGTGAGGAGGTGGTAATGCGTAGAAGCGAAACGCCGGCACGCCAGCCTATCAGAAGCGCGATCTATACACGAAAGAGCGTCCGAGATGGTTTGGATCTCGAGATGAATATGGCACGACGCTCGGCCGCGAAGGCTTCTCATCCGATCTTGAGATCGAGATCTCGGGCGGCCTCGGCCGCATCAAGCCGACTGGAAAGCTGATATCGCCAATTCACTTGGGCGGCGTAGACGGGTGGTTGCCCATCGATGGCCTGACGGTGACGCCAGACCGTATCGCGGGCGGATACCGGATGAACGGAATGAACAAGCCGCGCATCGAATACGACTGCCGAAGTCGCATTATTCATGTCCGCGCGGCGACAGATTTTAAGGGGTGCTGTGAGAAACGTTAGACTCGGGCAAAGGCGGATTGCGACGTTCGCGGGCATTCCCGGGAAATTTGAGCATCAACACACAACTCGGTAATCCACGTCGAGGTTGCGGCGCCTGTAAAGTGGGCATTGTAGCATGTGATACAGCCCCCAACCTTTGCCTGCCGCCCTCTAGTCTAAGAGCAGGCTTGGGACGTCGCGAGTTTTGCTATTCGCGTGAGCCGACCGAGAGGGAGCCTTTGGGCTAGGCGGACGTCGCTTCATTGATTACCACGTTTCAGGTTTCTTGTTAGCCTAGGCTTTTCGGGGCTTGGCGCGTAGGGTCACTCTGCGACAAGTATTATGCTCGTCCAGCGGAATAGCTGTTATTAAATACGGACCTAGATCCCCAACGGAAGGAACGGATCCAACGCGTATGAGCGATTGGTTCCGCTCACAGGCGGGTCGCAACTCCCAAACAAAGTACCAAGAGGACGGGCCGCCTCGCTGAGGCGGCCCCTGCAGAAGTCAAATCTTATCGCCCAACGCACCTTTCACGCTGCCCTTGACGTCTTGCGCGGTGCCCTTGAGCTGCTGCGCGTCGCCCTCTGCTTCGAGCTGCGCGTTGCCAGTTGCCTTTCCGACCTCTTCCTTCAATTTTCCGGCAACCTTGTTTGCAGCTGCACTGACCTTGTCGGTGAATTCACCCATCGTATCCTCCTTCGTTAAATCGATTTGGTGTGAACAAACTGATGAAAATCAGTCTCGTTCCTGAGCGATTTCGGTTGTCTCGCCAATCCGAAACCGGCAACGTATCAAAGCGGGGCGGCATCTGTACCAGAAACAGCGGCGACCCGACGTCCCCAAACGAGAATGCGTCGCAGCGCAAAACTTTTGGGTTAAGGCGCGCCCTAGCCTTCCCGACACGGCGATTTCGCCGTGACCCAAAATGTCCGCTGATCCGTAAACTTGATCTCGATCAGCGCCTCGGGAACGAAGTGGGCCCATTCTCATTGTGGAACGAGCGGCTCAACTGGTGGCAAGTAATGAAATCCGTACTGATTGTGGAAGACGAAATCCTGGTGGCGTTGGACCTCGAACGCATCCTCGAGGACGCCGGCTATCACGTCGCCGCAATCGCAGCCGATCAGCGCGAGGCGCTTTCCGCTGTTGGCGACGTCGAATTGGCCTTCGTTGACCTCAATCTTCGTGATGGGCCGACCGGCCCCCAAATTGCGCGTGATCTTGCTCAGCAGCACGGAGTGCGGATCGTCTATGTAACGGCAAATCCGTCTCAGATCGGAGAGCCGGCGGCTACCGCGATCGGCTGCATCCGCAAGCCGTTTCGTGAAGATGCGATCTTAGCGGCGGCGGCGCTCGCAGCGTCGACGGTTGAAACCCTGCCTGTGCATGAGGATATCATTCTGGTTTAAGCCCAATTGGCAATCACCGTCTCATCGACGATGTCGGTACGTCGAGCTGCAAAATAAGGCCCTCCTCGCCCCATTGCCGTTCGATCCGGCCTCCCATTTGCCGAACGATGCTCAGTTCGATGAGCTTGCTACCAAAGCCCTCACTCTGAGGCTGGGTTACGGCAGGACCTCCCCGTTCTTCCCAGCGCAGCCGCGCGACGTGACCACCTTCGCTGCTCTTGATCACGACTGAGCCATCGGTCGCCGATAGTGCACCATATTTCGCGGCGTTGGTGGCAAGTTCGTGGAAAAGAAGTGCCAATGGTGTCGCCGAGCGGTCATCGATCTCTAGATCGTCGCCTGCGATCGTGATCCGCTCGCGGTAGGCGCCAAGAAGCTCTTCGACCATGCCATGAAGACTGTTCTGCTTCTTGCCCGGGCGTGACACGTCGCTATGGGGACGGACGAAATCGTGGGCGCGGCCAAGCGCAAAGATCCGATCTCGCAGATCAGTGGCAGCTATTTTCATCTCTGGGTAATGGCGGGTTGAGAATGTGATCAGTCCGCCGATCACAGCAAAGATGTTTTTTATCCGATGGCTGAGCTCCTGGGCAATAACCTCGCGTTGCGCCTGCAGCGTTTTTTGGTCATGGATATCAGTGCAAGTGCCGAACCAGCGTGTGATTTTGCCGTCCGCGCCGCGAATGGGCAGCGCACGCCCTAGCGTTCATCGATATTCGCCTTTGGCGTCTCTCAAACGATATTCGATCTCGTATGGTTCGCCGGTCTCCAAGGAATGCCGCCAGGCCGTCCAGGCACGCTCCTGATCGTCCGGGTGGAACATGCCATTCCAACCCTCGCCATCGGTCGATCCCTTAGGAACACCCGTAAACTCATACCAACGCGCGTTATAGTAATCATGGAATCCGTCAGGCAGCGTGGACCAGACCATCTGCGGCATCGTGTCGGCCAGAATGCGAAACTTTGATTCCTGTTCATCGCGCTCACGGCCACGGCGATCGGTCGATCGGCGTAACGTGAGGATGGCCATTATATTCGCGGCCAAGACAGTCAGCCCCTGCCACTGAACCGCCGTGAGATCGCTACGCGGCGATGGGTCTATTACACAGAGCGCCCCGAGTGGCGTACCGTCATCGGCGATCAACGGTGCGCCTGCATAGAAGCGGATATAGGGTTCCCCCAGTACAAACGGATTGCTCGCAAAACGAGGGTCCTGACTGGCATCCGCGACAACCATGATTTCTTGGTTCAGCATCGTGTGGGCGCAGAAAGAAACATCGCGCGCTGTCTCGCGAGCATCGAGCCCCGTCCGCGCCGGAAATGATTGACGGTCTGCCTCGACAAAACTCACGAGCGCGATCGGAGCGTCGCACAGCGTCGCGGCAAAATCGGTGATTGCAGTCAGCCGTGGATCGTCGGTGAGGCCGTCCAGATCATAGCTTTGCATCACGATCTTACGGTCGGATTCGCTAAACTTCGATGCAGCCAAATCAATCACATCGGACATCAACGCTGCTCATTCCTTACATCAACCGGGGTAATTCCTGTAGCCGACCATAACGCGCGACTGAGGGCAAAGGGGTCACCTATCGTCGCCCGATCGAAATAGTCCATCAGGCGTGCGGACGATGTCCCGTGATCGCGTCCAACCCGCGCCGTGCCAGATATTGTACGCCCCAACCGATCGCAAAGGTCATCACCAACGGCGCGGCTGCTTTGACGGCGCCTTCGATGAGATAGCCCTTCAGCGCACCGCTGACGCCCGAGCCCCCTCGTCACGATCGATCTCGGCACCGATCAGTATTCCAAGGTCATTGTTGATCATCGTTTTCCTTTCTCAACCGACAGAGAGATCAGCGGGCGGGACGCCGTAGTAATTGGAAACCCGATCGGCGTAGGCCTGGTTGAAGTCCGGCGCGTTGTTCGACCAACTCGGTCCGCCCTCGAGCAGCCGGCGATCGATCGTTACGACATAGCCGTCCGCCACGTGGTCATAGGCGAGAAGTTCAAACGGAAGCGGATAGTAGCTTTTGCCGATCCCTAGAAAGCCGCCGAGACTGAGCACGGCATAAGTGGCGCCACCTGTCCGCTTGTTGATCATGAAGCTGTAAACCGTACCGAGAGCATCACCGTCCCGAGTGGAAATTTTCGTTCCGTCTACCTTATTCGACGCCAAAAGCAGATTAGTCGGCACCGTGGTCGTTACGGCATCATTGCCATCCGTCATGATCATATCCTTGGTTATCGGTCGGCAAACTGCCGTGGCCGCCGGGTGTTCCGTCGGAAAGGACAATCGCTCATGACCGGGTTTGCATGCTTTGCCGATCGTCCATTGCAAACCGTCTGATCGGCAGCTTGCGGCAGGACCAGACTTGCACAATCTTTCCGCTGGACGACCAAAGGTGGCCGGATGCTGCCGCGACAGCCAGACCCAAAATCGGACGCCCAGTGAGGTGCGGCGGCTTCCAATAAACGGACATACGTTAAGCTAGCTCACCGTCCAGACTACCGTTGATTTGCTACTCGGCGGGCTGACGCGGCCCGCCAAGTAGCGATAGCTCTTTATATCGTGGGGCAAGCGGTTGCCTTTCTCCGGCGCGCACTTCACACCTTCGCCATGTCCCGGCCCCCGATCTCGCCGACTGTACCTACTTACCCGCAATAACACGTTATAGCAGCTTTAGTGCGGGGCTGGAGCTGGGCATTACCGCCTCAGGGCTGGGTCACAGGTCTTTGTTGGTCAGCGAAGCTTCAGTGTATCGCCTTCAATCGAGACGAGGTCGAAGCGCGAGAGCATGCTCTGCCCCATTAGGCCGATGCCACTATTCGCCGGCATGACCATCACGGTCACGTCTTCGAAGGTACGTCCGGCGACGTCCATATGATCCAAGACGGCTCGGCTCATCGCGACCGTTCCCGCGCTCGTTATGACCCGCTGGTCGAATGTCAGCTTATCCACGTCAACACCCATCCGGCGGGCTTCGGCCGTGGAGAGCATGATCGCGCTGGCGCCGGTATCGATCAATAGCCGAACTTGTCGACCATCGACGCTGGCGACTGCATAGAAGAAGCCATCCGCGCTACGCAGCAGATGACTGCTGTCGACGGACGGGGTCAGTGCCAGATCCGGGGTAATCACCCCGATCGACTGGCCGGGCCGTGTGGAACCGAGGGCGTAAGCGGTGGGCAGGCCTGCAGTAAGCAAAGAGGCCAGTGAGATGGCGAGAACGCCGAAATGTGCGGCCATGAGAATTTACCAGTGTATCGAAGCGATCGGTTCGATCAGCGTATTACATAATGAGCAAGGCAAGCAGGACGGGCGGCGCCCAGCATGCCAGTGCCGCGCCGACGATGAACGCCGCTCGCGATCGAGGCATCCACTGGTTCTCAAGTGGAGCGATGGCGCGCGTCGAGCTTGGCGCGATGTGCCGTCCCTGCTCGCTGAGGGGTGCGTTTGCCGCACGGCCCAGATGATCGGGATGCACATAGATAAGGCTGGCCTCAGACGGCGTGAGAACAGGCGCAACAAGAATGATTGCCATGAGGTTTTCCTTGATCGCCCGATCTCGCCCACGGTTGGCAGAGCGGGATCGGCGGCAAGGACATAAAGATCCGACGTCGACTCTGTTCCGGTCAAGTAACATTAACCATAAATTATTATGCATTAACTAACCGTATACCCAACGCCATTTTTTAATATTTACTACCGTCCATGAGAGTTCACATTGCTCTATTTAATAACTTGGCAAGTTTTGCAGTTGGCTATAATTGGCAGTTTTATACCACTTTCCATTTTTACTCGGCCCGGGATTCTAAACCACTATCGCTTGAACCCCAGGTGGCGATGTCGCGGCCGGCGTCGGTGATGGAGCGGCATCGAAACGCAGCTGGCCGATACCTTCTGCAATGCCCGGGGGCTCAAAACTTGGAGATTGGCCGAGCAACTTCATCCCAGCTCAGAGCAGCACCGCGTAAGAAGCCTTCCATTGCAGCCAACCCGACCACCCGCCGCATATGCCCGCACATGGGCAGATCCTGCCCGACGGCGGGTGCGACCCATTCCCGGTCAAAAGACGACGTTCAAAGGGCCCTGCTCGCTTCCCAACACCAGACATTCGTTAATCGCGATCGAGGCGGCGATGTCGATAGGCAAGCAGTCGGTCAGCAAGGCGATAGTGGCAAGATTGAAGGGGCTGCGCTGGCGCCGTATTGGCAAGCAAGCATGCCCGCTTAGTGACAGGAAAGCGCCAGATACGATTGCGTGAAAGAAAAACGTCACGCCTGCGTCACTGAAAGATCGCGCACCGAGCCTAGCCGCGGCCCCGATACGAAGGGGACATCATCCCCGACTCACAGGGGCAAAACATGCGGAAAATCCTGCTTCCGGCCAGCGCCATCGGCGCGATCGCGGTCGCCACCTCGGCATACGGGCAGGCCGTCGCTGAGGCCGAGGATGACGCGATCGTCGTCACCGGCCAGCGCGCGCAGCAGGAACGGTCGATCCAGGTGAAGCGCGATGCGATCGGCGTGGTCGATGTTTCCGCCGCCGACGATATCGGCCGCCTGCCCGATCGCAACGTGGCCGAGGTGGTCGAGCACCTTCCCGGTGTCGGCGTCACCTACGATCAGGGCGAGGGCCGCTACGTCGCGATCCGCGGCGTGCCCTCCAATCTCAACAATTACACGCTGAACGGAATGGAGATCGGCAATCCCGATGGCACCACCCGTTCGCTCCCGCTCGACATCGTCTCGGGCCAGCTGCTGAACCGCGTCGAGATCGCCAAGGTGAAGACGGCCGACATGGACGGCCAAGGCATTGGCGGCACCGTCAATCTCGTCACGCAGACGGCGTTCGACTTCAGGAACCGCACCAACATCGCCGTCAGCGGCAAGGCCGGCATCCAGCAGTTCAACAACAAGGTGCCCTATCAGGGTGATCTCACTGCCGGCACGCGCTTCGGCTCGGACGACCAGTTCGGCATCGTGCTGGGCGGCAGCTATTCGGACCGCAATTTCTACAGCATGGGCTTCTATCCGGATAACTGGAAGCCGGTGGCGGCCGCCGCGCGCGGCGGCCTCCCCGACAATATCAAATATACCCGCTACTCGCTCGATCGCGAGCGGATCAGCGGTGCGGGCTCGTTCGACTGGCATCCCAGCGACACGCAGACCTTCTACGTGCGCGGCGTCTACAGCCGCTTCACCGAGAATGAGATCCGCCCGCGCTACCGCCTCGATTTCACCACCACCGCCTATACGCTCAACCCGGACGGCCTGACCGGCTTCGCCAACGGCACCCCGAGCAGCGCCACCGGCACGCCCGGCAACGGCACGGAGCGGCGCGAGGATCTGCGGCTCGACTATAAGGTGAAGACGCTCGCCACCGGCATGGTCGGCGGCTCCAGCGAGTTCGGTGGCTTCAAGCTGGATTATGAAGGCGCCTACAGCCGCAACATCACGAACGACAAATACCCGCTCTGGCAGTTTCGCTGCAATCCGGGTCGCGTGACCTTTGACTTCAGCGACAAGATCTACGACGCCGCGCCCGTCACCGAATGCTCGGCCAACCAGATGCAGTTCCGCCAGTATCAGGAGTTCGACCAGCGCAACGTCGAGAAGATCTGGCAGGGCAAGGTGGACGGCACCTACGCGCTCGAGAGCCTGGATGCGGGCAGCTTCATCAAGGTCGGCGCCAAATATCGCGATACGTCGCGCGATTTCGATCAGGATCAGCCTACCTGGGTGCGCGCCAGCGCCACTGCGAACCGCTGGACGCTCGGCCAGTATAATCTCGGCGGCCCCGGCGTCTGCGTGAACCCCGACAGCGCCAACGTGAAGCAATGCTATTATAACAGCCCGACGTTCGACATCGATGCGCTGAAGGCGTTCACCGCCCAGAATCTCGGTGGCGCGCTGATGCCGCTGGATGCGGCCACCACGCTCTCCAACAATACGATCGCCGATTTCCAGCTGAAGGAGAAGGTCGCCGCCGGCTATGCGATGGCGAACCTGAAGTTCGGCGCGCTCACGATCACGCCGGGCATCCGCTACGAACACACGTCGCTCGACATCACCGGCTTCCGCCTCGTCGCCAACAGCACCACGATCCTGCCGGACGCGCGCCACAACACGTATGACGATTTCCTGCCGAGCCTGATCATCAAGGTCGCGCCCAGCGCCACCACCATTTTCCGCTTTGCCTATTCGAAAAGCCTCGGCCGTCCCGAATATAGCAATCTCAGCCCAGGCGGATCGATCAACAGCACGGACGGCACCGTCTCGCTCGGCAATCCCGATCTGAAGCCCTATCGTGCGGACAATTTCGATGCGACCGCCGAATGGTATTTCGCCAAGGGCGGCCTGCTCTCGATCGGCGCCTTCGCCAAGATCATCAAGAATCCGATCTTCAGCCAGACCACCGTGCTGCGCAACACCACCTATGCCGGCGTCGCTTATTCGGTGCTGGGAATCACCCAGCCGCTGAACGCCGACAAGGGCGACATCATCGGCATCGAGGCCCAGTACCAGCAGCAGTTCACCTTCCTGCCCGGCCTGCTCTCCGGCCTCGGCATTTCGCTGAACGGCACGCTGACGGATTCGAACCTCACTCTGCCCGACGGCCGCAAGTCGACCTTCCCGCAGCAGTCCAAATATCTCTACGGTGCCGAACTCTTCTATCAGAAGGGCATCGTCGAGGCCTCGATCGCCTATCACAATACCGGCCACTCGCTGCTTGCGATCGGCAGCCCCGCCTACAACGATCAGTATAATGACGATCTGCGCCGCCTGGATGCCAAGGCCAGCGTCGCCGTGTGGCGCGACATCCGCGTGTTCGTCGAGGCGCAGAACCTGACGGACGAGCCCACTCGCCAGTATCAGGCCGGCATCAAGGATTGGGTCGTCCAGAACGAACGCTATGGCCGCACCTATTATGCTGGCTTATCCGCGAAGTTCTGATGATCGCGCCATGAACCGCTGATCGTAACATTGACCCAAAACCGGTCGTTCGCGTCCCCATCCCTACGTTCCAACTTCGGTCATTCGTTCAGGAGAGCGAGACGTGCTCCCGACTGTGTTTTCGCACGGATCGGCCGATCTCGCGGCGTTGGAGACGGGCGACGCTGATCGCGCGATCTATCCGATCCACGTGTCAGGTGCCGCCCGTTCATCTGCCTACACTTGTCGCATGCCTCCATCGACGCAGAGTTCGGCGCCGGTAATAAAGCTGGCTTCGTCGCTAAGCAGGAAGACAGCCGCATCCGCAACTTCGTCGGCGCGCGCCATGCGGCCGAGCGGAATCGGCGCGATGAGCATCTGCCGCATCTCCTCGGATACCGCAGCCATCATGTCCGTATCGGTCGGTCCCGGCGCGACGACATTGACGCGGATCCGTCGCGGCGCCAGCTCGGCCGCCCAGCTGCGGGCATAGGAGCGCAGTGCCGCCTTGGTCGCTCCGTAAGTACTGAACGGCGTGACGCCCATCACGTCGGCGATCGAGCCGACCAGCACCACCGATGCTCCGTCGCTGAGCACGGGCAGCGCCGCCTGGATCCCAAACAGCGCGCCGCGCACGTTGACGGCGAAGTGCCGGTCGAAATGCTCGCCAGTTTCCTCGACGATCGTTGCCGGCTCCGACAATCCGGCGTTAAGCACTAGCGCGTCAATGCGACCATGCAGACGCTTGGCCTCGGCCACGACTTGCTCAAGATCGCCTTGGGACGCCGCGTCGGCTTCGACGCCGTGCGCCGATGGACCGATACTCTCAGCCGCGGCGGCTACCTCATGCGACCGACGTCCGGTCAGAAGGACCGTGGCCCCTTCCTTCGCGAGCCCGCGGGCGGTCGCGAGACCAATTCCTTTCGCCCCACCGACTACCAGCGCGACCTTGCCTGCCATTCTTGCCATCTTCAGCCCTTTCATTCGAGATGGCGAACCAGATATACGAAGCATATCTGCTATCAAGAACGCACTCGGAGTAGCGTAGATATGGCGAGCGATACCGACCTGCAGGCCCTGTCGTGCAAGGCGATGATAGACGTGCCTCGTATCCGCCCAGTGCTGGACAAGATCGCAGACAAGTGGACGATCATGATCCTGACGGTGCTGTGCCCTCAACCAGCACGCTTCAACGAGATCAAGCGACGGCTCGACGGCATCACCCACAAATCGCTCGCTGATGCACTGAAGCGCTTGGAACGCCATGGACTGATCACCCGCACTGTGATCCCAACTACCCCGATCGGTGTCGTCTATACGATTACGTCTCTAGGCCACTCGCTTCGCGAACCCTTCGAAGCGCTATGTTCTTGGGCGCTGGATCAGGAGCAGGCGATGGCAGAGGCAGTGACCGCATATGACAAATCGCGGAATTCGTCGGTCCGTTGACCTACATTCTGCCATTCGCAGCAAGGCAGGTGCTGCCGGAAAGATGTCGTTCTTTTATATAGCGCAAAGGGCTCTTTGAGCCGCTGACGGTCAGCACCGATCATCCAGATAGGCCGCGAGTTCCTCGGCCGTCCCGTTCGGAAAGGACTGCCGCAGATACTCCAGGAGCGCCGATACCCTGGCGTTCAGCAGGCGTCGCGAGGGATAGAGCGCCCATAGCGCGACGCGTGAGGCCGGGACATCACCCCACGCGATCAGCCGCCCTCTTGCAATGTCCCCGCTGACCAGCGAGAGGGGCAAGCGGGCCACGCCGGCACCAAGACGCACCGCATCTCGTATCATCACCAGCGAGGATAATCGGAGCACCGGATCGATCGCGATCGCGCGTTGCCCATCGGTGGTGTCGATCGTCCAGCTACTTTCGACGTCGCGGTCGCGCACCACAGCAGGAAAGATGCCGCCTGCCAGCGGCGACACGTCAGGGGCAGCAACGACGACCAGTCGGTCGTGAAGGAAGGGCCGGCCCACCAGCGCATCGTCCGCTGTCGGATTTACCCGGATGACCAGATCATAACCTTCCTCGATCATGTCGACCGCGCGATCGTCGGTCGTGACCTCTAGCCGAACATCGGGATGGCGCTGCGCGAACCCGGCCGCCAGCCGCCCCATCGCGGTCTGAGAGAAGAGAAGCGGCGCGCTGATCCTGAGGCGTCCACGGACTGCTGCGCTGCCCGATGCGATCGCGATCGTTGTCTCCTCCAGCTCGGCGAGCAGAGCGCCTGCCCTCTCGGCCAGCGCCCGGCCCTCCTCGGTCAGCTTGAGGTCGCGCTGGCCGCGCTCGAATAGGCGCAAGTCGAGCGCGGACTCCAGCTCCGACACGCGGCGCGACAGCGTCGCCTTGGGCCTGCGCGCGGCGCGCGCGGCTTTGCCGAAGCCGCCATGGCGGGCGACCAGCGTGAAATCGGCGAGCGCGAGCAGGTCCATATCGTTCCACCCATGAGACGGCGCGTCCAGATTGCGCGTCTAGTTGCCGTACCATGGATCACGCATCTTGCTCGGGTCAGCAAGATCCAAGGAGAAGCCCCATGACCATCCTCGTAATCGGCGCCACCGGACGCGTCGGCCGCCATGTCGTCGAACAGCTCGTCGCTCGCGACGCCTCTGTCAGCGTCCTCACCCGTGATCCTGCCAAAGCGGCGTTTCCGGCCGGTGTCGATGTTGCCAAAGGCGATCTGCTCGATATCGACTCCCTGCGCGCGGCCTTTGTCGGCGTGAGGACGCTGTTCCTGCTCAACGCGGTGACCGGCGACGAATTCACCTAGGCGATCGTGACGCTCAACGTCGCGCGAGAGGCCGGTGTCGATCGCGTCGTCTATCTGTCGGTGTTCGATGCCGACCGCGCCGTCAACGTACCCCACTTCGCAGTGAAATCGGGTGCCGAGCGGATGCTCGAGGCGATGAACTTCGGTGCCACCATTCTGCGTCCGACCTACTTCATCGACAACGAAGCGATGGTGAAGGGCGTAATCCTTCAGCACGGCGTCTATCCGATGCCGATCGGTGGCAAGGGCGTGGCCATGGTCGATGCGCGCGACATCGCCGAGATCGCGGCGATTGAGCTGATCCGGCGTGACCGCGCACCTGAAAAGCTGCCAATCGAGACGATCAACGTGGTCGGTCCCGAAACGCTGACGGGCGAGGACGTGGCAGCGATATGGTCCGACGTCCTCGGCCGCCCCATCGCCTATGGCGGCGACGATCCCAGCGGCTTCGAACAGAATATGGCGACGTTCATGCCGCGCTGGATGGCCTATGAGATGCGGCTGATGGCCGAGCGCTACGTCAGCGACGGGATGATCCCGGAGACCAGCGACCGCGAGCGCCTGGCTAACATGCTTGGCCGACCCCTGCACGACTATCGCGAGACGGCAGTCCGGCTCGCTTCCGCTTGATCTTCGGGCTGCGGCCCGGCGGCCAGCGGATGGGTACCCGCCGGCCGCCGGGTTTCACACGTCAGGCGGCGTCCGCCATCCAAGCGATCGCATCTGCGCCAGCGGGGATCTTGAGCGGTGCGGACGGGTTGGTCGCGGCCTCGAACACGGCAGCTGCAACGTCTTCAGCATGGGTGACCGGCCCCGTGTCCTCCTGGAATTGTTTGATCATACCCTCGATCAACGGCTTATAGTCGGGATTATCGAGACCGCGCAGGTGCGGCCTCGCATTCGCGCTGAACTGCGTCGCCGGGGAACGGCCGGGCAGCACGATGTGAACCCGAACGCCGAACGGCTGCATCTCGACCGCCAGGCTTTCGGTGAGCGCATTCACCGCGGCCTTGCTGGCGCGATAGGTGCTGACCAGCGGCAGCGGCTTGAGCGTGACGGTCGAGGTCACGTTGATGATCACGCCGGATCGCCGCGCGCGGAAAGCCGGCAAGACCGCCTGCATCATCGCCAGCGTGCCGAGCGTATTGGTCTCGAAGAGTTGGCGCGCCGTGTCGAACTCGATGAGTTCGATAGGGACCGCGGCCCCGAAACCGGCATTGTTGACCAGCACGTCGACAGGCCCCGCCTGCGCGACCGCACTGGCGACGCTGTCGCGATCCGTGACGTCGAGCGGCAGGATGGTGAGCCGGTCGGACGACGGCAGCAGGCCCGGATCAGGCGTGCGCATCGTCGCGACGACACGCCAGCCGCGGTCGAGGAACAGTTTTGCGGTTTCGAGACCGAAGCCCGAGGAACAGCCGGTGATGAGAACGCTGGGCATGTCTTGCTCCATTGACGAGTGTGGGAGCGCCAAAGATAGATTCCGCGACCAAGACTGCCTATGGTTGGCAATCCTGACTTCATTGGCGATCGTCCTGATATGACCATCGATCCGCTGGCCGAGATCGTGACCCTGCTGCGGCCCTCCGCGAGCTTCTCGAAACTCGTCGAATATGCCGGGCGCTGGCGCATCCGCCGCGACGTCGAGGGCAAGCCTGTCTATTTCGCGGTGCTGGAAGGCGAATGCCGGGTGGTGAACGCCGGCCAAGCCTCGATCGTCGTACGGGCTGGCGACTTCGTACTGCTTCCGGCCACCGGCGACCGGGCCATTGACGGCATCGAGAGCATGGACCCACCGCCGGATGGCGCCGTCATGACCCCGACCGAGATCGGTGAGGGCCGGTTCCGCATCGGACAAGCCGGTCAGCCCGTCAATTTGCGCATGCAGGTCGGGATTTGCAGTTTCGCGTCGCCAGACGCCGCTCTGCTTGTGTCGCTGCTACCGGCGATGGTGGTGGCACGTGATGAGCCGCGGCTGGCCACATTGATGGACCTGGTCGGGGACGAGACCCGTAAGGCAAGGCCCGGGCGTGAATTGATGCTGGAGCGCTTGCTCGAAGTCCTCCTGATCGAGGCGTTGCGCTGCGGCTCCGGTCCCGCCGCGATGCCGAGCCTCGCCCGGGGCATGTCCGACGAACGACTGGTCGCCGCATTGCGGGCTATGCATGCGCGCCCTGCGCATCCGTGGACGGTCACGGACCTGGCAGCCGAAGCGGCCATGTCGCGCTCTGCCTTCTTCGCACGCTTCACCAGCACCGTCGGCATACCGCCGATCGAGTACCTGCTCACCTGGCGTATGGCATTGGCGAAGCGCCTGTTGCGAACGCGCGGTCTCGCAATCGGTCAGGTCGCCGTCGAGGTCGGCTACGGATCGGCCAGCACGTTCAGCACAGCCTTCACCCGGCACGTCGGCATGCCGCCTATGCGGTATGCGCGAG
This sequence comes from Sphingomonas sp. AP4-R1, assembly GCF_013113735.1. Classification (NCBI taxonomy): domain Bacteria; kingdom Pseudomonadati; phylum Pseudomonadota; class Alphaproteobacteria; order Sphingomonadales; family Sphingomonadaceae; genus Sphingomonas; species Sphingomonas sp. AP4-R1. The sequence continues at coordinate 5,109,092 of NZ_CP053346.1, forward strand.
TTTCGGAGACGGCCTAACTTCGCGAGAAGCGTCATGGCATGGAGCAGCGCTTTCGACCCAAAATCGGACGTCCAGACCGTGCTCCTGAGATCCCAACTACAGCCCTTCGTTCAGGTTTAAAGAGCGACCGCTCGGGCGGGCCGCCTAAAAATTTGGTTCAGCCTGCTGTTCGGCCTAGCTGCTTTCATTCATTATCTTTTAGGAGCGGCCCTTTATCGGTAAGCCATGCAAAAGGAACGTATCTGTAGCGGATGCCGCGATGGCGCGGAGTTTGAAATTCCATTCGCCATGGCCTTCCAACCGATTGTCGACGTCGAAACTGGACGAGCGTTTGCCTATGAGGCGCTAGTTCGGGGCGTGGACGGCGCTAGCGCGTATGAGATCCTTTCCAGCGTGAACGAGACCAATCGCTACGCGTTCGATCAGGCTTGCCGGGTCAAGGCGATCGAGACAGCCATGGAAGCAGGCCTCATGCAAAGCGATGCCAAGCTGTCGATCAATTTTCTGCCGAACGCGGTTTACTCGCCGCTCGCATGCATCCAGCTGACGCTGGCGACAGCGCGTAGAGCCAGCTTGCCCATCGACAGGCTGATCTTTGAATTTACGGAAAACGAACAGATGGGCTCGCCGGAGCACGTCTCCTCGATCATAGATACCTACAAGCAGATTGGCTTCACGGTAGCCGTCGATGACTTCGGTGCGGGACATTCGGGTCTCGACATGTTTGCAAGATTTCACCCAGACGAAATTAAGCTGGACATGGAGCTGATCCGCGGGATCGACAAAGATCACCGTCGCCAAGCGATAGTCCGCGCGATCGTTCGGATGTGCAAAGAGCTGGAAACTCTCGTCATTGCCGAAGGCATCGAGAATGCTCAGGAAGCATCGGCATTACGCGAGCTGGGTGTAAGGTATCATCAAGGCTACTGGTATGCCCGACCGCAGCTGGGCGTACTGCCCGGCATCCATCCTCAGGCCTTCCTATAACTGCGAACAGCCGCTTTGACCCATGTGTGGACGGCCCTCCGTTGGCAAGTACGAGCATTCGCCTAGCGTTGCTGGTTGGTGCGGCCATGTGTCCGACCTGTTGGTGCGGCGCATAGTGCCGCTGGCCGTAATGCCATTCGCGCGTCTCGGGTCCCGATCAATCCCGCGCACTCGAGGTGCTTGGGTCATAGTGGGTTTTCCCGATCCGGCGGTTCAACCGGCTTGTTGCATTAGCTCCTGATCGCCCTTTCCAACCTCGTCAGGCGCGGTCGCCCGCGCCGTGTTCCTTATGCCACCAGCGGCTCACGATACCGCTCACCGCTGGCCATCATCGCCCAGATCATGCGCGCGTTCTTGTTGGCGAGCGCAACCGCGGCGACCTTGGTCTTGCGGCGGGCGAGCAGCTGAACAAGCCACGGCCGCTTGGCGCCGTTACGTTCGGCAAAGCGCACCACCGCCATGGCGCCGACGATCAGCATCTGGCGCAGGTACTGATGGCCGGCCTTGGTGATGCCGCCGAGCCGCTCCTTGCCGCCGCTGGAATTCTGCCGCGGCACCAGGCCGATCCACGCGGCGAGGTTGCGGCCTGAGCGGAAGATCGCAGGATCGGGAACGGTGGCGACGATGGCGCTGGCGAGCAGCGGCCCCACGCCGGGTATCTCCATCAGCCGACGGCCAAGCTCGGTCTCGCGTGCGCTCGCCAAGATGCGGCGGTCGTTTTCCAGGATCTGCTCTTTCACAATGCGCAGCTGAGCCGCCAGCATCTCCAGGCAAAACCGCGCATCGGACGGCACCCGCTCGTCGGCAGGATCGGCGATCACGTCGAGGAGCTGCTCGATGCCGTTCCTGCCGATCGGCGCCGCAACCCCGAACTCGGCCAGATGCGCCCGCATCGCGTTCGACAGCTGCGTCCGTTGGCGGTTCAGGATCAGGCGGACACGATGGAGCATCATCGCGCTCTGCTGCTCAGGCGACTTGATGCCGACAAAGCGCATCGTCGGCCGGGTCACCGCCTCGCAGATCGCCTCGGCATCGGCTGCATCGTTCTTGCTGCGCTTGACGTACGGCTTCACGTACTGCGCCGGCATGAGTTTCACGTCATGCCCGAGCGCCACCAGCTCGCGTGCCCAGTAATGCGAGGTTGCGCAGGCCTCGATGCCAACCAGGCACGGCGGCAGCTTGGCGAAGAACTTTAGCATGCGGCCACGGGTCAGGCGCTGGCGAACCACCGCAACACCCTCCGCGTCGACCCCGTGCACCTGGAATACGTTCTTCGCGAGATCGAGACCTATCGTCGTGACGTTCCCCATCGTGGCTCTCCCTTCCGGCTCTCCGCAGATCATTCTGCGGGAGGGTTGGAGAGCCGTCCACGTCATCAATGCCGGACGCTCAGGCCGCCTCTTCAGAGCCCCGAAAGCTGCCGTCCGTTCATGTGAGCGGGCGGGCCGCTTTCAGCCCATCGAGCCAACAGCTCGAAAGGTTTGAATTGGGACGAAGCCGTCGCTCACGCTTGATCTGCTGAATGACTGCGATTGCTGAAATCGGACGTCGCGAAGAGACTCAATGCCGAGCCATAATGTGCAGGACGCGCAGAACGGGGACTTGGTCACCGGGCATTAATGCTGGACAACGGCTAACGTATAGCTTGCCTTCTCATGTCGCCTAGCAGCGTTACGCATAAGGTAGACATCGCTTAAGTAATCGCCTGTCGCGGCAACTACGAAGTCATATCGGCCGCCTTGGATCGATCCGATGAACGTTGCAGCCTCCGCACCTGGCGCGGTCACATTCATATAGTTCGAACGATTGTTGGTCCGAAGGGTAATCAGTAGCCTTTGCCCAGCTCTGGCGCTCAGGACGTACGTTTTGCTACCGTCGCCTTGGATCGTGCCAGCCACGACTTTAGGTTTGCCCTCGGCCAGCGCGATCCGATCTGTACGCGCCTGAGCATATAACACGACGGGTGCGACCAAGCCGACCGCACAGGCCAGCACGGCGCGAAACCTCAGAACCGCCTCTGTCCGGGATCGACCTTGTCGCAGGTGCCGGAAAAGTCCTGCCCGGTGCCCCTGATAGTGATTTCACCGGTCTGGCGGTCGATCCTTATCTTAGGCTTGTTCAGCCCGTTCAGTCGATAGCTGGCGCGGATCTCGTTGGCGCCGACGATCAGATCATCGAGCTGCCACCAATGCTGGTGATCGCCGCCCGAGTTGAGCGGGGGTATCAGTTTCTCCGGCAGGCGGATGCGGCCGTCATTGCCGTAAATCTGGAGGGTTACCGCAGACGAAAAGCCCTGCATCTCCGTCTGCACGCCGCTGCGCGTGCGATATTTATGGTCGTATCGATCCCACTCCAGCGTGTTCACATAGCCCGATCCGAGCTTCTCGCCCTGACCCGAGCAGATCAGGTTGATTGCATCGCCGGGTTCAGCCTGCGCCACAGCCGGCGCCGCGACCAGTACGGCCATTGCCGTCGCCATCAAGATTGCCGCGCGCACCGCTATTCTCCCGCATCTTTGCCCGCAGGATGTCAGAGCTGCCCGAGATAGGCCAGCCTTCACTTAGTGGACGACAATCGCTGCGAGCACGAACAGGACGATGCTGTAGAAGGTAGCGACGCAGGCGTCGCCGGCACCGACAAAGAATGAAACTCGCAATTTGCGGGCGAACCAGCGGGCTTGAGTGGCGAAATACCACAGGACGCCCGCCCCAATCACTACGGCCGAGATGATGCGGGCACCTGCGAGAGGCAGGTTCGGAGCCAGCGTGCCTACCCCTAGCATCAAAGCGAAAGGGGCCGCCGTGTAGCATTGCCCGTAAAAGGGGCGGCGCAGGCTGGCATGGGTCAACCGCGTGCGCTGGCGATGCAGCAGGCGGACCGCCATCATCAGCGGGAACAGGCTGAACAGCAGCAACCTGAGCGCCAGCAGCGCCAAGTCGCTGTCGACGAGAGATGCCAGCCCGTGCGTGTCGGACAGCAGCGGGTTGCGCGATGCCGTCGCGACTTCAAGGCCATGCGAAATGAGCAATGTCAGGAAGAGGAAGAGAGGCGGACGGATCGCATCATCATATTGCTCGTTCGGCCGATCAGACACTTCGCGATCGGCATAGTCCATCATCTTTTGGGGCCGGACGACCGTACGCCATAGGGTGATCGGATAGAAAATCAGCCAGCTCATGACGCTGTAAAGCGCCTCATCGAGTGACTCGATGATCTTCATGAAATCCATGCGTGCAGCTTCGCGCGTGCGGCTCAGGCTGTCGAGTGGGTTACACTTGGGTGATCGAGAGACGTCCGGGACTGGCTGGAGGTGAAAGGCAGCTCAACGGTTCTCCAGTGGCTGCTTTTTGTCCGGAGCGGCATCGATCGAAGCACGGCCGAACGTCCCAATCTGGTCGCGAACGAACCAACAGGCACTGGCGACCGCTTTACCGGCGTCTCGACGCGAGCTGAGACGAAGGCGCCAGCCCGGTTCAGAAAACCACGCTTCCCGCACCCAATGCATGTCACTCAGCATCCCAATTTGATTGGAGCGGGCCCATGACAGAGCGCGAGCCGTTGACCCCTTCTGGAGTGTTTATGTGCCATGTACTTGTGATCGAAGATGAGTGGCTGTTGTCCGAATATATCTCGGACATCGCCGAACGCGCCGGCGGCACGTCAATCGACACGGCGGCGACCGAGGCTGACGCTGTCGACGCCGCCTTCGCCCACAGGCCTGATATCATCCTGTCAGACGTGATCCTTGGCGAGGGCAATGGTCCGAGCGCTGTCCAGGCGATCTACCAACGCTACGGCGAAGTGCCGGTAATATTCATCACCGGGACGCCCGCCGACTGTCATCCGTGTGCTCCGCCCGGCGTCATCTTCGGCAAGCCCATCAACGAGCGGCAGGTAATGGCGGCATTCCGGCAGGCGATGCCGCACTAATCGTCCAGCGCCTCGCGGATCTTAGACGCGAGTTGGTCCATGCCGAAGGGCTTGGGCAGGAAATTCGTACCCGGATCGATCACGCCATTATGTACCACGGCATTGCGGGTATAGCCCGTCGTATAGACCACCCTGAGGCGCGGCAGGCGCTTAACAGCTTCGTCTGCGAGCTGACGTCCGGTCATCTCCGGCATCACGATGTCGGTGAACAGAAGCGTCACGTCCTGGCCGCCATCGATGATCGCCAGCGCCGCGTGACCGCCATCAGCGTGGATGACCGTATAGCCCAGCTCGCGCAGGGCCTCGGTCGAGAAGTTGCGGACGCGTTCCTCGTCCTCCACCACCAGGATGATCTCGGACGAGTTGCCGCCGCGCGCCATCGCAGCCGATCGACGCGGGATGGCCTGGGGTTGCTCAGCGAACGTGCGCGGCAGATAAATCTTGATCGTGGTCCCGTGTCCGACCTCGGAGTAAATCCTCACATGGCCGCCTGACTGCCGGACAAAGCCGAAGACCTGGCTGAGGCCGAGCCCTGTGCCCTTGCCGACCCCTTTGGTCGTGAAAAACGGGTCGAAAGCTTTCGCGATCACGGCTGCCGGCATACCGCTTCCGGTATCGCTGACGGCCAGCATCACATAATGGCCGATGGGGATCTCGGCATCATGCGCATATTCGGCATCGATGTTGGCGTTGCCGGTCTCGATGGTGAGCTTCCCGCCGTCGGGCATCGCGTCGCGCGCGTTGACCGCGAGGTTGACGATCACATTCTCGAGCTGGATCGGATCGGCCAGCGTCTTCCAGAGGCCGGGCGTCAGCACGGTCTCGAGTTGAACCCGCTCGCCGAGCGTTCGCGAGAGGAGTTCGGTGAGACCGTTCACCAGCTTGTTGCCGTCGACGGTTTCGGGCGCGAGCGGCTGCTGGCGCGAGAAGGCAAGCAGGCGCTGGGTGAGCGCGGCCGCACGGGTCGCGCCCTCCATCGCACCATCCATGAAGCGCTTGATATCGGTGTCGCCGCGATCGAGACGGCGCTGAGCGAGATTGAGGCCGCCAATGATGACAGCGAGCATGTTATTGAAGTCATGCGCGATGCCGCCCGTCAGCTGGCCCACGGCTTCCATCTTCTGGAGCTGCCGGACCTGGCTTTCGGCGTCCGACTGTCCGGTCGTAGCGCTTCTGAGGTCAGATGCGGCCCGGGCCAGATCACCATCCTGCCGGGCGACGCGATCTTCCAGGCGTATGATCGCCTCGGCTCGTTCGACCGCCAGCCAGGTCAGTTCGGCGACTTCGCGTACAAGTGCCAACTCGTTCTCGGTCCAGAGGCGAACCTCACCATGGGCGATGTAGAAACCGCCGATCACGCTGCCCGCGCGGCTGATCGGGACATCGACCGCCGCAAGGATTCCGCTGCCGGAAAGTTCGACCAGACCTTCAAGAGGATCATGACGGCTGTCGCCGAAGCTGGTCAGCTGGCCAGTCCGTCGTGCCTTCTCCAGCCGTTCTCCAAGATGACCGCTCGCGCTCTCACCGCTGAGATTGGGAAGCCCGGCATCGGACCAGCATCCGACATAACGAACCCGCTCGTTTTCCAGCAGTCGGTAGAAGCAGGCGCGGTTGATCCCGAGCCGCCGCGCGATGTGCTCCGCCGAGAGATGCATGATCGCCAGCGGGTCATGCAGGCTTCGCTGACGCGCGGTGAGGTTGATGATGAAGTCGCGCTCGAGCTTGGCGGCGTACAGTGCGGCCTCGACCGCATCCCGACGCGCTTCCTCCTGAAACTGCGCGCTGACCTCGGTGTTGACGCCGTACCATCTGGCGATTTCTCCCGATCCGTCTCGTAGCGGCGAGATGCGGGTAAGAAAGGACCGGAGCTGGCCATCGCGACCGCGCAGCGGAAAGACCATTTCAAAAGGCTCGCCGACGCGGATGCAGGCCTGCCAGCGATTGGTGACGGCCTCGACCTGGTCCGGATCGTGAACGGCTTGCCAGCCCCATCCCTCCATGTCCTGCGGCGTCGTGCCACAATATTCGTGCCACCGGCGGTTGTACCAGACGATGTAGCCGTCCGCCCGGGCCATCCAGCATAAGGCGGGGAGATTATCGGCGAGCAGCCGAAACTCGGAGTCTGCCGGCGCCTCGGTCAGCTCAGCTAAGGTTTCGATAACGGGCGCCTCGCGGCGCCAATAGGTCTGCTCATGGCTCGTAACTGCATGGGAAGGCGCGTCATTCATACCTACGCCTTATCCGCAATGATCACTCAATCCCAGACCGCACGCTAAGCCCGCTCTCCGAAATAACGTCCGCTAAGCCGCATTTCATCCACCAACGGCGCCGACCCCTGACGAGATTAGGCGGATCAGGGCTTTCGCTCCACGTCCTTCCTATCGGCCTCGGCCGGGGTAAGCCGGGCGCGATCGCGGATGCGGCGTTCGAGCGGAGCCCCGACGAACAACACCAGCATCGCCAGGAACAGCCCACCCACGATCAGCGGCCACACCGCAAGTCCTGCCGCGGCGCCGATCGTCGCTGTGACCCAGATGCAAGCCGCAGTGGCCAGCCCGTGCACTTCCTGACCCTGGCCAACACGTAAAACGGCGCCGGCACCGATGAAGCCCACGCCCGACAGGATGCCCTGCATCGCTCGCCCTGCGGCGTCCGCGTTTACGTTGGGCAAACCGCTGTGAACAATCGCCTGTACCGCGATGCAGCTCGCCAGACCCACAAGCCCCAGCGTGCGAAGGCCCATGATCTGACGGTTTTCGCGCGAGCGCTCCCAGCCGAGCACCAACCCGGCAAGCGTCGCCACGATCAGCCTGCCGAAGGCGTCGGCCCAAAAAGAGAGATCCGTCATGGCAGTGTGAATCACTCGACCAGCACGTGGACGTGATGCCAAGCGGTGCACAGATAGCCGGCGAAGTTCCACATCGTGTCGGGTCGTTCGGGCTGCCCCTGTCCGGCCTCGTCGAACGCGCGCACGACGAGGTGTTGGCGCCCCTTGGCGAGCGTGGTGTCAAGCGACCAGCGCCGCCAGCCCCAGTGCGCTTCGGGATCGTCGGCGAACGTGGCCTGACACCAGTCCCTACCGCCGGTGGTCGATACTTCGACCCGCGAGACGCGTCGATCATAAGCGATGGCATAGCCCTCGATTCGCATTTCGCCCGCCGACAGGCTCTCGCCAGATCCGGGCGAGCAGATCGCAGCGTTGAGGGGCATGGCGTTGATCGTCAGGCCCTGGCTCCAGTCGGCCGTCTCTGCCGTCACGTCGGCCGGGAACAGCTTGTAGTCGTGGGCCTGGATCGGCGCTTCGGACGGGGTGTCACGCACCTCGATGCGTGTCAGCCATTTGGCGCTGCGGACGCCAGCATAGCCTGGAACGACCATGCGCAACGGTGCACCATGCTCTGGTGCCAGCGGCTCGTCGTTCATTGCCCAGGCGAGCAGCACGTCGGGTGCCCGCGCTTTGGCCATCGCGATCGATATGCCAAACGGTGCTTCCTCGCCCTCCACGTCCACTTCATCGGCACCGGTGAATGCGACGAACAGATCGTCGGCATCAGGCGCGCCGACCGCATCAAGCAAATCGGCCAGCCGGACGCCCGTCCATTCGGCATTGCCGATCGCGCCGACATCCCATGGGTCGCCCGAGGTCTTGCCGACCTGCTGCATATCCGTGCGGCGGTTGCCGGCGCATTGTAGCACCGCCGTCACTGAGCGTGTCTTGAAGGCAGCCCGCAGCTCCTCCACCGAGAAGGAGCGACCCTTCACGCCAATCCCGCTCACCTCGATCCGATGACCGGCAGGCAGATCGGGCACAGCTCCGTGGCTGCGGACGTAGAATAGCGACTGCGGGGTTAGGAACCGCTCGATGAGCGCGCTCGGCTCTGGCTCCGCGTTGTAAGGATCCGGGTTCCGCTCGATCATTTGCTTGCTCATGATCAGGGAACGCATCGAAGCACGATTTGTCCCGGCCTTCCGATTGCCGATCTGTCGGATCACGCGATGTGCAGCACCGCAAGCAAGGCGAAGCTGATCGCGCCGAGGCCGAGGAGCGAGAGCACCACCGCCGTCGTGACCCGACCGCCTGCCTTGGCGACGGTGCGCACGTCTACGCCCAGCCCTAGCGCTGCCATGGAGACGACAGTCAACAGGGAGGCGATACGGCCGAGCGGCGCAATAGTGACCGTGGGGACCAGTCCGAACGACCGGAAGGCGACCAGCATAAGGAAGCCGATGATGAACCACGGTACGAGGTGGGCAAGGTCGAGCCGCCCGCGGGAGGGCTCGCCGGTGACGAACTCGCCAGCGGGCACATGCTCCGGCGCAAGCCGCGGCGCAACCAGCGAAAGGACCAGGCAGACGGGCCCTAGCATCAGCACCCGCACCAGTTTGACCAGCGTGCCCATTTGCACCGCCGCGGCACCGAGCGGAGAGGCGGCAGCGATCACCTGCGGCACCGCATAGACCGTGAGGCCGGAGAGCGCGCCGAAGGCAAGGCCGCTCATACCTAAGGCGATCCCCAGCAGCGGGAGGCCTAGCACGACCACCACGCCCAGCACTGCCGTGAAGGCGATCGAAGCGGCGACATCTTCGCTGTCCGCGCCGATCACAGGCGCTACAGCTGCGATGGCGGAGTTGCCGCAGATCGAATTGCCGCATGCGATCAGCAACGCCATCCGTGCTGGGAGACCGAGCAGTCGGCCGATACCAAAGCTGAGCAGGATCGCGCAGATCACTACCCCCGCGATACCGGCAAGCAGCGGAAGCCCGGCCGCCAGGATCGTCGCGGCGCTGACCGACGCGCCCAGCAGGACGACGGCGATCTCGAGCAGATACTTGGCGCTGAAAGCGACGCCGTCGTGCCAGCGGCTCCCGGGTATCCACAGGCTGCGCACCGCCGTACCGATCACGATGGCAAGCACCAGGGCTTCCAGCCACGCCTTGCCCGCGAGAGCACGCTCGCCCGCCTCCAGGGCGTAGGCGGCGCCTGTAACGGCGAGGCAGAGACCGATGCCGGGGAGAAGGCCGGCATGCTTGCTGATCCGATCTGCCGGCGAAGAGAGATGGAGGTTAGCAAGACTGGCCACGGCGGTTTCCTTCCGCCGATTGATCTATGCCGCATCCATTGATCGCTCCAACGCAGCTTTCTTTTCATTCCGATCGCAATTCATGATCGGTTGTGCTACGAGCGTAAGATGACGCTCGAACAGCTTCGCATTTTTGTCAGCGTAGCCGAGCGCGAGCATATGACCGCGGCGGCGCGAGCGCTGAACGTGACCCAATCGGCGGCCTCGGCGGCGATCGCGGCGTTGGAGGAGCGGCACGCGATCAAGCTGTTCCATCGGGTCGGCCGCGGCATTACGCTGACCGAGGCCGGGCGACTATTCCTTGCCGAGGCGCGCGGCGTGCTGGCACGTGCTGGAGCGGCCGAGACGGTGCTGGATGAACTGAGCGGGCTGAAGCGCGGCACGCTGCGCGTCGTAGCGAGCCAGACCATTGCCGCTTATTGGCTGCCGCCGATCCTGGCGACCTTCCGCGAGCGCCACCCAGAGCTCGGGGTCGAGCTGGCGATCGGCAACACCGAACAGGTCGCCGCGCGCGTGCACGACGGAGACGCCGATCTCGGCATCGTCGAGGGTGAGATCGACGATCCGGCGCTGGCGCACTGGCAGATCGGCGAGGATCGGCTGTTGCTTGTCGGCGCCAAGCCGTTCGGCAACGCGCATATCGATGCCGCCTGGCTACGCACAGCGCGGTGGATCCAGCGCGAGCCGGGCTCAGGCACGCGCTCGACGCTCGATCGCTATCTGCTCGATGTCGGCGTTGACCCCGCCACGCTCGATGTCGTGCTCGTCTTGCCGTCCAACGAGAGTGTCCGCAGCGCCGTCGAAGCGGGAGCCGGGGTCGGCGCTCTTTCCGCGCTGGTGGTCGCCCCGGCGATCGACGCGAAGATCTTGCACGCCGCACCGATCGAGTTCGGCACGCGTCCCTTCTACGGCCTGCGTCACAAAGAGCGGTATCGCAGCAAGGCGGCAGATGCGTTGCTCGATATGCTGTGAAGATCGTCTGTCAGAATGACCTAGCACTGCCTTTACTGAAGTCGGCGGCGCCTGCACCCACCCCGGCCATCGTGGGAAGGCTATGGCGCGATGCTGATGCGCGAGATCGCGAATGCAATTTTGGCGCGCGAAGAGACGCCATTTCTCCCCGCATTCGCCAACAATCATGGCGCTATCGGGCTGTACGAGAAGCTCGGCTTTATGACGCGATGGGATCCGGTGCTGATCGTACTTCAGGAATCCTGAAGGCGCTCCTTCAACGATACGGAACGCAACCTGAACGGCAGGTTCTACCAAACCAGACACTAGTCGCCGCCTGGCTGTTCGACCGGGTTTGGTCGAAAGCCGTCCCTGCCCCTCCCGTCAGCGACGACCCATGTGTGGACGGCCCTCCGTTGGCAAGTACGAGCATTCGCCTAGCGTTGCTGGTTGGTGCGGCCATGTGTCCGACCTGTTGGTGCGGCGCATAGTGCCGCTGGCCGTAATGCCATTCGCGCGTCTCGGGTCCCGATCAATCCCGCGCACTCGAGGTGCTTGGGTCATAGTGGGTTTTCCCGATCCGGCGGTTCAACCGGCTTGTTGCATTAGCTCCTGATCGCCCTTTCCAACCTCGTCAGGCGCGGTCGCCCGCGCCGTGTTCCTTATGCCACCAGCGGCTCACGATACCGCTCACCGCTGGCCATCATCGCCCAGATCATGCGCGCGTTCTTGTTGGCGAGCGCAACCGCGGCGACCTTGGTCTTGCGGCGGGCGAGCAGCTGAACAAGCCACGGCCGCTTGGCGCCGTTACGTTCGGCAAAGCGCACCACCGCCATGGCGCCGACGATCAGCATCTGGCGCAGGTACTGATGGCCGGCCTTGGTGATGCCGCCGAGCCGCTCCTTGCCGCCGCTGGAATTCTGCCGCGGCACCAGGCCGATCCACGCGGCGAGGTTGCGGCCTGAGCGGAAGATCGCAGGATCGGGAACGGTGGCGACGATGGCGCTGGCGAGCAGCGGCCCCACGCCGGGTATCTCCATCAGCCGACGGCCAAGCTCGGTCTCGCGTGCGCTCGCCAAGATGCGGCGGTCGTTTTCCAGGATCTGCTCTTTCACAATGCGCAGCTGAGCCGCCAGCATCTCCAGGCAAAACCGCGCATCGGACGGCACCCGCTCGTCGGCAGGATCGGCGATCACGTCGAGGAGCTGCTCGATGCCGTTCCTGCCGATCGGCGCCGCAACCCCGAACTCGGCCAGATGCGCCCGCATCGCGTTCGACAGCTGCGTCCGTTGGCGGTTCAGGATCAGGCGGACACGATGGAGCATCATCGCGCTCTGCTGCTCAGGCGACTTGATGCCGACAAAGCGCATCGTCGGCCGGGTCACCGCCTCGCAGATCGCCTCGGCATCGGCTGCATCGTTCTTGCTGCGCTTGACGTACGGCTTCACGTACTGCGCCGGCATGAGTTTCACGTCATGCCCGAGCGCCACCAGCTCGCGTGCCCAGTAATGCGAGGTTGCGCAGGCCTCGATGCCAACCAGGCACGGCGGCAGCTTGGCGAAGAACTTTAGCATGCGGCCACGGGTCAGGCGCTGGCGAACCACCGCAACACCCTCCGCGTCGACCCCGTGCACCTGGAATACGTTCTTCGCGAGATCGAGACCTATCGTCGTGACGTTCCCCATCGTGGCTCTCCCTTCCGGCTCTCCGCAGATCATTCTGCGGGAGGGTTGGAGAGCCGTCCACGTCATCAATCCCAGACACTCAGCAGTCTCGGCGAGCTCTTCGAAACCGGTCATCCGTTAATGTCGCCGATTGCCCCGCGAGCCGACCGCTCGAAACGGCTTGAAGTGGGACACAGCGCTCGATCCGCTTTTGCCGGGCGACTTGGGCTTAGCCGTCGGTCAGTATTTGCGATTAGAAACGGCGGCTTTCGCCTCGCGGTCGCTTTGCGGCCTTGGTATCGTTCACCTGACAGGAGTTGTTGCCACCGCTAGGCTATACTGATGACATTTGCTCCTATCCACATCGCATGAAGATCGATCGGCAGACCGTGAAGACACCACGCCGAATGAGGGCCGCATGGCGCGCGCTGACACTGGCGGCGCTCGCCCCCGTGCCGGCCGCGAGCGCTCCTCCTGCCCTCCACTCGCTCGTCATCCAGTCCAGCGAGACGCTCCAAATTGCCCCGAAGGAGGACAAGGAATGGTATGAGAAGGGCGTGTGGCCGCTGGTCGGAGCCGGAGTGACGCTCGCAATCACTAACGCGATCGCGCTCTGGATCGTGCATCTCCAAGCCGGCAAGACCTTCAAGGCGACCCTTAAGCAGCGAAAAATTGACCAACTCTCGGCGTCGCTCAGCGAGTTCTACAACCCGCTGCTGGCGCTGATCGACATAAACGGTGAGATTTTTGACAAGACGAGCAAAAAGGCGTGGCCAGAAGATGAGGCCGGCCGAGAGGCCGCGGCGCTCGTCTGGGTGGAGACGAAAAAGAAGGTGCTCGCCAACAACCTCGTGATCGAGACAATCCTGCGGACGAAGACGCATCTCATGTCGGAAACCGACTCGCTCGCTTCCTATCAGCCGCTGCTGCTGCACGTCGCGATGTATGAGACGTTCCAGACTGTGCAGACTGATCTCTACAAAAAGTTCATGTTTCCGGCCTCGGTCCGTAGTCACCTCGTTGACCAGCGATCCACTGTCCTGTCTGCCTATTACGAAACCTCGGGAGACAAAATTTGAGCACCAACTGGCTGCGGACGAAGATCGACGAGGAGAGTGACGCGGCGTCCGACGGCGGCGACCCGATCTTGACGATTACGTTTCACGGTGGGGAGGAGCGCGTCTACTGCCCTAACTCCAGCGAGTATAACGTCGATAGCGATGTCGTGGAGAAGGCTCGCGAGCTTGGCGCGACGATCATTGCCTATTCGAACACCTGGAGCGGCGCGACCGTCGAGGCGAAAGCCTACGGTCGCGCGAACGGCGTCTCCGTGATGCCCTACGGCCAGTTCTTCGCCTATCTGAAGCGCAAGGGTGTCGGGTTCGCCGAATGAGGGCTTGGCTGCGCGACGCACTGGCACCGGTCCGGGGCGATCTGTCGGCTGCCTATCTGTTCGGCTCCGTGCTCCACCCCGACGCTCATCCGGCGGATGTCGATCTGGTGTTGGTCGCGATCGATGGAGCCGGCGCGCCTGGGTGGCGTCGGGTGCGGGCTCTTCGGACGGCGATAGCGCCCGCGTTCAAACGAGCGTTCGGCCTGCCTCTCTCCGGTATGGTGCTCACCCCCTCCGAGTGGCGCGAGGTCGACGGTACGATCGTTCGCGAGCGCGAGCCGCTTCTGGGCGACTAGCAGGTCGCCGAGTGGCATGTTTTGGTCGGTACGGTCGCTTTTTGCTCTCGCGATCAATCCGATCGCCCGCCGAAGGGCTGTTGCATGAGGAAACGATGTTGAGTGAAGAAGCGAAATGGGCGTTTATTTCCGCGCTTGACGACGAACTGTTGAAAGGCAGCGCTACCATGTCGGAATGGTGCGCTTTTATCGTTCGCGATTGCGACTATGCCTTTGTCGGCGGCGCGAACCTAGCAACCGTGATTACCGCTACTGCGGCAATCGAAACCTATCTGCGCGCCGAGTATGCAGGTAGAAACCTTTTTCGCCTCGTGGATCTGATTGATAGCGCGCCTATCGAACCGGGGCTTCGCGAAGACATCCACAAACTGCGAAAATATCGCAACACATGGGTTCACGTGGCAACGCCAGAAGATGATGACGAAATTCTACAGAATCCCGAATCGTATGAAGAACAACTAGAAGAGTGGGCCAAACTGGCGCAACGCACCCTGCGCCGGACCGTCTATGAAAACCAATGGATATGAAAGATTCTACAGGCGTACGCGTCCGCGCCCTCAACTTAATGGCCGCCTTTGTCACCAGCTGATACGCCGCCGGCCGAGTTGCTGATTGAGCGACAGCGTGATCGATTAAAAGGCCATTTCGGACTGGACAGGACGGTCCGAGGAAATTTTAGGGGGGTAGATCATGCTGATGATCAGCCACTGATCCGGGAAGCGATGAATCGTCCCCATCAGGAAATGCAAATCCCTAGCGGGTAATTCGGTTTCCAGCCTTTGCCTAAAGGGCGTCTCCCAGCCGTCGCCATATTTGTCGACGCAGTGCCAGTAGAGAGCGCCCGCTTCCCAATCGGCTATTTTGTGGCGGTACCGGCGTGTCTCCCCATCGACCATACACTCATAATGGTAATGGAAATTGTGCGGCAGTTTGCGCAGCACGCGAACATCGCGTTCATCCTGTTCGTCGAAGAGGCCGCCTTGAATCTGATTTTTGACCAATCGTTTGAGCTCTTCCTCGGTCCAGTCCGGGCTATCTGCCTTAGTAATTTCAAGTCGGTCAACTCGCGCTGGGCAAAGTAAAGCGAGAGTCCAGCCTTGAGTCTTACGCGCAGCTTCAAGATCCGCAAAATCCGCAAAAAGTGCGAGTTTGCTCAGTTGATTGCGGCGCACAGTCCAGTCGTTCTTGGTGCTGATCGGCTTGCCCGCCAAGGTGATTGTGTCTACTGAGATCGTATAGCTCTCGGGCCGGTGATCCTTATGGGCTTTGCGGATTTGAGCCGAAATCCATTGCCATTTCTGGAATTTCTGGCTGTCGCTGATCAGGCGAAATGGAACCGGATATAGCCTGATGAATTCGCCCGACTGCGTCATACCCGCAACGCAGGATGTCTCGGCATATTTTTCACTTGGCGAAGGGTAGGTCTTGCACAGGATGAGTATGCGCTCGGTCCGGACAACTGCCATAAGCCCCTCCGCGCTGCAAAAAGCGACGCTCGCGCTCAGCTTTTACATCGATCGTTGGTGACGTTTAAGAGCTCATCAAAAATTTCACGTATTTTGCATCATCAGGGGTTTATCCCTACGTTCTTGACGTTGAAATCGGCTAGAACTGCCATTTCTTTCGCCACCACTGTGCGATGGCATTGGATCGGGCTACGCTCATAGCAAAGCAGGATCGATGGGTTCTCTGTGGCCAACTTCACCGCTACGCGCAGGGCCGCCTGTCCCTCCGGTGTCGCGATGTGGGCGGTGTAGATTTCGAGAAAGCGGGGATAATCCCCACGGCGCATGGCTTCTCGCCCTGCTTTAGGATCGCCAAGCGCCTTGAGGTGGATGTAGGCGATGTTCCGCTCTTCCAGAGCGTTCGCCAAGGCTGTTTTCGAAAAGCCACGTTTGCGTGATACCGGAACATCCCGGATGTCGATCAGGCGTTTGATGCCGCAATCCTTCATTGTCTGCAGGAAATGGGCGATATCCGCCCCCTCGTAGCCGACGGTGTACAGTTCGCTGGGCACTCAATTCTCCTTAGTGCGCGGCCTGATACACAGAACGGTCAATTCTCGTTAGTGCGAATGCCTATCTTCCTGAGATGCCTAGTCCCGTAAGCGCGGGCTTGGGAGTGGCAATGCCGTCGCTCCGAAGGCGGATTGCAGATCTCGGCCTTGGCGCTTCAGCGCCGGTCAAATTCCTGCCCAACTGCAGATCGCAGCAATTCCACTAGTTCAACGCGGTTTGAGGACGCTGAAGCGGACCGAAGCAGATGGTCGTAATTTACCAGAAGCGCCGCGTTCCGGCGGGGGTTCAGCAGGAGCACGTCCGACCAGACCCGACCGTCGTTCTCTACAGTCCGGGCATACTTCAGCAGCCAATACATGAGCACCTGCCGAAAATCGCCCGCACCGAAGTTCCGTCCCGTATGCTTGATCTCGATGAGGGTCGAACCGAGAGCGAAGTCTCCATTGCCGGAAGCTACCCAGCCTAAGCCAGGGATAAGGGGCGCGTGTTCAAGAATGGCAGAAGGGCGTTGAGCCCGGACGCTGTCCAGCATCGCAACTACATTTCGTGCGGCGTGGTCAGCGACCGAGATGTCTTTCGGCTCAAGCTTCTCCGGGATGCGGGCGTCGAAATGGCGACGCTGTCGTGACGAAGCGACCTTCAGGCATTCGTCCCACGACAATGCGCCGACGCCACGCAATTCGCTTTCGGCTCGGACCATCGAAATCTCGAAGAGCATCGCGTTTTGCAGGCTGCTGGCTTCAATCACATCAGCCGGGATCGCTTGCACGTCGGTGAAGGTGAACATCTTGCTGTTGAGAGCATTGACCAGTCCGCCGGTCAGGCGGGGGAACAGGATGTCAAGAACACCAGGAATGTCGCGCGCCACCGTCCTCGGGTCGCGTGCCGGAAGGCGACTAGCCGGCATTATTCACCCAGTCCTCGTAGAAGGCTGCGAAGTCACCCTGCGCGACGGTCTCGATCCCAAGTCGCCAGGCCAGTGAGAGGGTGCCGCGCAACTGCTTCCGCGATTTCTCGCCTTCGTCCCCGAATGCGCCTGCCGCCAGCCACAGCATACGCTGTTCGTCGGCGCCAAGATTCTGCCACTGATTGCGAAGTCGCGTGAAGTTCGACCGGTCGCGCCAATGCCGCCAGCAGTCGATGCAAGCCCGCCGAACCGATGCGGACTTCGTTGCATCGTAAGTGCGACGGACAAAGGCCCCGCGGATATCCGTTCTAGTGAACCGGATCGCCCGGAGGTAATGCAACATGTTGGCTTCGGGAACGAGAAGATGGGCAGCAGCACCCGGAATGCGATCGAGCAGGTCGTCGATGGCGTCGAAAATCAATCCGAACTCGGCATTGGCGCGAACCGCATAGACGCCGCGCATGATCTTCGACCAGGAGGCACGAAAGGAATCGAGATTGCTTGGGTCAAGGAGCGTGGCACAAAGTTGGACCGCGACGCCAGGCTCTTGAAATTTCAGGGCGCGTCCGATCTGGGCGATTACGAAGGCGTCGGGCTGTGATTTCTCCCGCTCGAGATCGAGCAGAAACGATATGTCGATCTTCTCAAAGGACTGTTTGAGCTTCTCGTACTCGGCAGTGGCATTGTCGGAATATGGGTCAAAATGAAGATCCAGCTCACGCAGCGCGAGACTTGAGTCCTCGCCATCTCCCAACTGCACCGCAACGAAGTCGCGATAATGTTTCGCGCTCAGAATCGTCGTTTTGCTACGGTTGAGTGAAAGTCCATAATCGGCGAGCGCATGGGACAAGTCCGAAAGCGCCTTGTAGGCCTCCTGCCGGGAGCGACAAATTAAGGTATAGTCGTCGACATAACGATGCCAGACCAGCCCGCCATCGGTGAGCGATCGATCGATTGGCGTCATCATCACTTCTGCCAGTATTCGCGCGCACTGACCGCCGACTGGCAGACCGAAGGAACGGCCGGCCGCAAGCTGGCTCAGGATGCGATCAATCTGCAGCGCCACAGTCGAGGCCGGTGCCAGATCCTTGAGGACGTTCTCCAATCGATGGTGGTAGATGTGCTCGTAGAAGCTTGAGATGTCGGTCTGAATCACAACGGAGCCCTCCTGGTCGAGGTTGGGCTCGTCTAAGGTTGCAAGCTTGTATGTGCGCCACGATCTGCTGCGATCGAAGAAACCTGGGCCTTCGGACGCAAGCCGATAAGAGTGCGCGCGATCGCTCCGCTGGCTTTCGTTCGCCTCTGCAATCGCCACACCAAGGCCATTGAGATACAGGTTCCAGAATGGATGGATTTTCGTCGTAATACGAAAACCGTGTGCCCCTGACGGAACGAGCAGGCGCTCCGCCACGATTGCCAGCCCGTTCATGAAGCTGACGGCCTTTCCAACCTTGCCTGTCTCGATGTTCTGAAACAAGTCGAGGCAAAGCGCTGCGAGATCGCCGGCCTTCTCCTTCACGAAGCCGGAATCCAGATCGTAGGGCAGCGTGTCGTTGTCACCGTTGTGACCAATCTCGAGCGCCGCGCGTACGAAATGATTAATATCGACCTTGACCATTTTGGAATTCTCGCATGGCGCACCGAGAGGATACCCACCCCGATGACATCTTCTTGCAGAGACACGAATCGTGTGTCCAGCATCCAACGATTACGAGGCGGATCCGAGGACTCGAACGGTTACCCGCCGGGTCGATTTGGCCTGGCGATGACGAAGACGGCTTCCAGATACGCGAGGTTTGCTCGCGCTATGGCCGGCAATGTACTAGGCGCAGGTGCTCGAACACGGGATGGTCAACGCAGTCATCGTCGCCCGTATGCTGCCAACGATGCGCGGGGATCCGGACATCGCGGCATGGGAGGCGGCGTTCGACCGCACCCACGATGTCGAATTGGTCAAGACCTTCAAAAATATGCTCCGCTCGCTGAAGCCGCTCCTTAAGATGAATAAAAGGTCGAAGACAAAGATCTTTGTCCAAAAGCAGACAGTCCGTTTTCCACCCGAGTTTCGGGCGCCGGCAGGCGTACGAAAGTCGTGGAAGCACGTGCCAGCGCGCTGCCCGCTACGCGCTACGCGCTATGGGGGTTCGGGTTTAGTCCTGCCTGAAAGTTCGAGCGATACGGCGGCGCTGCGGCCGGCTAACTTCCTCGAGCCATTAGTGGGCCATTGCGACGTGCTCTTTCCACGTCGGCGTCAGATCGTCCCTCTGTCGAGACCTTTGCTGATGTACGCCGCAAGATGCTGGCGTTGAATTTCGAGTCATTTTTTAGTATTTTTTCAGTTTTGATTTCGTAAAGTGTAGTTTAATCTATATGTTCAATAACGTAAATATACCTAGGTGATAATGTCTAGTATGACCAGTGTGGGTTCAGTGAACTCATCAATGTTCATGCGTCGATGTTGCTGTCTTCCCAGTCCGTGACCAGCGGCGGCTCTGGTTCGGCTACGGTGTGCACGAGCAGCGCTTCCATCGCCAAGATCATCGCCGAGCCGCCCTCCTCGGCAGTCGAGGCGCCCTTACGCATGAAAGCGAAAAGCTCGCGACCTGTGCCCTGCTGTGCCCAGGCCCGCGGTGCGAGTGACCGCGCCTTCCACTCGACAGGATCGACCAGCGCCTCGATCAGTCCCTCCTCGCCGGAGAGCCGCACGATGTCGCCGTCGCGCAATTTGCCGATCGGCCCGCCCGCCAGCGCCTCGGGCGTCAGGTGGATCGCCGCCGGCACCTTGCCCGACGCGCCCGACATGCGCCCGTCGGTGAGCAAAGCCACCTTGAAGCCCTTGTCCTGGATCGAGCTGAGCGGCGGGGTCAGCTTGTGCAGCTCCGGCATGCCGTTCGCCTGCGGCCCCTGGAAGCGGACCACGATCACGACGTCGCAGAACAGCTCGCCCGCCTTGTACGCGCGCACCACATCGTCCTGCTCGTCGAACACGCGCGCCGGCGCCTCGATCGTCCAGCGATCGGGTTCCACCGCGCTCGCCTTGAAGATCGCGCGGCCCAGATTGCCCGCGATCAGGCGCATGCCGCCGTCCGGCTGGAACGGCGCCGAGGCCGGGCGCAGCATCTTCTCGTCACGCGTCTCGACAGCCGGAACCCACTCCAGCTTCTCCGCCGCGTCCAGTTGCGGCGCGCAGCCATAGGCCGCCATGCCGCCCTTCCACACGGTCAGGATATCGTCGTGCACCAGCCCCGCCTCCAGCAGGGTGTGGATCGTGAAGGCGATGCCGCCCGCCTCGTGATAGCCGTTCACGTCGCCCGGCCCGTTCGGATAGACGCGCGCGATCAGCGGCACGGCGGACGAGATCCGGTCCAGATCCTCCCAGTCGATCAGGATCCCCGCCGCGCGCGCGATCGCGGGCAGGTGGATCGCGTGGTTGGTCGATCCGCCCGTCGCCAGCAGGCCCACCGCCGCGTTCACGATCGCCTTCTCGTCCACGCACAGGCCGAGCGGGCGATAATCGTCGCCGCTCCAGCCGATCTCGGTCAGGCGGTGGACGGCGGCGCGGGTCAGTTCCTGACGCAGCTTCGTGCCCGGATGGACGAAGGAGGAAGCGGGCACGTGCAGGCCCATCATCTCCATCATCATCTGGTTGGAATTGGCGGTGCCGTAGAAGGTGCAGGTGCCGGCCGAGTGATAGGATTTGCTCTCGCCCTCCAGCAGCGCATCCTCGCCCACCTTGCCCTCGGCATAATCCTGCCGGATGCGGGCCTTCTCCTTGTTGGGCAGGCCGGTGCCCATCGGCCCCGACGGGATCAGGATCGTCGGCAGATGGCCGAAGCGCAGCGCGCCGATCATCAGCCCCGGCACGATCTTGTCGCAGATGCCGAGCAAGGCCGCGCCCTCGAACATGCCGTGGCTGAGGCCGATCGCGGTGGAGAGCGCGATCGTGTCGCGGCTGAACAGCGACAGCTCCATGCCCGGCTGGCCCTGCGTCACGCCGTCGCACATCGCCGGCACGCCGCCCGCCACCTGCGCCGTCGCCCCCACTTCGCGCGCGAAGATCTTCATCTGCTCCGGATAGCGGCCATAGGGCTGATGCGCGGAGAGCATGTCGTTATAGGCGGTGACGATGCCGATGTTCATCGCGCGCTGGGCGATGATCGCTTTCTTGTCCTCGCCCGAGGCCGCGAAGCCATGCGCGAGATTGCCGCACGACAGGCGCGGGCGATCCACCCCCGTCTCCCGCTCGGACGCGATCAGGCGGAGGTAAGCGGCGCGGGTCGTCCGCGATCGTTCGATGATGCGATCGGTGACGGCGGCGATGCGGAGATCAAGGGTCATTCCAAATCCTTATTCGTGCCAGCTCACACCGTCGCGTTCCACCAGCGCTATTGCGCCAGGCGGGCCCCAGCTGCCGGCCGTGTAGTTCGCGGGAGCCATTTGCGTTTCGGCCCAGGCCGAGCGGACTGCGTCCACCCATCGCCATTGCGCTTCAATCTCGTCGCGCCGCACGAAGAGGGTCGGATCGCCTTCGATCAAGTCGAGCAGAAGCCGCTCGTAGGCAATACGGCGCCGAGCCCCGGCAAACGCGTTGGGCAGAGATATATCGAGCGGTATCTCACGCAGGACGACCCCTCCGCGCCCGAGCCCAGGCTGCTTCGCCATCAGCAATAGTCGAACATTCTCCTCGGGCTGAAGGCGAATGACGAGGCGGTTGGCGCGGAGGACCTGGCCTTGAAAGATCGAGTGTCGAAGACCGCGAAACTGGATCACAATCTCCGAAAAGCGTTCCGGCAGGCGCTTGCCCGTTCGCAGATAGAAGGGCACGCCCCGCCAGCGCCAATTGTCGACATGCGCTTTGATGGCCACGAATGTCTCGGCGGTCGACGGCCGGCCAAGCTCGGCTTCATAGCTTGCCACCGCCGCGCCGGAGATAGCACCGGCGCGATACTGTCCAGTGACGCTATGGCTCGTAGCTGAAGCCGGGTTTATGCTGCGGAGGGAGCGGAGCACCTTGACCTTCTCGTCTCTTACGTCCGTTGCGTCGAAGGAGGCCGGCGGCTCCATCGCGACAAGTGCGAGCAGCTGAAGCATATGGTTTTGCACCATGTCCCGCGTCGCGCCGGTGGCGTCGTAATAATCAACGCGCCCCTCAAGCCCGACCGTTTCGGCCACGGTGATCTGGACATGCTCGATGCCGCTCCACTCCCACATTGGCTCGAACAAGGAATTGGCGAAGCGCAGCGCAAGGAGGTTCTGGACGGTTTCCTTTCCCAGATAATGGTCGATGCGAAAGATGCGCTCTTCCGGGAAGGCGGCCGCCACCGTGTCATTTATCACGCGGCTGGAAGCGAGGTCGTTCCCGAGTGGCTTTTCAAGCGCGATGCGCGCGTTAGCCCCCGTCAGCCCGACACCGGCAAGCCCGGTGATCGCGGGCCGAAAAAGATCGGGCGCCGTCGAAAGGAAAATGGCGAGAGGCTGCGTCGCGCGCGCACCGAGCGCGCTCGCCAGACCATCGAACGACGATACATCGATCAGATCGAGCGGAACGTATCGCAATCGCTCGAGAAAGGAAGGAATCGCGGAACGACGATCGTCGTGAACGATCCCTTCCAAAGATGCACCGGCCATTGTGCGGAAGCTTGGCCCATCCTCTTCGCCGCGCGCGGTGCCGAGGATCATCAGATCCTCTGGCAGAAGGCCGTCGGCATGAAGGCCGAACAGCGATGGCAGGAGCATCCGGCGCGACAGATCGCCGGTCGCGCCGAAAAGCACCAAGGTGCGCACCGTTGGCATCGACATCCGGAGACGGCCTACAGTCGAGCTGGACCGAGCTGCACGTCCACCGCCCGGGGATCAATCGGAAAGACGGAGCAGGAGTAGACGCGTCGTCCTCCGTCGACGAACAAATCAACGAGGCACCCGTCGAAGAACAGCTCGATCGCGAGCGATCCGTTGGCTTGATACGGCGCGTCGGTGGTGAACCCGAAGGAAGTTTCGGCCAAGCCGCCATGCTCCCCACGCCGAAAAACGAGCCCCCGCGTGCCGTCGTAGTGAAGGCCCAGCAGGATGTTTCCGTCGGCCAGCACTTGAAGCGCGTCCGAGACGCCATCCACGAGCGTCAGTGAGGCCGTCGCGCGAAACGCAGCTCCGGTGGTGGCCCACGCCACCGCAAGCTTCTCGTCAGGGCTTTGTAGTGCTGCTGGAAACGCCTCAACTGCCGACGACACCGGCCGTTGGCCGAGCCTGAGCCTGCCGTCCTCGCCGAACAGGAACAACGTTCGTGGCAGCGACTGCGCACCCCGCCAAGGCTCGGTCGGGTAGAACCGGCCTGTCTGGTGGTTCGACATCCAACCGACCCACAAAGGTCCGGGCTGGTCGGCAGGCAGATCGGACCATGTGACGGCCGCGTAAAAATCAGGACCGAAATCGACGATATCGCCATGCGGGGCAGCGGGATCGACCGTAAAGGTCCAACCGTCGAACTCGCCCACGAAATATTGCGCTCCCGACCCGCCTCCCACGAAGTCGGCATCGACATCTACCTTCAGGACCCATCGTGATGCGTCGGGATTATCTTCCAAGGGTACGGCGATCAGATCCGGGCATTCCCACTGCCCGGTCGTGGCACCCGACGGCCCAAACGCGCTTGCCAGTTCCCACGAAAGGAGATCGGTCGAGCGGTAGAATTGCACCTTATGCTCGCGCGCCAGTGCCACCGACATCACCCAGGCGTTGCTCGGCTCGTGGCGAAAGACCTTGGGGTCGCGAAAGTGGGCCATCCCAAGGTCGATCAGCGGATTGCCGGTGTAAAAAGTGAAAGTTCGCCCTCGATCGTTACTATAGGCCAGACATTGGCGCTGAATGTCCGCCTCGGCATCGAAGCCCGTATAGAAAGCGAGCAGAGGCGGCTCGTTGCCATCGCCAAATCCAGAGACATTGTCTCGGTCAACGACGATCGAACCCGAGAAAATCATTTCCCGCTCGCGCTCGGCCATCGCCACCGGGAGCTCCTCCCAAGTGACAAGATCACGGCTGACGGCATGGCCCCAGCTCATATGGCCCCATTGATCGCCATAAGGATTATATTGGAAATACAGATGATATTCGCCGGCGAAATAGACGAGGCCGTTGGGATCATTCATCCAGTTGCGCCGGGGGGCGAAATGGAGGCTGGGACGGTAGCGCGCCTCGTCAGCGTCTCCGCCATGTAGTTCGTCAGGGCGAACGGTTGCAGGCTTGTCCATCATCACTCCAGTATTCGTCATATGATCAAAGAAGTTCGCGCGACCGCTCAGCGGACGGCCACACCGTCAGCGTCGAACAGGTGAGCGCGATCGGGATCGAAGCGAAGACCGACGCGATCACCGACTGCGACCCGTCGCGCATCTCCATTTAGC
The DNA here is from genome assembly GCF_013113735.1 of Sphingomonas sp. AP4-R1. Lineage (NCBI taxonomy): Bacteria > Pseudomonadati > Pseudomonadota > Alphaproteobacteria > Sphingomonadales > Sphingomonadaceae > Sphingomonas > Sphingomonas sp. AP4-R1. The sequence goes on from NZ_CP053346.1 coordinate 5,133,716, forward strand.
CTCACAGCGACCGTATCTTCCGCCCCCGCGACGTCGAGGAATGCAAAAGTGTCCGCACCAAGCCGCTCCACGATGACCACGGTTCCAGCCAGCATCGCATCTCCAATCGAACTGAGCTGACAGTGCTCGGGCCGAATACCCAGCGTCGTCGCGCGTTCGCAGGCCATCGAATCTCTCAGATCGAAGAGAATCGGCATCGTGCCGTCGGGATGCCCTAGGACCGTGACGGGAATGCGCCCGCCCTTCACATCTCCACGCCGGATCTTTAGGAACGCCATTGTGGGCGTGCCGATGAAGCCCGCCACGAAACGGTTCGCAGGCCGCTCGTACAGCTCCAGGGGCGCGCCGACCTGACGGATAACACCGCCTTCGAGCACGACGATGCGATCGGCCAAGGTCATCGCCTCGACCTGATCGTGGGTAACGTAAACGACCGTGTTGCGCAGCCGCTGGTGTAGCCGGCTTATCTCCATCCGCATCTGAATGCGCAGCGCAGCATCGAGATTTGAGAGCGGCTCGTCGAACAGAAAGACATTCGGGTTGCGCACAATCGCGCGTCCGATCGCAACCCGCTGGCGCTGACCGCCTGAGAGCTGGCTCGGCTTATTGTCGCGCAACTGCTCCAATTGCAGCACTCTGAGGGCTTCATCGACTTGGCGCGCCCGCTCGGCGCGGGGCATCTTGGCGAGCCTCAGGCTGAAGCCGACATTTTCGGCCACGGTCATATGCGGATAAAGCGCATAGGACTGGAACACCATTCCGACGCGACGGCGAGCGGGATCCCAATCGTTCACCCGCTCGCTATCGAAGAAGAGATCGCCGGAGCTGATACCCTCAAGACCGGCGATCATTCGCAGCAAAGTAGATTTGCCGCATCCAGACGGCCCGACCAGAACGAGAAACTCGCTCGGCGCAACGGTCAGGCTTACGCCCCTGATGATATGGCGGCCCCCATATTCCTTATGGATATCGCGCAGTTCTAAAGATGCGGGCAAACTTGCTGTCTCCTATCCCTTGACGCCGCTGCCGATCACGCTGCGGACGAACCAGCGTTGGAACACAACGAAGGCGATGAGCACGGGGATGGTAATGATGGTGGCGTAGGCCATGACATTGCCCCACTCGGTAGTGTGGCCGAAGAATTGCTGCATCCCGACCATCAGCGGCCGAGCGGACTCTCCGGGCACGGTGATGACTGGCCATAGGTACTGGTTCCACATGGCAAGGCCCTGCAGAATGCTGACCGTCGCAAAGACCGGTTTGGACGATGGCACGATGACGTGAACATAAACCTGGAGTGGCGTCGCGCCGTCGATATAGGCGGCTTCATCGAAATCCTTCGGGATGCCGCGGAAGAACTGGAAGAACAGGTAAATCGAAAAAGCATTGGCGACGAACGGCAGGATTTGCACGTAAAGCGTATTGAGCCAGGAGCGCGTAAGCACCAACTTTCCGGCAACAAGGCCGATGCCGGGCAGGTGTGCGACGAGAAGCATCAGCGGGACCGAAATCGCCTCGAACGGTATGACCAGCAGGATCACGAGCAAAGCCGCGACCGTCTCCCGGCCGCGCCACTCCAATCGGGCAAGGCTGAAAGCCGCAAGGCTGTTGACCACGAGCCCCATTCCGACGGTGAGCGCCGTGATCAGCACAGAGTTCAGAAAGAAGTGGAGGACGTTGCCGCCTCCGAACACGTAGGAATAGTTCGCGGTCGTCAGCGGTCCGGTTGGCAGGAACGCCTGGATCGATCCAGCATGGGCGAAGATCGCGTCGTTCGTCCGCAGCGAGGCGGTGATCATGAAAAGAAACGGGAAGACGAACATGGCCGCCAGTAGAAGCATCAGCGCATACAATGCGAAGCGCAGGGCAGCCGACGGCCGGTTGGAAGATGCCGGAACGCTCATTTCGACCACCGCCGCTGCAGTGCCTGCTGCAAAAGGATGAGCGATGTGATGAGAGCGAAATAGACGACCGCGACCGTCGATCCGTAAGCGATATTCTCCTCGCGCACGCCACGCTGAATGGCATGAAACATGACGGTCGAAGTGGCGTTCTGCGGCCCGCCCTGTGTCATCACGTCAACCTGCGTAAAGAGGCCGAGCGCTGCGATCGTGGTGACGACGAGTACGAATGCGATCGTCTGGCGCAGACCTGGAAGGGTGACGTGCCGAAACCGTTGCCACGCCGTCGCACCATCGATGCGAGCCGCATCGTAGAGCTCCTGGGAGATCCCCTGAAGCCCGGCAAGGAAAATGAGCATCTGAAATCCAGCGCCTTGCCAAGCAGACATGACGGCGATCGCTGGCATCGCGGTAGCGCGATCGCCAATCCAGTCGATATGGCCGGCAGCGCCGAACGTCAGGAAAGCCAGCAGGCGATTGATCGAGCCGAGATCGCGGTGGAATAGAAACGTCCACACGATGGACACTACGACCATCGACATGACCACGGGCGAAAAATAGACGGCTCGAAAAAAGGTCTGGGCACGCAAACCGGCATTGACGAGCAGCGCCGATCCTAGGGCCACCGCGCACTGAAGCGGCACAACCAAAAAAGCGAACTCGAACGTATTGATGAGCGAATGCAGAAAATCGGGATCGCGCGCGAGGATCGTGATGCGATACGCACCGCTCCTCACCTGCGTGAACGGCCGGTAGCCGCGATAATCCGGATCGGCCCGCGTCACGTCGCGAACGCGGACGAAAGTCGGCGAACTACTTTCGGAATCGACGGGGTCTTCGACAGGCTTCTGGGCGATGTAGGAGATCCCGAGTAAGCGCTCGTAATTTCGCCAACCGATAAAGCGGGTGTGGTCACCGCTCACCAGCCGCTGGTCGGTGAACGTCAAGGCAAATGCCATTACGAAAGGCAGGGCCAGGAACAGCAAAAGGCCGCCGAGCGCGGGTGCGCCCAGGATGAGGGCGACCCGGCCGTTTCGTCGCGAGGTGACACCTGTGCTCATCCCGACTTCTCCGTATCGAACGTCCGCGACGTATTGCCGAAGTCGGCGATCGCCTGGTCGATCGCGTCTGTCGCGTCGTCCAGGGCATCGCGCGGATCGGCACCGTCGGCGATGTTCTGAAGTGCGAAGAAGACACTGTTCGAGACCACCGGGAAGGCGGGCGTCGCTGGCCGCTGCCGGGCAAAGCGTTGCATGAGATCGAAGAAGATACGGCTGCGACCGCCCGGTCGAAAATCGGTTGAGAGCGCAGCACCCTCCGCGCTAACCGGGATCATGCCTGCGGCATCGGCGACGCGCGCCATCTCGACCGGCCGCTCCAGAAACCGGATGAACGCGGACGCACCGTCCGGATGGGGGCAGCTGCTGCTGATCGCCCACTGCCAGCTGCCACCGCCAATGACGGTGCCATGCCCGAAATCGGGCGGCGGAAGGATCAGCAGATCATCCCCTACGGCAGCGCGATAATCGGGCGCCCACCAGTTGCCAGTATAGGCGATGGCAGCGCGACCTGTCACGAATGCGCGGTCGTCGGGTTCGCGCCGGTCCACCAGTGCGCGCGTAAAGAGCGAGCGGAACCAGCGGCCGAAAGCCTGCGCTTCCGGCCCGTTGAGGGCGCCGTCAGCGCTCCGCAGCGTCCGTCGATCGAGCAGGTCGCCACCGAAGCTCTGCAAGATCGGCGAAAAAGCGTAGGTCCACCAATCAGATTTGGTGTCACGCGTGGCAAGGTCGAGCGGATGGCGATAGCCGGTCGCCTTCAGCCGCTGCAGCACCATGTCGAATTCTGTCAGAGACCAAGGATGATCCAGCGTTGGAATGCGAGCACCGATGCGCGCCAGCGCCGAACGGCGCGTGAACAAGGCGAGCGCGGCATCGAACTGTCCTATCGAATAAAGGTGGCCCTCGTATCGGCCCTGCGCGGCAGGTGTCACTTGCGCCGTGATCGTTGCAGGAATGAGCTCGTCGAGTGGTCGCAGATGGCCAGCCTCAACGAAGTTCGCGACCATCGGCTGGTCGACCGTCATCAGGCACGGCAATTGCCCGGCGAGTGATGCCGCGACGATCGACTGAGTATAACCTCCCTGCGGCAGCGATTGGGCCGTAATGTGCCAGCGAGACTGGGACGCGTTGAAACGATCGATTGCGCCCTGGCCAGCTGCTTCCTCAATGTCGCCCGCCTGATGTCGCCACAGGACGAGCTCCGTTCTGCCATCATGCCGCCCTTCGGCCGAGCACCCAGCGAGGATTGCCGACAGAAGTAGAACAGTCATTGTCCGTCGGCGATGCGACATCAGGCGGAAACCGAAATTTGTGTGCGCGCGAGTGCGAGCGCGCCAATCAGTCCGGGCGAAGGCTCTTCCGCCAAGGGCGCGGCGATGAAGGTCGCAGGATCCGCGCTGCAACGGTCTAGCGCATAGCCCGCTGTCAAAGTGGCAAACTGCTCGCGTACAAGATCAAGCAAGGATCGATGAGCCAGAACGCCGCCGCCAAGTATGATCCGCTCGGGGCGGAGCACATAGGTGAGATCAGCGCACAGGGCACCGAGATAGTGCGCCTCAATCGCCCAGCCGGGATGACCGTCGCCCAGGGTCTCTGCGGGCATCCCCCAACGCATGGCCATTGCCGGTCCGCATGCGAGCCCCTCCAAGCAGTCGGTATGATAAGGGCAGATGCCAGGGAACTGAGCGTCCCCGGGTGCACGGGGCATGCGAATGTGCCCCGCCTCGGCATGGCCGATCCCACCCAGCGGCTTTCCCTGCTCAATTACGCCTACGCCGATGCCAGTTCCCACGGTTACGTAACAAACCCGATGGAGGCCGCGCCCGGCGCCCTGCTCCACCTCGGCCAACCCCGCGCAGTTGACGTCAGTGTCGATCACAGTCGGCGCGCCAACCGCATCTTCGATGATGCCACGCATATCGACACTGGACCAACTTGGCTTTGGCGTGCTCGTCAATCGTCCATATCCGGGCGACGCGGGGTCGAGGTCGAGCGGCCCGAAGCTCGCCACCCCCGCCGCCGCGACTGCCCCCCGCTTCTCCCGTTCGCTTCGGAAGAAGCGACGAACGGCCGCGAACGTCTCGTCTGGCGTCGAGGTCGCAATGCGCGCCTGAGTCAGTACCTCTCCGCCCGGCGACATGACCGCGCAGAGAAATTTGGTTCCGCCAGCCTCAATGGCGGCAAACAGAGGAGCTGTCATCATGGAGGTCCGAACGATATCAGAAGCGATAGTTGAGCATGAGCCGCGCGGTGCGCCCAAACAACGGACGGGCCACTCCGCGATTGCCGACCCCGTCGGGCGCTTTCAGGTCGAAAAACAGCGGATCCCCTTCGGTGAAGGAGAGTTGGTTCGTAAGATTTGCGACATGCACTTGCAGAGACAGTCGGTTTGTGACGTCCCAGAGTGCCCCGGCATCCAGGATGTAATAGGACGGATAGACCGTCACGTTGATGTCCTGCGACGTTGAATAGCGCGCGGACTCATGCTCATAGCTCGCATAGAGTTTGACCGGCACGTTCAGAAGCGGCTTCAGGTCCCATCGGGGCCGGATGAAGATACGGGTGACGGACTGCCTGGCCTCGCGGCGCCCGTCCTGGGTGACAGTCGCCAGCTGATAGGTCGTGCCGACCTGATTGACGATTGTAAAGGTCGATCCCTTCACCCGCGGATTCTGCAACGTCACGTCCACGCCGACCTCGAAGCCCGGAATAAACGGCCTCAATGTGGCTTGAATCTCGGTGCCATAATTGGTTGTTCCAAAGGAATAAGGCTGGTTGACGCGCGGGCACAACGTAATCGTCGACGTGGTCGCGACCGTGCCGCCAGCCGTACACAATGGCGAGTTGATGTCCTGATAGGTATTGATGAGAGTGCGCGGCGTGAACTTGTTGTAAAAGCCGGCCGCGGACATATCGAGGTAGCGCGACTGGAAGCGTGCCCCGCCCTCGAACTGCGTAATGCGCTCGACAGGGTCCGCGAGCGGCGCGCTCTGGGCGAAGGCGATGCCGTCATTCATGCTCGGCAGGCGGAATGATCGAGACGCGAGCCCATAGATCGCAATCTGGCGCGCCACCTCATAATTGGCACCGATGGTCCAGCCGTGAGCCGAATAATGATCGTTCAAAAACTGCGGATCGCCGAGCGACTGATTTTGGGTGAAGGCCCGATTGCCAGTGGTTGCATTACCCGGAAAGTTGATCGTGCAGCAGTTACGATTTTGGAACCGAACGTTGAGCTTCTCGCGTTCCCAGCGGAAGCCCGCATCGATTTTCAGCTTGTGATCAAACGCTTCCCAATGGTCCAGCACATACCCGGCGAAATTTTCGGAATCGGCCGAGACGGCATTACCGTAGAAGCCGGGAATGAAGCTGCCCCGCAGCGACAACGGCGCGACCTTGGCCCCGCTCGCGTTCACCAGATAAAGGTCGACGAGTTCCGTCGGCGATGCGAGCGTGGAGATCGTCAGGCTGGCCTGAAAGTTATAGTCGTCCGAAGCGTCGGCGTGATATCCTCCGAATGTCAGCGTGTGCTCGCCAAACAGCTCGAACGTCTTCTGGATCCGGAGATCCTGCGTCGCGCTCTTCAGCTTTGAACGAATGACCCAAGGGATCTCGAAGCTGAGATTGCTGCCAGCTGCAATGGGCTGCCCATCGCGAACGTTGAAGGCTGCGATCCGTCCCCCCGGCCCGGCGATCGTCTGCGTATTCCCGTACTGCGCCCTGAGTGCATCGAAATTGGCGAAGCCGGATGCATTGAGCGGGTTGATATACTGGTTCTGGAATGCCGCATTGTCCAAGGCATTGAAATAGGTCGCCAGTATATTGCGATTATAGGCAGACGAATTAAGCGGCGTTCCGGACGCTGCTTGGAAGTTGGCATCGAAGGCCGGCTGAAGGAAGTCTCCAATGTAGCGATCGTTTAAGAACGACGCGGCCGGCGCAGCATCATTGCCTGCAAACAGCGCATTGAAGCCACTTTTCCCATCGACATAATTAGCCTTGAAATCGACCCGCCAGCCCGAGTCAAATTCATGTGAAAGCGTCGCAGCCAACGTTGTGAAAACAGGATGGATACCGTCGGCCAAATCGATCGTCTTTACCTCTCCATTGTCGCCGACCTGGGTGAGGTAACGATTTGACGGTGACAGAAGCGTGCCGTCGCGGAAGTTTATGCCGATTGGTTTGACAGATCCCGACTTGATGCGGATGGGATCGTCGACGGTGCCTGGCGCGGAAAATCCGGGGACCTCGATCGGCAAGTTGTTGAAAACCGCCGACCGGTCGTTCAGGAAAGTGGCATACAGCCCGACGTTCGTTCGGCCATCATCGCTGCGATATGTGAGATTGCCGCGGACCTGCCCGCCTCTGTCCGCGGTATACCCAGTATCCCGCAGACCATGCGACGTACGATAAAAACCGCCGACTGCGAAATGCAGCGTGTCGGTGATCGGGCCTGAAACGAAAAGATCGTTGCGCACGAACCCGTAGTCGGCGAGCTCCAGCTTGTATCCGCCAGCGAATTTGTCACCGCCGGTCTTGGTAATGTAATTGACGACTCCTCCGAGACCGTTCGAATAGAGCGCCCCGCCGGGCCCTCCCTTGATCGCCTCAACCCTATCGGTCATCAGGTCCGTCGAGAAGAAGACGTCGCTGTTCGCGAACGGCACGTCGGAATCCTGGAAGACGGGCATCCCGTCTACCAACTGAGGCGCATAGCGATATCCGCTGCTTGGCAGGCCGCGAACGGTGACGTTATTGCTCCGTTCGCCAGCCGTGCTGCCCTCGGCAAAGAAGCCGGGAATGTTGTTGAGCAGAGCAGCCGTGCTGATCGGAGCCAGCTGCTGAATCTGAGCCTGCGAAAGCGTATTGATCGTAAAGGTGGTGTCGAGCTTCCTCGAACTATCGGTCACGCCGGTGACGACAATATCATTCTGCCCCTGGCTGTCAGGGGTTGCCGACGGCCGCGCCGACTTCGAGGCGGTGGACGCTGCTTCGCGCGTCGCCGCTCTCTCGTCTGCATTCGAGGTTGCCGAGGTAGGCGGCGCGGTAATCGCATTCTGAGCGCGCACTGGGCAAGTCACGTTCACCGAAAGCGCCACCCCCGACACCGTAATGAGAAACGTCGACTGCCAAAGCCGTTTATTCATTTTCCCCTCTCCCCTTGGACCGTCTGAAGCGGCCTCTTCGTGACGCGAGCACCACGCTCTGCGAGGCCTGCATCCCCCAAAATGTCGACGTCGTCAATCGTAAATTGTCGACGTCGACATTAACTCCCCTGCTTGCGTGCGTGAGCCATACCTGTAACCAAAACGAGGCGCCTGCCGGATTGTGGAGATTTCGTTGGTAAGCATTAGAGATGTTGCTGCTCACGCCGGCGTATCGGACAAGACCGTATCCCGCGTGGCGAATGGCGAACCGAACGTTAGCCCAGCGACTAAAGTCCGCGTCGAGGAGTCAATTGCCGCGCTCGGCTACGTTCCGAACATGGGAGCGAGGCTGGTCCGGACCAATCGGTCGGGAGTGATAGGCCTGATGACGGATGTTGTCTCGACAACTCCCAATTCCGTGGAAATCATCAGAGGCGTTCAGGACAGTGTATCGACTGCGAGGCAGAGCTTGTTGATAGCGAACACGTCGGGGGCGCCGGAGATCGAGCAACGCGTTTGGCGGACTTTTCGTGAACACCGAATCGACGGAGTGCTGTACGCCACAATGTACCATCGGCGTATACGCTTCGCGGCCCGACCAGACATCCCGACGGTGCTCGTGAACTGCTCAACCGCGGAAGAGCCTGACCTCCCATCTGTCATACCTGATGACTACGAAGGGGGCCAAATCGCAGCCAATCGAGCCCTCGACAGGGGGCACCGCAAAATCGGTTTTGTGACGCTTAATCCACAGATCATTGCAGCCCAGCTGCGTGGAAAGGCGTTTGTCGATACAATGACGCGGCGGCGATGCCAAATCCGGTCGGACTGGATCCGCCCCGGCTATGCGGGCGAGGTCGGCGAAGAAATCCTCTGTGCGTTCGACGTTGCACGCGACATGCTGCAACCGACCGACCGGCCAACGGTGCTTCTGACGGGCAACGATGAGATCGCAATGCAGTGCCTCTTCGCTGCTCAGTCGCTGAACCTTCGGGTCCCGGATGATGTCGAGGTTATTGGATTCGACGATTTCCACATGATCTCAGCGCAGGTCATTCCGCCACTCACAACCGTTGCGCTTCCTTACTATCAGATTGGAATGCGCGCGGCTGATCGCCTGCTCTCCATACTTGCTGGCGACATTTCCGACATGAGCGTGGAACGCCTGCCCTGCCCGCTCGTGGAGCGAGCGTCAGGATGACCACGATCAGCGCAGCACGACATCCGAAACGAAGCTGCTAGGACGCATTGCCCATCCTTCATAGCGGACGGTGGCGGCCGTGGCGCCAATCACGCCTAGACGGGTGCTGTCCGAACGCACTGGATAGATTCGAAAGGAAAATGCGGCAGCATCGTTAATGAACACGTCCACCACAGAGTGATCGATGAAGACGTGAAATGTCCTGGGCTTACCAAACGCAGCTTCGTCATAGCTGCCGGATAGAAGCATCGGCCCTTCGGCATCGCTCGATATGCTCGACTTTCGCTTGTCCAGCGTAATCGAACGTGTCGCCGGATCATACATCAGGCGGGTCGTTTCTTCGCCTTCGCGGGATGTTGCGAGGATTATGCCGTACGGGTGCGACCCTACATCTCCTTCGAAGTTGACGATCAGCTCGCTGCTCGCGCCGAGGTCGCCGATCATGGAATCCCCAGCAAGCTCGCTTAGGACTCCACTTAGTCGGCGAGAGGGATCGCGGAGCTCGGCTAAGGCCGGCAAGGGCGACTGGCCAAGGGTCATTCCGTCGTCGAGCAACCGCCAAGCGCGCGGAAGGCTGAATACGTGCGCCCAACCTGCGGCCTTTTGCGCCCGCGTGCTGCGTCGTTCGTCGACGATCCCGATCGCCTCGAGCGTCCCGGCGCGGTCCCGGGCAACGGTGGGGCTAAGATGCCCAGGTATCAGGTCGAGAAGCTTGGGCGCCAGCTGGTCGGGTGTGAAGGCACTGCCGTCCCATCGCCCGATCCAATAGACGGCGCGCGTCGCTTTGTCCCCATACTTTGACACCGATCCTCCGATCGGATTCGCCACTAAGATATATTTGTTCTGGCCGATCGGTTCGAAGACAGGCATCTCCCATATGTCTGATCCGATATCCATCCGCTCGAACGGCGCGATGCGCGGCTGCTTTTTCCAACACTTGAGATCGTCGATATTCGCGCACCGGTAATAAGCCAGGCCGCCGCCGCCGCCTGGCATTGCCGCGCCAACGATCATGCGCCACTCGCCACCTTCTTCCCAGACATAAGGGTCGCGAAAGTCACGCAGCCCCTTGGCGTCGATGATAGGCCCGCGTTTGCGCCAAGTGCGCAAGTCCGGATCCGCGCTAAGGGCGACGGAGATGCCAGGATTGAAGAGGTCCCTCGAGTGATTTACGCTCGTGTAAAAGGCATAGGCGAGGCCATGCGAGCCGATCACGACATCGCCCGACCATATTCCCTTCATGTCGAAACCGAACGTATCGGTCTGCAGCGTCGGCCACAGCGCGTCGGGGAGGTACGTCCAGTTAACGAGGTCCTTGCTAGCCATGTGACCCCAATGCATCTCGGTTTTGTAGGGTCCGTTGGGCGTGCGCTGATAGAAGATGTGCCACTCGTTGCCGCGGCGGACGAAGCCGTGCGGTTCGTTCGTCCAATTTGCGGATGGCATCGCATGGAAGACGGGCCGCGCCAGATCGGTAGCGAAACGACTAGCAGGCACGGCGAGTGAGGCGGCCGCATTGGGCGGTATGACTGCCCGGGCGTCCCATTCGATCTCAGACGGTGCAAGGGCGCGATCGAACACCCGCACCTCGTCGAACGCTGCGTTGAGCCCGTTCACCCTGAAGATGCCGAGCTCCGCGTCCTGCCAGCTTAGGCCGACGTGTAGATCGCCGGGTGCGGGCACAAATGGTTTGCCCGCCCTAGTCCGCATCTCGCCTACAGGTTTCCCGTCGAGGAAGAGTCGTGCGAGCCCGGCTGCGGGATCGAACGTAACACCCACGAGCGCCCAGCGCGCGAGGGGAAACGGCAAAGTTGCAATAATGCGCTGATTGCCGTCCGGAGTAGACAAGCGGAAGCCCCACCGGCCGAACATATCAACGTACAGGTCAAACCCGCGTCTACCGTCAGCCTGATTCAGGAAAGAAGCAGGTTTGAGCGCATTTACCGGCACCTCTGCATCCGACGGGTAGCTCTCCAGAGCGATCCACGTCTCGATAGTGAAGCCTCGATGGGCATCAAGCGTGAGAGGCGCGGAAACGGAACTTGAAAAGCCGTCGCTCCGCCATGCACGACCGATCACTCCAGGTGTGAAGTCCGGTTGCCGGAACTGCGTTGCGATCTGCGTGGAGCCATTCAAGCTGGTCGGCTCGAAGGTTAGGTTCAAGATCGGGTCCGGCATGCGGGCAGAACAGGTGGACCACGGGACCAGCAGGCTGCACCATATGAGGAGCCGAAGTCGGACCGTCGAGACCAGCCGCGGAACTGAATGACGCGGCTCGTTATACCCCAACATAGCTCTCCCAGCCTGGCTTTGCGATCGCGACAAAAAGCAGTGTGACCTTGGTACCATCCGTCAGTCAAACGAAAATGTCGACGTCGACATTTTGTCTCGCAAATGAGCGGAGCGGCGAACAGATCATCCTCGTCGATGCTGGACTTGGTAGTCGGTTTCCGGGCTTCCCGCGCGCAGGACAATTTCCCTCACCGTCTCGAAGCCCCCGGCATCGATCTCGAATCGGTGACCGACGTCATCTGCGCGGGCTGCTCTACGAAGCCGCTACCGTGCTTCTCACCCGCAGCCGATCCGAATGCGATCTACGCAAATGGGGGCTGCAGCTCCGAGAGCGGCTCGGCCTCAAGCGCGCCGCCGTCGCCGTCGCCCGCAAGCTCGCCGTCATCATGCATAGCATGCTGACCACCGGCGAGCCGTTCCGGGGAGCACTAGCTACCGCCTGATTTACCCAGCTCGCCAGCGTCGCAAGGCGCGCGAGACGTCCTGCCGGGACGTAGGCCGATCCATTCCGCGCCATTCGTTGCACCCATGGCTCTTGCAAGCGGCGTGCGTCATGAACCTTGGAAGGGTCGCCAGCGAAGCCCCATCATGAGGCGACACCTGTCGAATGCGAAGACGACCATGCTCCCGGCGGCGGCATCTCAAAAACACCTTGCACCCGACGCGATTAGACGACGAATGGCCATTCGCGTCAGCTTTGCCGTCCAAACCGGTCGTTCCGCTTTCCACCCGAATGGCACGGATGGGGTTTGCCCGCTCTTGAACCGCCGCTTTACGACCTTGCTAAGACCATAGCCGCTGAGCTCACTCGACAAATCAAACTGCTTTAATTTCGACGCAAGGTCGGCTGATCCCCTGTTACGGGAGGCGCAGAACATAACAGGATCCTTTCGCGATCTTGCCCGGTCGACTTACGAATTCCGGGCGAAACCGTAGGATCTCTGTGCCCTCATTCGCGGATTGTTAAGCGACAGCGGCTAGATCGCTCGCGTCTGTTCCTTTTTTGGACAGGCTCCGGCTCCGACATTCGCAGATGCGCGTTCGCCGAACCAGGATGCGGTCGCAGCAACAGCGGCGGCACGGCAGAGGAACGCGGCGGCAGATGGGGACGCCGCGTTCCTCATAGACCACTTCCTCCACGGTCCTCCGCATCTTTTTTCGCGCGCGGTTCAACCGTCGGCGCGATATGGTCGGGCTGAGACCTCATACATTTGCTTTGGAGGAGTAAGTTTGCGCGCGCATTTCTTTACCTCCTCACCTCATCCTCATCGGGATGGGAAAACGCTCTCGTGATCATGGTGGGCCTGAAGCATTCCGCATCGTTGGCTGCGGGCGGAGCTATCTTCAGAATGCCGAGGGAAGTTTGCTGTTCGTCGTTGCCAGCCAGTCGCCGCCATAGATCACGATAGTCTCGGAAGGCCACTGCCCGGCTTTCCCGTTGACCAACGGATCGACGGGCTGGGAGCATCGCATCGGTTGAAAGCCGTGATGATCCGCCTCGCAACGGCAAAAGGAGGATTCATCTCCGCTCTCTCCGAGCATCACGGCCTGACCCATCCCTTCCTCAATTTGTTCCTATTTTGTTCTTTTTTGTGTCCTACAGGGAACGAGCTCTCTATCGAACGAGTCGGAGGTGCCCAATGCCGACGTTAGATGCTTCGTTCGTGCTTTCGATTGCTACGCTCGTAAGCAGCTTCGCCACCCTCGTTTGGGCGTTCCGCCGAAAGGCGTAAGTCTGCTCTTGGCGTCCTTTCAGGAGGTGAATCTCCAAGGCCGCCCAGATCGGCTCCGTGTCCCGTAAGCTGGCGCTAGCTCGGATGCCCAAGAAGGCGCTTAAGTCGATTCGCCGGTCGCCGTGGATTGCCTCGGCTTGTCCGCGGTCCCTCCACAGCGATGGTGCGCAATCGATCGCGCGTTGCGTGGAATGCCCAGAATATATGCGTGAAATAGGACGAATCGGCGCCGAAGATTTCGGCTTGTGCCCCCGTCGAGCTGAACTGCCCTCTCCGAACACGGGGAGTTGGCCGTGCCATGCGTCACTTTCGAAATCAGCCGGTGGCTTTGGTGCCGCGGTCTTTGCCGGGACGAGACGATCTGGACGATCTCTCCCTCTTTGCCTGGGAAGTCCTGAGGCGCACCGCCGCTTACAAATTCGATGCGGACGCGAAAATCGACCACCAAATGGGACTCAGGGATCAGGCCATCGAGGTGATCCGGACCGAAACGCCGCTTCGACCATCGGGCCTTCTCTTTCGCAGAAGATCCGACCCGTAGTGCTGCCGACGCACGCTTGTTCTGGTCGCCGGACCTCGATCCCCGGATCATCCCGGTCTCGGCCCGTCCGGCAAGCGTCGATGATCCAGACGCCTTCGACATCCTCGATCAATGGGGACCGGTCGCCATTCTCCAGCGCAAAGGTATGGCGGAGCAAATCCTGCTGACACGCTCGGGGCAGAGCGTTCGCCTGGCCCTCGTCGCAGGCACGTTTCTGAACGGCCCCGTCCGACTGGCCATGGAGTTTTCGGAATGGCCGTTGCTGAATAAGCGGCTCGAAACGGCGCGGCGGCTCGCGGCCTTCAGGGAGCCATCTTTCGTACAGCGCGTGACATCATCGCCGGCCGGTCGCGACCGACGCCTGCTCGTCCTGCGCACGCTTGACGCCATGGCGACCGAGTACAGCTATCGCGCGGTCGCGACCGCGCTCTTCGGTCCAGAATATGTCGCGCGCGAATGGAACGGCCGCTCGGACTTTCTGAAGTCCCGGACACGCCGGCTGGTCGCGCACGCCGAGCATCTGGTCGATGGCGGCTACCGTGCTGCCATGGCCCTGGGTTCTTGAGCGCGCTCATGGGCCGACGAAACGATGTTAGTCTCGCCGCCGCCTGCGCTTGATACCGCGCATCCGCAGGGTCGCCAATCCGATCACGCCGGTACGTTGCTCCAGCCAGTTCTGAAGAAATGTCACGCGATTGGAGAGCGTCGCCGCAAGATCTTTGAAAACGCGTTCGAAGCCTCCGATGATCAATGGGGGTTCGAGATACGCGACATCACCGCCCTGCTCTTCCATGAACTCCTCGAAGTGCATCATCATGATCGTGAGGAATTTTGTGTCGGCGCAGTCGATCCCGATGGCGGGCGACTTGAAAATCGGGCTCAGGATCAGTGCGAAGGGGTCGCTATCGGTTGCGTCCGCGAACGCGAAGATGCGGTCATGTGTAAGAGAGCCACGTCCTCCTTCGAAATCCTCGTAGGTGCGGACCGCCATTCCCATCGCGTCGGCCACCTGCGCAGCTGTCATGCCGCGCTTCCGGCGGATCGCACGCAGCGCCTTCGACAGGATCTCGGCTCCAGCACCGACCTCGAGAGATGGATGCCGCATCGACGCACCCCTGCCCGCTTACACACTCTGCGCCGACTGGCGGCCGCACGCCCACCAGATACGACGCAGTGCAACATGTAACCAGAGTGTCATCGAGTTTGAAGCCAATCAGGACAAGGTTTCTGTCCATTTTGCGCTGATTCGTGATGAAGCCACGGTTTTTCTGCGGACGGACCGCAGGCCTTCCGCGGTACGGACCCGTAGATTGCCGCGATAACCGCCAACTTATTTTGCTCAGCGCCTGCACGAGCGGCTGTCAGCCTTTGGCAAGTCGGGGCCTCTGCTACGCCTTTCCGATGAGCCCGCCCGCACTCTCAACCAAATTCGAGCGAATCCACGCCGCTGTCTTCACGATCCTCTGCACGGGCGAATATCGACCAGGCGACAAGATCGGGATCAAGGATCTCGCAGGGCGTCTGGGTGTCAGCACCACGCCGCTGCGCGAAATCCTGTCACGTCTTGCTGGTCGGGGGGTCATCGAAGAGCGCCGGGCCGAGGGCTTCTACCTTGCCCGCCTTGACGCGCGCGACATCGCCGATCTCTACACGCTGCACAGCCTCTGCGTGCTGCGCGGACTCCGCCGGTATGGAGCCGTCCTACCCGATGCGCTTGCAGCCTCCTCGCCTTGGAATCTCTTCGCGCGCATCGCGCAAGCGTCGGGCGACATCGCCATCATAGAGGCACGCGCCTTGCTCGACGATCGCCTTCGCGTGGTTCGCCGCATCGAGGAGACATGGGTGTCCGACCAAGCCTCGGAATTCGAGCGCATGCGACACGTCGCTGCGAACGGGCCGCTCCGCGAGACCGCCATCGTGATCCGGCGATTTCATGATCGGCGTCGTGCGCAGGCTCCGGCCATCGCGTCCGCGCTGACCCGGAATTTCGGCTTCAGAATATATCCTGAATAGTGCTTGGATGTCGCGATCCACTGCCGGACGATGATCGACGCCACAGCAGGTGGCGATCAACCGACTGAGAAAGGAACGCACCATGAAGCGCGACAATCATCGTCGTCGCGAGCCGGTCCTCGTGGGCTCGGCACGCAAGAACACCAAGGGTGGGCCGCTCGGCGAAACCGACGAAGCCGTCATCGGCCTTCGTTTCTACGCCTAACCATCCTGGCGGCGCCGGTCCTGCGGGGTCGGCGCCGCTTTGTTCGGGAGATGGAGCGGCCGATGCGCGTTCCCAACACCCCCATGCCGGACGCCGTGCGTCCGCTCCAGGTTCGCTCGTCGGACGGGCTCGTCACGCTCGATATCGAGCGTGACGCCTATCACTGCCGATATGACCCGCTCGAGGGCACGCTTGCGCGCGACGATGCACGCCATATCACGCGTCTCTGGCGTGAACTGCCGCAGGTGATGTCCGGTCGTCTGGCCATCGCCAACATCGCGCACTTTACGGCGGCTCTTGTCCGGACGATCTACGACATTTGGCGCCTCTCCTTTGCGGACCTCCTCGACGCATGCCCGCGCGCGCCGGTGGCAAGGCCAGCATGCCCGCCCGATCCCGAGGCCTGTGCGCGGACCGTCGCCTCGTTCGAGCGGCTCTGCCTTTACGTCCCGTTCCGCTTCCAGTGCCTGTTCCGGTCCTATCTGCTGCTTCACTTTCTTCGTCGGCACGGGGTGCAGGGCCAATGGGTGTTCGGCGTCGCGCTCTTCCCGTTCGAGGCCCATTGCTGGGTCGTCGGCGGCGAGTTCCTCATGGGTGAGCGCGCCGAACGGATCGCGCGCCTCTCGCCGATCCATATCGTCGAGCCAGAACGCCCATGATCGGCTTTGCGGCGCTGCGTTGGGTGACCATCGACCCCGCCGCCAATCGAGCCGCCCACGACCTCCATGCGGTTCTGGAGCAGCGCGGATGGCGGTCGGTGATCGACGCGCCCGGTTGGCGGCTGCTCGCCGATCCGCGCACCAACGTCGATCTCGTCCGCGGAGGAGCGGCGTCTCGCACCATCGTCATCGGCCACCTGTTCGACCGTCGCGCGACCGAGCAGAGCCGGCATGCCTTCGGCGTTGTCCCGGATGACGCCGACGATTTTGCGGATCTGTGTACACGCCTCGTCGAGACATGTTGGGGCGCTTATGCGGCGATCGAAATCGATCCGGCCGCGCCCGATCGCGTGTCCCTGTTTCGAGATCCGATCGGAATGATGGAATGCGTGACCTGGGCCTATCATGGCGTCCGGATCGCGACCTCCGTGGCGGAGGTCATCCTCCCGCTCGCCATGCCGGACGGGCTCGGCATTTGCTGGGCGACGCTCGCGCAACTGGTCCGGTTCCCAGGCGGCGCCGGTGAGACGCTACCCCTGGACGGCGTGACCGCGCTCGATGCCGGATGCCTTTTCGCGGTCGATGATAAAGCGGTTCGCTCGATCCGGCTCTGGTCGCCGGCGGATGCCGCGCGACGCCGGGTATCGCACCCGCGCCCGCCGCGAGACTATCTGCCGGACCTGATCGATGCGACGCTGGGAGCGTGGGGGACACGCTTTGGGACAGCGATCGCCGAACTGTCGGGCGGTCTTGATTCAGCGATCGTCGCGGCCGGCTTGAGCCGGTGCCGCCCGCGCGCGGATGTTCGCTGGTTCCATTATGTCGCGCCCGACCCGCAAGGCGACGAGCGTGTCTGGGCCCGCGCCACGGCCACTCAGCTCGCTTTACCCGTCGAAGAGATCGCTGTTGGCGAGCGGTCGATCGATGCGGCTGTCGCCGAGGCCTTGCCGTTTGGGCTGCGCCCGAGCGTGGCGAGCCTGAGCCTGTTCCACGATCGGGATCTGGCCGAGCGCGGCCGGGCGCTTGGCGCTTCCTGCCTCTATACGGGCCATGGTGGCGACGCGCTCTTCTACCAGTTCGCGACGCCTTCGCTCGCAGGCGACATCTGGCGTGGACGACGATCGCTTGGCACAAGACTCGCCCTGACCCAGGATCTGGCGCGCTGGACCGGATGCTCGGTCTGGAGCGTGAGCGCCGCAGCTCTCGCTGATCGGCGGCGCCAGATACCGCCGCCCGATCCCCATTTTCCGCTCGACCTCGTCGCCCGCGACGTGCCGCGCAGGTGGCCGGCCCTTTCCTCGCTCGAGGACGCGCTCGACCTGCCGCCGAGCAAGCAGATCCACATTCTCCAATTTGCCGCGGCCCGCGCGGTCTTCGCCCCGACCTGGACCAACCAGGCCATGACGGTCGTCCATCCCCTTCTGTCCCAGCCGATCGTCGAGCATGCGCTCGCTCTGTCTGCGCTCGATCTGACGCAGGCCCGGCGCGATCGCGCGCTCATCCGCGAAGCCTATGCCCACCGACTGCCCGCGATCCTGGTCGACCGGCGCGGCAAAGGCAGCATCACCGCATATTATGGCCGCATGCTGGCGCGCAGCGTCGATGTCCTGCGCGCCTATCTGCTCGACGGCGTGCTCATGGGCAACGGCATCCTCGACCGCGCTGCGGTCGAGCGCGTGCTCGACGAAGATGCGATCATGCTCACCAACGTCTATGCGGAGATCTTCGCGATGCTGTTCGCCGAACGCTGGGCGCGGGGCTGGCTGAGCATCATCGCGAGTGCCCGCGCCTCATGAGCCGATGCCGGCGAGATGGCGGTCGAGCCAGTCGAGGATCCGTCGGTAGCTGTCGCGCAGGTTCGCAGGGCTGCTCATATTATGCTCTTCGCCCCAATAGCTGAGCAGCACCGCATCCTTGCCCTGTCGGTACAGCGCCGAGAACAATTGCTCGGCCTGCTGCAGCGGCACGAAGTCGCGCTCGCCGGCGACGATCAGCATCGGGGTCACGATCCGGTCGGCCCGATAGAGGGGGCTGCTGCCGACATAGTGGCTTGGTACCGACCAAGCCGGGCCACCGAGGCGCGGCTGCCCGGTCTCCGCCCAGCCCGATAAGCCGAGCATGCTTTGATAGTCGCCCGGCTCGAGCCGCGTCTGCGGCGTAAAGCTGCCCGGAAAAGTCGCGAGATCGTAAATGCCGTTGGAGGCGACGACCGCGCCGAACCGGTCGGTCTGGGTCGCGATCAACGCGACCGTATAGCCGCCATAGCTGTGGCCCCACAGACCAAGCCTTTTGCCGTCGACCGTGCCGGTCGCGATCGCGGCGTCGACCGCCGACAGCACCTGGCCGGCCAGATCGGGGGCCTGGTCGCTCCCCGGCAACGCCGGCATGCTCGGCATGAGCACGGCATAGCCATGGTCGCGCAGGACCGCGACGTTGGTGAAGGGTGGGCCGTCACCGGAGCGGAAGCCGCGCGGCGGTTCGCCGCCATAGGCCGTTCCGGCATAAGGGATGACGATCAGGGGAGCCGGTCGGCCCGACGCGCTCCCTCGCGGCTGACAGAGCCAACTCGTGACCATCTGGCCATCTGGCAGGCGGTGATGGAGAGGCGTGGGCGGCGGATCGTCGACATCGGCAAGATGGCCGTTAATCCGTGCGACCGCGATCGGTGGTGCCCCTCGCCGGTAGACGGTCAGGGCTGCCCGGCCATGCCCATCGGTCGCGATACCGACGATCGTCCCCATAGCGGCACTCGCCGTCACCGGCCTCACGTCGTCAGCGGCTGCGATCCGGACAAAGTGGCCATTGCCGGGATCGGCGACGATACCATCGTCCGTCGGTCGCCAGCCGAACAGGCCCGCTGCCTCGGTCGTACCCATGATCGCGACCGGCAGGCGTTCGACCCGGCTCAGCTCGCGCCATCTCCGCGTGGCACCGGTGCGGCCAAGCTGCCACGCCGTCCCGGCGAGCATGACCGGCGACCGGCCCGCTTGCTCCACCAGCGATGGCGAGGATGTGGCCAAGGCCTTCGTCAGATTGTGCGGGCCGTCCGGGTCAAGCCGATACCAATCGTCGCGCATGCCATCATCGGGCCGGCCGAAGACGAGGGGCGCGGCGCCGGACCAGCCAAAGCTGGCCGCGCTATAGTCGCCGAACGGCGTGCGGACCGTGGCCTGGATCGGGCCGGGCAAAGGCGCGCTCGTCGCGGACGACAGGTCTGCCCGCCACACACGGCCCTGCGCCCACTCCTGCCCCGCTTTGCGGGCGAAGAAGAGCAGGGCGTTGCCGGACGGCGCCCAGGATGGCGGCCGATATTGCACATCGCAGGCGTCGCATGGACTCCAGCTCTGGCCGCTCGCGATGTCGATGATGCTGAGCCCGCGGTGGCGCAGTTCCGCTCCCGTGCTGATCAGCGCCTTCGATCGAATCCGGATCGCGTCGGTCTCCGCGACGAGCGCGACATGGCGACCGTCTGGTGCGACCGTGACCGACTGGAGGACGCCGCGCGCCAGCGATCGCTCGACCCCCGTCATGGCGTCCAGGTCGACCAGCCGGGTCTCGGTCGGTGGCGGGGTCGCAGACAGATACGCGCCGCTGCCGACCGCCGTCACCGTCGGCGTCCGGCCCTCGCTCTTCCTAGCCCACGCCTCCTCCAGCCGGGCGATGTCCCGGCGGTCGGCGCGCAGCACATAAGGCAGGCCGCCCTTAGGCTGCGCGATCACGAGCAAATGCGTCTCCGACGCCCAGCCGAGCGTCGTGCGATAGGGGTAATAATCAGGCGCGAGGTCGAACCAGCGCACCGCCGCCGTCGCAAGCGTCACGACACCGAGCGTCCAGCGATCGCGTGTCAGCCGTGCGATTGCCGCGCGCGTGCCCGCCGGTGAGAAACCGAGCACGATCGTGCCGCCATCCTCGCCCGCCGGGAGCAAAGGCACGGCCGGGCCCGGATGGGCAAGGTCGACGCGGTAAAGGTGGCTGCGCAGCACCTCCATCGCGCGCTCGTCGAAATAGGGCGCGTCGTCCCGCCCCCCGCGCCGCTCGAACAGCAGCCATCTGCCGCCGGGTGCGACCAGGATCCGCCCGAACGCCTCAGTCCGGACCAGATCATCGACGGTATAAGGCCGGCTCGATGCGGCCGGCGGCATAGCGACGAGGACGAGCACCGCCAGGCGCGCGAGCGCGCTGCTCCAGACGATCCGCATCCCTCACCACCGCCGCGTCAGCTGGAGCGAGACGAAACGACCAAGCGCATCGGCATTGGCCGCATCATAGCCGAGCCCCACGGGCGAATCGTAGAAAGGGGGTGCGGTATTGAGGATGTTCGAGACGGCAAGCGAAAGCGTCATACCGGTGAGCCACCCGCGCGCGCTTGACGATGCCGTCAGTCCGATCTGCAGGTCCGCGGTCGTCCAGGCGTCGATCCTGCGGTTCGTCAGGTCGCGATAGCCGGCGACATGGTTGACCCCGATCTGCGCATCGACGATCCCGCGCCGCCAGCCCGCTGTTGCCCGGCCACGCAGGTCAACCGGGCGCCCGACCAGGTTCAGCCGGTCGACCGGGACGGACGTCGGCGTCACCCGTTCGCGATAGGAATCGAGATAGCTGCCTGAGGCGCCGAGCTCGAACCGGTCGGGGCCGACCGTGAATGTATAGCCGGCCTGAAGATCGAGGCCGCTCACGATGACCCGGCCCGTGTTGACGTAGCGCGTGTCGACGATCCCGGCGATGCTCGTCACCGGAAAGGGATTGCTGCCGGAAAAGGCGGGCGATGCCAGCAACGCGTTGATGCGCGCGAGGTCGGCCGGATTGGCGATCGGGTTGAGCAATTGGACGAAGGGCGCGAGTGCAGGATCGAGGAGCGCACGCGCGAAATTCTCGGCAGCAGGCGTGGCGATCCGCTGACGAAAATTCGTGTGAAACCAGGTCGCATGCAGCGTCAGGCCCGGCACGGCGCGCGGTGCGAGATCGGCGCCGGCCGTCCAGCTTCGCGCTTTCTCAGGGCCCAGATCCGGATTGCCGCCCGTCAACTGAATGACCGGGAGCGTTGCCCCGCTCCCGCCGGTCAGCGTCGTCACCGCATAACGCTGGGCATTGCCCAGCTGGCGCAGATTGGGTGCCCGGAACGACGTCCCCCAGCTTGCGCGTAGCGTCAGGCCATCGACGGGCACCCAGGATGCACCGAGCTTCGGATTCGTGGTCGTCCCGAACACTGCATAATGTTCGACGCGGGCGGCTGCCGTGAACTCGAGGCGCTGGAAACCGGCCCGCGCATTGTCCGGGCCGAAGAGCGGCGCGCGCAACTCGACGAAGCCGGCCGTCACCGTCCGTGCGCCCGCCACATCATAGAGCGTCCGGACGCCGACGCCGCCCGTTCTTCCGGTGCCGTAGGTCGCGAAACTCTCACGGCGGACATCGCCGCCGAGCGCGACCTTCACCGCACCGCCGGGCAGATCGACGAGGCTCCCGTCGGCATCGACATGGCCCGTCCAGATCCGGCTCCGGATATGCGAGTCGTTGAAGCCATTGCTCACATAATCGAGGATCGCTCCCGAGTTGGACGCACCGGTCCCATAAGGGTTGAAATAGCCGTCGACCGCCGTGCTGAACGGCGTCGTGGGATTGTCGGGCGTCGTGCCCAGCGCCTCGTTGAGCGCGGTCACGTTGACCATCCTGTCGGTCACGTTGCGCTCGCGCTCCTGCGCGAACGCGCCATAGCTTCTGAGCGTCCAGCCCCTGCCCAGCTCGGCGTCCATCGACACAGAACTCGCGAGTGCTTCGGCAAAGCCGTAGCTCCGCGTTGGGCCGGCCTCCTGCGCCAGCGAATAAGCGATGATGTCAGACGCCGCGCCCGTCGGCGAAACGAAATACGGATTGGCGCGCGTGACCTGTGCGACCGCGACCGCACCGGGCAGGCGCGAATCGAACGCGCGGTGCGCATAGCGGACGTCCGCCATCAGCGTGATACCGTCCGAAATTTCCTGGTCGGCCGATGCATAGACGCTGTGCCGGATCTGGCGCGGGATGAGGTCCGAGCCCAGCCGCCGGTTCTGGAGGTTGGTGACGCCCCTCTGGAAATCGGATGGCCGAAGCGACCTGCCGTCCTGCCCTGCCGGGATCGCATAGGCCGCCGCAAGCTGACCGGTCCGAGGATCGACCGCCAGCACATTGCCCGGCAGGCTGTAGAAAAGGTCATGGTTCGTGCCGCCGAGCGGCGTCAGGTCGGAGGCGCGGGCAAAGCTGCGATCGGCACTTTCGAGCCGTCCCTGGCGGTCATATTCGTAGGACAGCATCACGCCGCCCGTCGCCCAGCGATGGCCGTGCGTCTGCGCCGCCTGGACGTCGCGCTTGCCGCCCGTCGTCACCGTTCCGAACCGGACCTGCGTCTCGGCGCCTTTGAAACGGCGCCGCAGCAGGATGTTGACGACCCCGCCAACCGCATCCGAGCCATAGACCGCAGAGGCGCCGTCCAGCAGCACCTCGGCCCGGTCGAACGCGCCTGTCGGGATCATCGACACGTCACCGAACGCGCCCTCGGCCCCGGCGCCGCCGAGCCGCTGGCCGTTGACTAGTACCAACGTCGCCCCGGCACCGAGACCGCGGAGGTTCACGCCCGTTGCCAGCGTCGCGTTCGTGCCCGTCGTATCGGCGCCCGAGAGCGCACTCTGCTCGGTCGCGGTGCCTGAGAAATTGCCGGGCAGCGCCTGCAGTGCCTTGCTCACCGTCGCATAGCCGTTGCGCGTCAGGTCGCCCCGGTCGATCTGGATGATCGGGGGCGAGCCCGGGCTCAGGCCACGGATATGCGTGCCGGTGATCACGATCGCGGCGCGCTCGGCGGCCAGCTCTGCGAGCCTGTCCGAGGTGATCGGGTCGGCTGCGGGCGCGGCTTGATCACCGGCGATCTGCGTGCCGGCCTCTGCGGTACGGGGTGCGGCACTGACCGGCACCTTCGCGACACCCTTCGTTGCCTCCAGCACGAAGACCCGCTCCCGGATCTTGCGCGCGCCGAGCCCCGAGCCCTTCAGCAGCAGTGCCAGCGCTGCTGCCGGCGTATAGCTGCCAACCAGGCGAGGCGCGGTGCGCCCTTCGACGACGTCGCTCGCATAGAGCAGTTCGATCCCCGTCGCCGCCGCATAGGCGACGAGCGCGTGCTGCAATGGCCCCGCCTCGATCGCGAAGGCGATCGTCGCCGTCTGTGCAGGCGGCTCGGCGGCTCGCGCCGGCGTCATCGCCACCAGCGAGGTTGCCCCTAGCCAGCCGATCATCCAAGCCCGTGTCGGCGAGTTTGCGAATGTCATAATCTTGCCCCCCTGACCCCGTCGGGAGATCCCGATGGGCGTGGACGCCGCGCACCTGCGGGTCCTGGGCAAGAAGGACGCATCAGCACGGGTGCGACCCTAACCGGCTTTCTGCCGATTATTCCGGGCTTTTCGACTCCATATCGGTCAGACGGATGGTTCCATCTGGCTGATCCACCGCTTTGACCGGCAGGATCGCGGTGGCGGCCTCCACAAAGCCGGCCACATCGCCCGTCTCGACCGAGCCGCTCAGGCGGTTCGCCGCGTTGCGCGTCGCCTCGAGCCGCACAGGGTGGACGGTATAGCGGTTCACCTCGGTGACGGCGGCCGCGAGCGTCGCTCCGTCGAGGACGATTCGGCCTTTCGTCCAGGCGGTTGCCGCCGCAGTGTTGACCGATGTCACGACCGGGGGACGGGCCGCACCCAGTTGCACTTGCTGGCCCGGCGACAGGGGGATCGGGTGCGCGATCATCTGGCCGCTGACCAGCACGCGGCCCTCGATCAGCGTCACGCGCGGGCCGCCGTCCATGCGGACCGCGAACTGCGTGCCGGTCGCCTTGACCTCGGCATCGCCCATAGCGACCGTGAACGGACGATCGGCGGCATGCGCGACCGTAAAATAGGCCTGGCCGCGGTCGACGCGAACATGCCGCTCCTGCGCGTCGAACCGGACGGCGACACGTGTGCCCGTGTCGAGCGTCATCCGTGATCCGTCGTCGAGCGTGACGATACTTTGTTGCCCGACCCGCGTCTCGAATGTCTGACCGCGCCCTGAGAGCGACCAGCTGAGAGCGATGCCGCCGAGTGCCAGCGCGCTGCAGGCTGCGAGGATCGATCTCGCGCCGAACCAGCGGTTTTTCCGTGATCGACGATGAAGTGCGGCTTCGGTCGCGGCCAGGACGGCCGGGCGGTCGGCGGCGAGCGCGCTGGCGCTCCAGAAGCGCTCGACCGCCTCGAACGCCTCATAATGGCCGTCCTTGCGGCGCCACGCGAAGAATTCTTCGAGCGTCCCGCGCGAGACAGGCACCGTCTTCAGGCGCGCGAACCACGCCGCCGCCTCGGCGCGCACGTCGTCTGTCTGATCCCCCTCGTCACCCATCGATGCGCCGCCACTCAATCCCGCAATGTGCGGAGGCAATAGTCGAGCGCCTTGCTCATACGCCATTCTACAGTCTTTATCGACACGCCAAGATGCGAGGCGATCTCCTGGTTTGTCAGGTGCCGAAAGCGGCTGAGAACGAACACGTCGCGCCATTTTTCGGGCATGTCCGCCACGAGTTGTTCGATCGCGACGGCGGCCTCCTGGGCGGTCATCGCATCGTGCATATGCCCGGCTTGCGGCACCAGCCGGAGCTCGGCGCGATGGGCTGCGCGCACGCTCTCGCGGCGGCGGCCGTCGCGGAAAAGGTTGAGCGCGATGCGGGACAGGAGCGCGCGCGGACGTTCCACCTCTTCGGTAGGCGTGCGGGCAAGCCGGAGATAGGTTTCCTGGACGATGTCCTCGGCCTCGGCTGGCTGGACCCGCAGCCGGCGGCCGACGAGGCGGCGCAGCCAGTCGCCATGCTCGCGATAGATGTCGTCGAGGGAGGAACCGAGCGAGCGGCCCTCATCAGCGATGATTGTCACGGGATTATTCGCGTTCAATTTGGCTACCCTCCGAGCCCCGCAGATAAAGCGCCCGTTGCAAGTAAAGCCGTTTGCCCCACCACAGCGCACCGCAGGTCGCCTCGATATGGAAAAACGGCATATGACAAAATGGTATCTACGCCAAGTGCGATGCCAAAGACGATCTTCACTGACGCCAATCAGGCGGTTGTTGAGGTCGTGAAGGCTGCCCGCCTTTCTGCCAATTTGAGGCAAGTCGACTTGGCAACCCGGATGGGAAAAGATCAAAGCTGGATGAGTTTGGTGGAAGGCTCGCAGCGTCGGCTTGATGTCGTCGAGTTTATCAAAATCGCCCAAGCGTTAGGCATTGAGCCAACAGCGCTGCTGGCTGAGGTCGTGAGAAAGTTGCGTTAGGCCGCAGTGCACCGCGCGCGTTTGCGCGACCGCGCTCTATGACTGCGCCACCGAGCCCCTGCCGGGTCTCGTCCTTACGTTGACGATCGCTGGTGCGGATAATGGACGCCGCGCTTATGCGCGGCGGCGTTGCTTCTTGCCTCTCCCGTAGTGGCGGGTGCGGGCAGCGCTTCCGGCTAGGCCCGGCGCGGCCGGCGCCAACCCCTTGCGGGGTGCTCCACTCCGTTATGCCCTGACGGTGGCGCCGTCCGCTGATGCGGGCCTTTTGGTCGCGTCTCGCCGCCCACCCCCGCCTTTGCGGGGAGGTTTTGTACCTTTTTAGGGTGGCGTGGAGACGACCATGCCGAACCGATCGAGCCGTCGCGCACGTCGAGAGGACAGTGCCAATCCAGCCGTTGAGAACCGGACAAACCTTTATGACGAGGTGACAAGGCGCATCGTTAGCGAGCTGGAAGCCGGACGCCTGCCATGGGTTCAGCCATGGGCCGGGGCCTCTTCCAGCGGTGAGGTTGGCCCGAGTCTTCCGCGCAATGCGCTGACCGGGCGAACCTATTCGGGCGTCAATATCCTGATCCTGTGGGGCGCCGTCATCGCGCATCGTTTTCCCTCGCAGTCGTGGCTGACCTTCCGACAGGCACAGGAGGCAGGCGGCTGCGTCCGCAAGGGCGAGCATGGGCAATGCGTCGTCTATGCTGACCGCTTCACGCCCGAAGCCGAAAAGGAACGCGCGGCTCGCGATGGCGACGACGCCCGCGCCGTGTCGTTCTTAAAGCGCTTCACCGTCTTCAATGTCGCTCAGTGCGATGGATTGCGGTCTGACCTCGCCGGCGATCCTGCACCTTTGCCCGAGCGCGAGATCATACCCATTGCCGAACAGGTGATCGCGGCATCGGGTGTCGATTTCAGCATCGGCGGAAATCGCGCTTACTACGTGCCGAGCGAGGACTTCGTCGCCGTGCCGCCGCAGCCCGCTTTCTTCGACCAGATCAATTATTACCGAACCTGCCTGCACGAACTGACCCACGCCACCGGCCATGCCAAGCGGCTGGGACGCAACCTGACCAATCCCTTCGGCAGCAAGGATTATGCGCGCGAGGAACTGGTCGCCGAGATGGGATCGGCTTTCCTCTGCGCAGAGCTCGGCATCGTGCCCACCGTCCGCCATGCCGACTATATCGGCACGTGGTTGGAGGTCTTGCGCGAGGACAATCGCGCGATCTTTCGCGCGGCGAGCGCCGCCACCAAGGCGGCCGAGTGGATTCTGTCGCGCCACCGCGATGCGCAGGAACAGCAGGCAGCCGGAAGGATCGTGGCATGATCACCCTGCCGCCCGAACTGCGCGCGCAGCTCCGTACCAATCACGACGCGCGGCGCAGGGCCGATGTTGCCAGCCGGCGTTTCGACCCGTCGCCCGTGGTCAAATTCTTCAATCCCTTGAGCGCGGCGACGTGGCTCGCGACCGAACTGGACGAGGACGGCGACACTCTGTTCGGGCTTACCGACTTCGGCTTCGGATGCCCGGAACTCGGGTCGTTCAGCCTTTCGGAATTGAGGGCGATCCGCCTGCCTTATGGCCTCTGGATCGAGCGCGATCTCGGTTTCGAACCCTTGGTTCGGCTGTCGCAATGGGCCGATACCGCGCGCCGCGCCGGCTCGATCCTCTGGGCCGAGCGGCTGCTGCGCCGCGCGGCCCAAACCGGAACCGATCCGGAGGATCCGCTGCCGCCGGGCAGATGAAAGGCGCCAGCATGGACACCGACCGGCCGGGCCCGTCCTCAAGCGAGGACGGGCCTGAGTCCCGCAAGCGGGCTCCTTTGGGCTGGCGCGCGCCTCCGCCTTCGGCTCCGGCGCGCGAGCTTTTGAAGCAAAACCGGAGTCCTGGCCGATACCGGTTCGCTCCTTGAGCGGCGGACAATCTCGAAACAGACGCGGGAGAGCTGGACGACGGCAAGCGTGCCACCAGAGCAAACTCGGGCGCCGTGCAGCGACGCGGTCGCGGCACGAGTTTATCATTGTCGCTGCCGCGCCAGGCATTGGATAGGATAGACAACACCCGTGGCGGACTGATTCATCGGAGCGCTCTAGTGCTGAAGGTCAACGTCCGGATCCCCTCGCAACTGGTCCATGCGGGTTGCGATCGCGAGCCATACCGCGATCTCTTCCTCATCGCCTTCGAGTGCCAACGCACCAACCCGTTCGGCCACGACTTTCGGTGCTTCCTCGCCATGCCGGCGGAGCAAAGCCGCGGCACGCGCCCATAATTCACGATCGCGCGTCATGTCCACGATAGCCTTGCTACCGGCACGATGGACGCGGGTCGACCGGCTTTCCTCATCCGAAAACGTCAGATTTGCGCCAATGGCTCAGCGGTCCGGTGGTCATGGACCGTGCTGCATCTTTTCGGCTTGTTCGAAGCCGACTGGCGCCCCTTCTTGCGACGAATGACAGGCGATCCTCGATCGTCCGCGCGGCGGCGTCAAGGCACACGTCGTGTGCATGGATCAGGCTCCCGAATATGAGCCGCCTCGTGCAGAACGGCGCGCGACCAGCGAGAACGTATCATGGTTCAAGCCGCGCTACTGTCAGACGTGAAACTAACCCAGGCGTTTTGTCTCGCATGTCCCGGTCGCGATCAGCGCACCTTGGCGCGGGTCACCTTCGTGGTCGCACCGCACAACGCACAGGCGTCGATCCGTCGCTCGAAACCAGCGGTACCTGCCAATTCCTGGCTCTTGTGATCCGCACGCTCGCACCGTGAAAGGTCGAGCCTGTCGTTGATGCAATCGTCACAGACAGGCGCCGGTGAGAGCCGTTCGATGAGCGCGCGCACCTGATCCAATACCGTCACTGCCGATGTCCCCCAAGCGTCGGATCTATCCTCCATCGGTTAGAAAAGCCAATGCGGGAGCGCCTTCACGTTCGACCTCGCGTCCATGCCGATTTGTGCCGATCGCGAACCGACCCGTGAACCAGACGCCCCTGCCATTCACGGCGGCGAGCCGCCCAGCGACCTCTCTTGATTGCGGTCTGCCGCGGGCCGTCCTTCGACGGGCAACGGCTCCGCCGACCTTCTTCCCCGGCGCGGGAACCGCGCCCTCCTCGCGAAACAAGAAGCTCGGCTCCCGGCCGTCCTCCGCTTCGCTTCGGCCCGGCTCTCATCCCTTACGGGATGGGCCGGGTGCCCATCGTCCGGCCCGCGGCCTGCCAACCGCATCGAGGCCGCATGGGGCGGCTTCGGGCATCGAATGGAGATTATCATGGCACAGATCGGCATTTTCACGCGCGACAAGGACGGCATCTATACCGGCGAAATCCGCACCCTCACCCTCCGGGTCAAGGCCGTCATCCGACCCGCCGAACGCGATCACGACAAGTCCCCCGACCACCGTGTCAGCGCCGGCGGGGTCGAATTCGGCGCGGGCTGGACGAAGGCGGCACGCGACAGCGGCGCCGGATATCTAAGCCTCAAGTTCGACGATCCGTCATTCCCGGCACCGATCTACGCAACCCTGACGCCCGCTGAGAATGATATGTTCAAGCTCATCTGGTCGCGTTGAAACGACCGACCCCGCGCCCCCCGGCGCGGGGTTTCCCCCTTTCGCCGGCCGGGCGTCTGACCCCCTTGGGGCAAAGGGACATGAAGGGTGTCGAATTCGACGCCGGCGTCTTCGACACTCCCTGGGCAGTGCCTCGTCGCGCATCCCCGGTGACGCAGCCGCCCAGATGCGGCCTCCGCCACCGGGAGATTGCGTGATGGACACGGACGACGATATTGCCCGCGCGAACCGCGCCAAACGCGGCTCGCCCTTTCTCAATACCGACCAGGCGGCTGCCTATCTCAAAATGTCGGGGCGCCTGCTCAAGCGTCTCCGGCGCAGCGGCAACGGACCGACCTTTCGCCGTCACAGCCGCTATATCCAATATCATATCGACGATCTCGACACCTGGTCGGACGCGCATCGCGCGCGCGAGCTCGACCGATGAGCATGCACCGCCGCCGCACCAGCGACGCCCCTTTGCTGGCTTGGGGCGAGGCGCTTGCTGCCGCCAAAATCCGGCGCACGCGCATAGCGCGCTACGCTGCGATCATCGCCATGGGCGTGTGCGCGACGCTGCTCCCAGCGGCGCACTCGCCAGCGCCTCGCCTGGTCTGGAATGCGAGCGCCAGCGCCCCGATCGGGCTTTATCGCGTGACGCCCGACGTCCCCGTGGAGCCGGGCCAGATGGTGATCGCGCGGCTGCCAGAACGCTATCGGCAATTCGCCGCCGGGCGCCATTATCTGCCTTTGAACGTGCCGCTCGTGAAGCGCGTCGCCGCTGTTGCAGGCGACGAAATCTGCGCGCGCGGACAGACGATCTTCGTCAACGGCCGCCGGACCGCCATGCGCAGGGCGCTGGACGGTCGAGGCAGGCCCATGCCGATGTGGCACGCCTGTATCGTCCTGCGCGGGCGAGAGCTTTTCCTGCTCATGGACCATCCTGCGTCGTTCGACGGCCGCTATTTCGGTCCGACGGAAGGCCCGGACATTGTCGGGAAGGCGACCCAGCTGTGGCGTCGCTGAAGGCCGCGGCAGCGCTGTTCGCGTTGGCGATCGCGAGCCCCGGCCGGGCGGAATCGGTCGGCGACTGGACGTCCGCTATCACCGAAGCGTCTTATCGCTTCGGCATTCCAGCAGCCTGGATCGAGCGCGTGATGCGGGCCGAAAGCAATGGCCAGACCCGGTTGAACGGACGGCCGATCCGCAGTCCAGCAGGGGCCATCGGCTTGATGCAGCTCATGCCAGACACGTGGGAATCGGTACGCCTCAAGCTCGGCCTCGGGACCAATCCCGACGATCCGCGCGACAATATCCTGGCCGGAACCTTCTTCCTGCGCATGATGTACGATCGCTTCGGCTATCCGGGCCTCTTCGCGGCCTATCACGCCGGACCAGGTCGCTTTTCCGAACATCTCGCGACCGCGCGCACGCTCCCGCGCGAGACCATTGTCTATCTCGACGGCATCGTCGGACGCGACCAAATTGTCCCAGACGCGACCGCCGAGCCACCGCGCGACATGCTGTTTGCGGTCCGCAGAGAGAATAGCCTTCCGCCCGTCTCGCAAGGTTCGGCAGCGCGGGCCGCCACGCTCTTCGTACGGCATGATAATGTCCCATAGGGCCGTTCCCCAGACCACTGAGAGCGTCGATGGCGCGCCGGATCGTCAAGGAGCTGGGCGATGTCGGCGGTCCGGCCGCGTCCATCTGCATAGGGCATTCAAAGGGAGCAGGATCGGGAGCGAGGGAAAACAAGATAAAGGCAGTGTCTCGCAGACCTGCCCAAATCCTTGTCTGCACATCATTTTTTCTCGAGACATACGCTTAAAGCGGCGAGACAAGCCTCTGGCGGGTCGCGGGTTTCTGCTCAAACCACCTCGTTTTCTCTCTTTCGCCCGGGCCCCGGCGCGATGAGCAACGACGAAGAGTTTACGCCAAAACTCGGCAAAAGCGCCGCCGGCAAGTCGGCAAAGAAGGCGTTTCGATACGGTGGTCGCATCCTGGCAGCCGCACGGCTGGCTGGGCGTCGAACTGGGATCGTCAATCAGCGTTTTGACGGCAGCAGGATCGGCCGTGGCGCGAGCATCGGACGCTTGCTGTCGAGCCGGGATAGGTTCTCCGGCCTTCGCGCGCGCCGCGCGATCGTGAAAACCAGGCTCGTTCGGCTGGGCGGCAACGGCGGCGCTGGGGCCAAGGCACATCTGCGCTATATTCAGCGCGATGGCGTCACCCGCGACGGTGCGCCGGGCGAGCTTTACGGGCCGACCACGGACCAGGCGAGTGGTAACGCCTTCCTCGAGCGGGGTGCCGGCGATCGTCACCAGTTCCGCTTCATCGTGTCGGCCGAAGACGGCGCCGAATATTCCGATCTGAAGCCCTATGTCCGCCGGCTGATGACGCAGGCAGAGCACGACCTCGGTACGAAGCTGGACTGGGTCGCCGTCGATCACTTCAACACCGACCAGCCGCACACCCACATCATGCTGCGCGGCGTCGATGATCGAGGCGGGAATTTGATCATCGCTCGCGAATATATCGCGCACGGATTTCGCGAGCGTGCCGCCGAGCTGGTCACGGTAGACCTCGGGCCTCGTACGGATCGGGAAATCGAAGGACGCCTGCGGCACGATGTCGAACAGGAACGACTGACCGCGATCGATCGTCGCCTTATACGGACGATGGATGACGACCGGGTCACGACCGCGATGGGCAAGGATCCGTTCCAGCAATCGATCGCCGCCGGGCGCCTTCGCAAGCTCGGTGCGATGGGATTGGCGGAGGATCTCGGGCACGGACGTTGGCAGCTGGCCGACGGCCTTGAAGACACGCTGCGCCGGATGGGCGAACGCGGCGATATCATCCGCACGATGCAACGGGAATTGGCCGCCCGGCAGCTCGCACGAGCCGGCGTCGATCATCGCATCCATGATGCCCTCACCGAGCCAATCATCGGGCGCATCGTCCACCGCGGTCTATCCGACGAGCATCGCGACCGTCATTACCTGATCGTCGATGGAGTGGATGGGCGGGTCCATTATCTGGATATCGGCCGTGGCGATCTCACCGAGCCGACGCCGGAGGGATCGATCGTCCGGATTGCCGCGCGGACGTCTGGTATCACCGACACTGATCGGACGATTGTTGACATCGCTGCAGCGAATGCCGGCCGCTATTCGATCGAGGCCCATCTTCGTCACGATCGCCGTGCCACATATGCCTTTGCAGAAACGCATGTGCGCCGGCTCGAAGCCATGCGCCGGGGTGGCGTGGACGTCGAACGTGGACCCGATGGGAGCTGGTCAATCGCAGCGGACCATCTCGACCGAGCGGTTTCCTATGTCGCGCGCAGCCTACGCGATCGGCCGGTCTCTATTGAGACACTGTCCTCAGCGCCGCTGTTCCAGTTGGAGCAAGCCCGGGCAGTGACGTGGCTGGATCATGAGATTGAAACGGCCTCCCCCGTCCCGCTTCGCGACTCAGGCTTTGGGCGCGACGTTCGCGCCGCCATCGCTGCACGACGACAATGGCTGGTCGAACAGGAGCTCGCTGATCTTGACGTCGGGACCATACGCCTCCGTCCCCAAGCCCTCCAAGTCCTGCAGCGGGCGGAACTGGCCAGCGCGGCGAAGCGCCTTGCCGAAGAGTTGGGAAAGCCTTTCGTCGAGTCAGCGAACGGCATGGTCGTCGCGGGCCAGCTGACGCGGCGTATCGACCTGCTCGGCAGCCGCTATGCACTCGTCGAACAATCCCGCGAATTCACGCTCGTTCCCTGGCGGCCCGTGCTCGAGAGGCAGATCGGCACGTCAGTCAGCGGTCTTATGAGGGCAGACGGGATAAGCTGGCAGTTCGGACGAAACCGATCTGGGCCATCGATGTCATGACCACCAGCGGCAGACCGCCGGTATTGAGGACACTCGTTCTCCGATGTGGCTCGAAGGGAAACGGCCGCCACCGGCGTCCCCATTGAGGCTTGCCCGTGGGATCAACCGCCCTGGCAGAAGAGATGACCGTGGGGCGAACTCGGATGCCCTCCGCGCTGCTCATCATTTCGAGCCAATCGACGGCCAATCTGTCCCTGTGATGAGATGCCATGCGCACCTCGTTTCACGGGATGGCGTCGACGGTAGGCGGAAGTCCGCTCAGCACTTGGATAAAAAGGCGTCGGGTGAGAACTAATGTCGGCCTCAGGGATTGGAACGCGATGGCGTGTTTGGTGCGAAGGAAGATCGATGGCTGCGCGTCCCTATTGGAAAGGTCAGATCCGACTGGCACTGGTTTCCATTCCCGTCGAAATTTATTCGGCCACTCGCAGCGGGGCCACGATCGCGTTCAACCAGATCCATGAGCCGTCCGGCCAGCGCATCAAATATGAAAAGGTCGTGCCAGGGATCGGCCCGGTCGATCTCGACGAAATCGTGAAGGGCTTCGAATATTCCAAGGGCGAATATGTCCTGCTTGACGATGACGAGATCGAGGGCGTCAAGCTGGAGAGCAAGAAGACACTTGAGCTGACGCAGTTCGTCGACAGCCACGACATCGACGCGATCTATTTCGAGAAGCCTTATTATGTCGTGCCCGCCGACGATCTCGCCGAGGAAGCCTTCATCGTCCTGCGAGAGGCGCTCCGCCGCACACGCAAGATCGGACTCGGCCAGCTCGCGATGCGCGGTCGGGAATATGTCGTCAGCATCAAGGCATGCGGACGCGGCATGGTGATGGAGACGCTGCGTTATGCTGACGAAGTCAACAGAGCGACGAGCTATTTCCGCGAGATTGGCGATGCCGATCCCGACGAGGAGTTGCTCGATCTGGCCACCACGCTGATCGACAAGAAGACCGGCAAGTTCGATGCAAGCGAGTTCCACGATCGATATGCCGACGCACTCAAGGACCTGATCGAGCGCAAAAAGAAGGGCAAGACGCTCAACATCGAGAGTGACGACAAAGGCAGCGACTCACGGGGCTCCAATGTCGTCGACCTGATGGCCGCGCTCAAAAACTCGCTCGGCTCTTCGGGCGGCGGGTCGAAGGCGGCGGCAAAGAAGCCAGGCAAAGCCGCTCCGAAACCGGCCGCAAAGAAGGCTGCAGGCAAACCGGCCGCCAAACCGGCCGCGCGCAAGCGGGCCTGACTTGTGGCGAACGGCATGGACACGGCAGCAGTACCAGTCGACGATGAGGCCGCGTTTGCTGAAGGCGCGATCACGCTTTGGGCCAACCTCCTGACGTTGATCGGTACGCATCTGCGGGAAACCGGCACACCCCGTCAGGACGTCCTCGACATGCTGACCATGCTGCACGAGACCAATGAGGCGACGATCCGCTCACCCCGCGCTCGCGCCGTCGCCTCACGTCATCTGATGTCCGTTTATCGTGCGCTCGGCGAAGCCTGACCGCTCAGGCATTTGGTCCGAACCGCCGCCGCTCGGGATCGCGCACGCAGCGGAAACGGTCTTTGATCCGCTCATTGAAGAAGGTGCCCGCCGACAGCGCCTGACAAAAGGCCTCGAAGATGACGGCCGGTACCTCGTGATAGAGATATTTGCCGCTGTCGCGGAACGAGATCGACAGGATGCCAGTGTCGTCATCATAGCCAATGCGGTCAATCATCGTAGATTTGAGAAAGCGGTGCGCGCGCATGTCTGGAAAAGCGCATGGCACCGCGCGCCGTTCCGGTCGGGTCAGCACCTCTTTTCTCCGAGACGCCAAGCCGATTTGTGCAGGCTCGTGCGTGCTGTCGTGACGAGGCGACAGCAGCATGGCTGAGGTCAGCGCGGAGCAACTTCGCGAGATGGCCCAGCATCGCGGGCTGAAGCTGGTCAAGTCGCGGCGGCGCAAACCCGGCACCGGAGATTTCGGCAAATATGGCCTGACCGATGCGAGCGGTGCGGCGCTGCTCGGCATCGGCGACGATGAGCTGACCGCGAGCGCCGACGACATTCAGGATTATCTTCGTAGCAGCGAGCAAAGCACGTGGAAGCAGTCGGCTGATACGACGCCCGACCGACCTGTGCTCAAAGACAAACCCCGCCCGTCCGAGCCGGACGAAGGTGATGCCCCCATCCGCCGCCGCGTCAAAGCGGCGCTGCGAGATCGTCAAGCGCCGCGAAAACGAGAAAAATCAAATCCGGTCCGGACACCGACCGTGGAGGCGCGTCCTAAGCCGTCTCTTCGGCTCGTGCCGAAAGTCGTGCCAGAGCCCCAGCACGATCCCGAACCGATGCCCGCACCAGAGTTGCGCGTTCGCGCAGCTACGATGGACGATGCCGATGCGCTGGCGACGCTTCTCAGCCAGCTCGGTGGCATATCGCTGAAGGGCGCGGAAGTCGCCGATCATCTTGCCATCGTTCGTAAGGCCAAGGCCGGTATGGTCGTTGCCGAACTGGGCGAGATCGTCGGATGTTGCGGCTGGGCCGTCGTCGCGACCGTCCATCGCGGGGCGATCGGGCGACTGACCGCGCTGGTTGTCGATAAAGCGCACCGTCGCCGCGGCTTCGGAACGGCGATGCTGGCGGCGGCAGAGACCGCCTTGGCCAAGGCCGGCTGTCAGCAGGTCGAGGCGATGAGCGATATCACGATCAACAACAGCCACAATTTCTTCCGCTCGTTGACGTTCGAACAAGCGAGCTATCGTTTCGTCCGCAAGATCAGCGAATAGTCGCGCGGGGAACGAGTCCGTGCCGGCAGGGATTGAGGGAACGATCGGAATCAGCATGGCACGAGCCGCGACAGCGACCATCACCTCGGCAGAACAGCGCCTCGCCAAATATCGCGAGAAGCGCGATTTTGCCCGCACGGCCGAGCCGGCCGGCGCCACCGAGCCGACGACCGGCAATGGGTTCGTGGTGCAGAAGCATGCGGCCTCGCGCCTGCATTATGACTTCCGCCTCGAACTCGACGGCACCTTGGTCAGCTGGGCCATCACGCGCGGCCCCAGCAGCAACCCCGACGACAAGCGTCTCGCGGTCCGTACCGAAGATCATCCGCTCGATTATGCCCGGTTCGAGGGCACCATTCCCAAGGGCGAATATGGCGGCGGCACCGTCATGCTGTGGGACAACGGCACCTGGGAATCAGTGCCCGGCAAGGACCCCAGCAAAACGCTTCCCGAAGGTCATCTTCACTTCATCCTTCACGGCCGGCGCATGCAGGGGGAGTGGATACTTTTTCGCCTGAAGCCGCGCGGTAAGGAGAAGGGTGAGAATTGGATCCTGCGCAAGGTCCAAGATGACTTCGCCGGCGGCTCAGACGATCTTGTCGGCACCCATCTTACCAGCATCGACAGCGGGCGCACGATGGAGGAGATTGCTGCGGGTAAGGCGTTGCCCAAGCCCAAGGCCCGCAAGAAAGCGTCATTAGTCGCGACCGCGCCCAAAAAGATGCCGACCGCCGCGCCGCCCCGCCGGCGAAGGACGCCGAGTGTTCTGCCGGCCTTTCTGCCCGTCCAGCTTGCCACGCTCGTCGATCATGTCCCGCCTGGCGACCGCTGGCTGCACGAGCTCAAATATGACGGCTATCGAACGCTCATCGCGATCGGTGGCGGGGAGGGACGCGCCTATACGCGCTCGGGGCTCGACTGGTCGGATCGGTTCGCCGGCCTGATCGCCGAGGCGTTGACGCTGAGCATCGGCAGCGCGTTGATCGACGGCGAGGCCGTCGTGACTCTCGCCGATGGCCGCACCAGCTTTCAGGCCTTGCAGGCTGCGCTTAAGAGCCATCCGGAGACGATCGACTATTTCGCATTTGACCTGCTCGAACTGGACGGTGAGGACCTGACCCGGTTGCCGCTGATCGAGCGAAAGGAAAAGCTGGCCGCGTTGATCGGCGACGGTTCGGGCCGTATCCGTTATTCCGATCACATCGTCGGCAATGGCGAAAAGCTGCTCGCCAGCTTTTGCAAGGCGGGCCTCGAGGGGGTGATCTCGAAGCGCGCCGACGCACGCTATATCGGCGCACGCTCGGGCTCATGGCTCAAGACCAAGTGCATCCGCCGTCAGGAGTTCGTCATTGTCGGCTGGACGCCCTCGGACAAGCAGCGTGGGTTCCGCTCGTTGCTGTTGGGCGTCAACGAGAATGGCAGGCTCCGTTATGCCGGAAAGGCCGGCACCGGCTTCACCGCCGGTGAAATCGAGCGGCTCATGGAAATCATGGCGCCGCTCGCGCGCAAAGGTCCGACGGTCGACGCGCCACGGGCCGCCGTTCGCGGCGCGCACTGGATCGAGCCCCGGCTCGTTGCTGAGATTGCCTATGTCGAGTTTACCGATGAGGGTGTGCTGCGTCACCCGAGCTATCTCGGCTTGCGCGAGGACAAGAAGCCCGAAGCTGTGGTGCTCGAGACCGAAACTGCGGTCGCCGTCGCGACTGCCCCGGCACGCAGCGGCATCAAGATCAGCAACCGCGATCGAATAATCTTTCCAGAGGGCAATCTCACCAAAGGACAGCTCGCTGATTATTACGAGATCGTAGCGCCTATCATGCTTCCCTGGGTAGGCAGCCGACCGATGAGTCTGGTGCGGTGTCCGCAGGGACGGTCCAAGAAATGCTTCTTCCAAAAGCATGACGCCGGAAGTTTTGGCGACGCCGTCAGGCAGGTCGGCATCCGCGAGAAGGACGGCCATGAGGAGCCCTATCTGTTCGTCGATACGCCACCCGGCCTGCTGACCTGCGTGCAGATGGGCACGATCGAGTTTCATGGCTGGGGCGCGCGGATCGAGGATGTCGAGAAGGCCGACCGCTTGGTGTTCGATCTCGACCCCGACGAGGGTTTGGAGTTCGGGGACGTCGTTTCGGCGGCCTTCCATGTTCACGACGTTCTCGCCCAAATGGGGCTCACGACCTTCCCCATGGTCACCGGGGGCAAGGGAGTTCACGTCATCGCGCCCCTCACTCCCTCGGCCGAATGGCCGGTGGTGAAGGACTTCGCGCATCGCTTTGCCCTGGCGCTCGCACAAGCCGAGCCCGACCGCTTCACCGCGGCGCTGGCCAAGGCGAAGCGCTCCGGCAGGATTTTCATCGACTATCTGCGCAACCAGCGCGGCGCGACCGCAGTGATGCCCTATAGCGCGCGGACCCGCGAAAATGCGCCGATCGCGGTACCGCTGACCTGGGAGGAATTGCGTGACCTCCATACGCCATCGCACTGGCATATCGGCGACGGAGCCGAGATGGTGAAGCGCGCGGCGTCGAAGAATCTTGCCCATTGGGGGCGCGCCGATCAGATCCTTCCCGACCTGTGATCATCGCGACCTATAACGTGAACGGCATCAATGGCCGCCTGCCCGTTCTGCTCCGCTGGCTGGCCGAACGCCAGCCTGACATCGTCGTGTTGCAGGAGTTGAAGGCGCCGCAGGAGAAATTTCCGCTGAGCGCGATCCGCGATCTGGGCTATGACGCGATCTGGCACGGACAGAAAAGTTGGAACGGTGTCGCGATCCTCAGCCGTGTCGGCGAGATCCACGAGACACGGCGCGGGCTTCCCGGCGAAGTCGATGACAACCAAAGCCGTTATATCGAGGCAGCGGTCAACGGCATCCTCATCGGCGGACTATATCTGCCCAACGGCAATCCGCGGCCAGGCCCAAAGTTCGATTACAAGCTCAGATGGTTCGAGCGGCTGATCGAGCATGCCGCGGGCCTGTTTGAAACAGGGCTGCCGGTCATGCTTGCCGGCGACTTCAACGTGATGCCGACCGATCTCGACGTCTACAAACCCGAACGATGGCTCAACGACGCTCTGTTCGCGCCGGAGGTGAAGGCGGCCTATTTCCGGCTGCTTGATCAAGGCTGGACCGACGCGCTCCGCACGCTCCATCCGGGCGAAATCATCTACACGTTCTTCGATTATTTCCGGAACGCCTATGCGCGCAACGCCGGACTTCGCATCGACCATATCCTCTTAAGCCCAACGCTGGCTGACCGCCTGGCCGATGCACAGGTCGATGTCGAAGTCCGGGGCTGGGAGAAAACCAGCGACCATGCCCCAGTATGGGTCCAGCTGGCCGAGAAACCGAAACGCCGCCGGAAGCCAACCGCATCCAGCCAAGTGGGAGCATCGCTATGAGGATCGAGAATTCACGCTTCCCAAGCATGGTCCGAAAAATTCCAAGCTGACGGTAATCCCCTGTTGCCGCGCGATAGACGAGCGATCTTCCGAGGCGACAGCCAATGCATTCGAGACAGCCCTCGAAGAAGGGCTGGTCGCCGCAATGGCGCGATGGCTGTGCGACGATCATCATGATTACTCGACCGCGCATGAGGCACCGGGCGTTATGGCCGGCTCAGCGACGCTGCCGATCAGCGATCCAGCCGGAGAGGACATGCGGGCCTAAACAGGCGATACTGTCCTTCTTCCCACCGGCACGGGCATCCCTACATCACGGCGAGCAAGGATTTCGTTGTAGTCGGCGCTTATCCGAAGGGTCCGGACTGGGACATTTGCCGGACGGCGCCGACCGTTGCGGCGCCGCGGCGTATGGCAGCTTTGCCGATCCCCATGCAGATTCGGTCGTGGGGGCCCGAGCTCTCGCCAAAATGTGCAGGCAAAAGGGGCGGCGCGGTCGCTTACCGCAGCTGGCTGTCCTTGCTGCCGCGCCGATTGATGCCAACGCTGCGAAGGGTCGCGTCGCGCTTGGCTTGACAGGCGACGCACCTCCGCGTGCCCGGAAGCGCGGCGCGCCGGGCAGCCGGAATATCCTCGCCGCAATCGTCGCATTCGTCGCTACCGTCGCCGGAAGGCATCATGCCCCGTGCGCGCAAGACCGCGTCTTTCACAGTGTCATCGATTTGATCCTGCACGGCGCCATCGGGCGCCCAGCCATTGGCCATACCACCTCCGTACAACGTGCGGTTTCAAATGCTTAGATAGGAACTCACGTGGCGAAATCAAATCAACGATCGCGCCAATCTCTTCGATGACGAAAGCGCCGCCGGCGATGCGAGCAGGCCGACTTCAAGAATGGTGCGGTTGAGCCACGGCATGACCTGCTGGCGGTGAATGATTGCGCCGTGTCGATCCTGATCGCGCGCGACCTCAGGATTGGCGGCAACTGTAATGACGCGGTAGTGGAACGGTCCGTTGCCCATCGCCGGCTGCCGGATACCGGCGAGGGAGAAATGATTGCCCTCATCGCGTTTCACCCGGTAGCGCTTGTCGCCGACGGTCGTATGAAATTCACTGGTGGAAATTAGGCAGCGATGGCGAGGACAATGCGGCCTTTCGAGCGGACGAAGCGATAAGCGACATCGTCGCTGAAGCGTGGGTCCGTGTCCCAGGCCGCCTAGATCATCTCGAATTCGTTGGCGTCGTCCGGATTCTGCCGGATGATGGCGCGGCGGCTCCCAAGTGGGCCATTCGACGCGAAGGGCGTGGGCGAGCCCATGCTTGGAACATGATATGAACCACCTTAGTCGCAACGAAGGCGCAGCGTCCCATGTGCAACGATTACAAGCTAGAACTCGATATCGCCTCGATCGTCCAGGACTTCTCGGAATCGAAGATCAAGATCAGGATGCCCGAAGGCACACCCAATGTTGCGGCGCGCGAGGATATCAAGATTGGTGACATCGCGCCGATCGTACGCGGGGCCAACGGGAAGCGCAGCTTGGGTGAGCTGGTTAACCGCAAGTGGAGTTGGCCTGGCCAAGGCGGCAAGCCGGTCTATAATTTTCGCTCCGAAGGTCGCCAGTTCGCCAGCGGCCGCTGCCTGATCCTCGCCGACGGCTTCTATGAATTCACCGATCCGATGCCGAGCCAGAGCCGCAAAACGAAGTGGCTGTTCACAATGAAGGATCATGACTGGTTCTGCATTGCCGGTATCTGGCGTTCCGATTCAAAGTTCGGCGAAGCCTTCACCATGCTGACGACCGAGCCGGGCGACGACATCGCGCCATATCATCACCGGCAGATCATCCCGCTGCCCCGCAAACGTTGGGTAGACTGGCTCGATGCGACCGTGCCGGCGCAGGATGTACTCGGCGTCCTGCCCAAAGGCAGCCTGCCAGTAACGCGCGTGTTTCCTCCGGAGGCTGCACAAGGGACGCTGGTTTAACGCAGGATATGCACGGGTCGTTCGCACCAACCCTTATGGATGGAATGCTCCCCCAGCCAAGGTGATGGGTTCGATGTTGGCACCGAGCAGCGCTTGCGCGGCGGCGACGACGTCGGCCTCCACGCTCAGCCGCGCAAGCTGTCGGGAACTATCCCGCCATTCTCAGCGAGCTTAGCGATAACGGCCTTGTGAAGCGCGATGTTCTGCTCGGCCGTGCCGGGCTCGCCGGCATGGACGCCGAGCTCGTCGGCAAGCTCCTTGCGAGCCTCGAGACTCGAATCGAGATCGAGCAGCCGGAGCAGGTCAACGATCGAGACCTTATAGTTGCCGCCCCCGCCCTTAGCGTTCGCCATTTCCGCCAACACGGCCCCGACATCGACTGGCTGGGCGGCGGGTGCCGAGGCCGGGGCCGGGGCCGCCGTTGGTGCAGGAGCCGCAGCGGGCGCAGCCGACGGCGCGGGATCGGCGGGTGCACTCGGAGCCGAGCGCGATTGCGCATGGCCATTGCCGAAGATCTTTCCCATAATATTACCAAAGATGCTCATCCGTTGATCCTTTACCGGTCTAAGAACATGGGCGCTCGCGTTCGAAAAACGGCTCACGGACCGGATAGCTCCTCCACCGGTTGCCGGGAACGGTCGCGTCCCACGACTCGTTGTAAGCTGGCTGACGAACAGGATGAGGGAGCTGGCCATGAACCGCGTGTCGATCGTGCTTTTGGGAGCCACCGCCTTGAGCCTCGGCGCCTGCGGCAGCAAGAAGGACACGGCAGCGCCCTCGCCCAATACGACAACGAATGTTGCGGCAGCCGAAGCGCCTCCGCCGCTTCTCGCACCGGGTCAGGAGTTCGCCAATAAGGCGGCATCCAGCGACGCATTCGAGATCGAAAGCTCGAAGCTCGCACTGGACAAATCGACGTCAGCGAACGTCAAAAGGTTTGCGAAGGCGATGATCACCGCACACACCGACTCTACCGGCAAACTTAAGACCGCAGCGGCATCGGTCAGCCCCGCGATCAAGCCAGATCCGACACCTACGGCCGAACAACAGGCTAAGCTCGATACATTGAAATCGACTAACGGTCCCGCGTTTGACACCGCCTATATCGATGCACAGCGCGGCGGGCACGAAATGACTCTCGCAGCACTGCGCGATTATGCAGCGAACGGCGATGTACCGGCGCTCAAGACATTTGCAACCGACTTGGTGCCGACAGTTACCGCACATCTCAATATGGCAAAAGGATTAAAACCTTAAGCATGGTGGCAGAAGGCATTATGTCGCGGCAACTATACAATCAGGGCGAGAAGATGACTGATAAGGGTCATCGTCCGAGGCCGACAGCTTAGCCTTCTCCGAAAAATTGAGCGGGCGTCTGAGCGTCGCGATCATCTCTTGTCGAAAGAGACCTTCCGCGCCGACCGAGTAACGGACGGTAGTGCAGCGATTGATCTAAAAATGGGTCTGCATCCGTCCGAACTTCTTCCGCTCGTAGCAGGTATCACGGATCTGCTCGCACGTAGGCTGTCGACGATCCCGCCTTGGAGACCTCGCGGGATCGACGACCTCGCTGCCGATAGCAGTCGATACGGCGAGCGTTTATGACTTTACGCGAATGTATCGAGTTCGAGGTTTCCCAACTTCGTCGTCATGAAACCCTAGCACCCGGCGACGTTACCGCGCCGCTCATTTCGGTTCCGGGTCGCCGCGCTGGAACATCGTAACACCATGCCTGTTTGACTATTGGATCGGTAAGCGATCGACGTAGTGTTTTGGCGAGGAGATGACGATGTTCCGTTGGGCTATAATATTTGCCGTCGTGGCAGTCGTTGCCGCGCTCTTGGGTTTTGGAGGTGTGGCGGGTCTCTCGGCCGACCTCGCAAAAATGCTTTTAATCGTGGCGGTCATCGTGCTGGCCCTGGGCTTCCTCTTCGGACGCGGTGCCAGGGTGCCGTAAACAAGTTTTTGACTACTACTCTTACAACGCGAGGGAGCGAGATTCGTGCGTTTTCCCGCTCCCTCACGTTAAGTTCGAATAGTCGATTGCTACTGCAAGTTCGAGCAGCCGTTCGAATTGTGGACTGCTGTGTAGCAGCAGAACTTTTGCTGTCGTGCTCCGCAAAAAGTCTGCCGGTTCTGCAAACGGGCCCACGTCTGTTGAGCCACTCGTTTTGTTTCCGAATATGATAATCAGACCCGGTAGTCGGACAGCGTCGTTCCCGATCGACGGGATGGCTTACGCCATCTTCCGGTAGCGCCGACG
This sequence comes from Sphingomonas sp. AP4-R1, assembly GCF_013113735.1. Classification (NCBI taxonomy): domain Bacteria; kingdom Pseudomonadati; phylum Pseudomonadota; class Alphaproteobacteria; order Sphingomonadales; family Sphingomonadaceae; genus Sphingomonas; species Sphingomonas sp. AP4-R1. Next base: position 5,177,620 of record NZ_CP053346.1, read on the forward strand.
AGAGCTTCTGCCTGAGATAGGCGCCGTTAGGCTGATACGGGCTCACGGCGTATCTGTGCTGCTCTGATCATACGAGCAAACGTCGAGAGCTGAACCGACGTCCGTTTTGCGGCAGGGCTCGGATACCACTGGATGTCGCCTCTGGGTCCTAACCGCCACGTCAGCTATCGACCGCTTCTCGCCGTTTAGCATTCTAAACGGCACACCTAATAGCGGTCGTTGATCAGGATGGATGAAAGTCGGCTCGCTTAAACGCAGCGCTCAGCCGGCAAATCGACGTGTGAGCTGCGAGCATGAGCTCTCGCGTCCAAGGGCGATGGAAGCTAGCGGCCGTTTGATCGCGCCCCTGACGCCTCGTGACCACCAAGCGCCTCGACCAATTTCTCCACCCGGGCCAGCCGGGTGACCGGATCCTCGATCCGCTCGCTGAGCAGCCACCGCTGCTTCTTTCGTTTCAGACCAAGGCCATCTATTTTGCTTAAGAGGTCTCCGCGAGAAGTCAGAGCGATCGCAGCCGGTCCGGCGTCGATGCGGGCCACACGCGCAGCGCGCGCGGCGATTCGAATGCGGGCGATCCTGAGCAGCGTTTCGGCATCAGCCGGAATTGTTCCGAACCGGTCCTCGAGTTCATCGGCGAACGCCCGGAGATTCTCTGCATCCTCGATACGGGCGAGACGGCAGTAGAGCGTAACTCGAAGCTCCTCGTCCGGCAGCCAGTCCTCGGTTAGCCTGCCCTCGATGCCAAGATGAAGCTCTGGATTCCACCGCTCGACGTCCTCTCCGCGCGCCGCGCGGATCGAGGACTCTAGAAGATGCTGATAAAGATCGATGCCGATCAGCTTCATGTGGCCTGCCTGCGCTTCACCCAACAGATCGCCGGCACCCCGCATGTCGAGATCGCGCGCGCTGATGGCGAAGCCGGCGCCCAGCCGATCGAAGGCCTCAAGAGTTCGGAGGCGCTTTAGCGTGCGTGGCGCGATCTCGGCGGCGGGGTCGGTCAAGAGAAGCACCTGGCCGCGGCGACTACCTCGGCCGACCCGGCCTCGTAGCTGGTGCAGCTGCGACAGACCGAACCGATCCGCCCGCCAGATCACCATCGTATTTGCTCGTGGAACGTCCAGGCCCGCCTCGATGATGTTTGTCGCCAGCAGCACGTCTCCCTCGCCACGGCCAAAACGGACCATCGCCTCGTCGATCTCGGCCGCCGGCATTTTGCCATGTGCCTGCAGTACTTCGAGTTCTGGAACGATACGCGCCAGTTGCTCGGCAAGAGCCGCCATGTCCTCGATCCGCGGGACGACGACGAAGCTCTGTCCTCCCCGGCTCCTCTCGCGGAGCAGTGCGGCACGGACCGTCTCGGGCACGAACGGGCCCACAGAGGTGCGTATCGGCTGTCGGCGTGCGGGCGGGGTCGCGATGACCGAAAGCTGCTGGAGACCGACCAGCGCTGTCTGCAGGGTCCGAGGTATCGGCGTCGCGGAAAGGGTCAGGACATGGCCGGCGCCTAAGTCTCGCATGCGGGTCTTGTCGGCGGCGCCAAAGCGCTGCTCTTCGTCAATCACCACCAGAGCAAGATTCTTGTATGTCACGCCCTTGGCTGCGACCGCCCCGGTACCGACGACGACGTGGATGGAGCCGTCCGCGAGGCCGGCCTTCACGCGCTTCTTCTCCGCCGCTGACGACAGCCGTGAGAGGCCGGCAACGACCAGTCCGGTGCCTTCGAAGCGCGCCGAGAAGGTTTCGATATGCTGCCTGGCAAGAACGGTCGTCGGTGCCGCCACGGCCACTTGGGCACCGGACAGTGCGGCTACGGCCACAGCGCGTAGCGCGACTTCGGTCTTGCCGTACCCGACATCGCCTACGACGAGCCGATCCATCGGTCGTCCCGACGCCAGATCGTCTCGAACAGCGGAGATCGCGCGTGCCTGGTCCGGCGTCTCGCTGAACGGAAACCCAGCCGCGAAGCGTTCGTAGGCATCGGACGGTGGATCTAGCACCGGCGCGGTCTTTCCATTTCGTTGCGCAGCGAGTTCGGCCAGTCCTCGCGCACTCTCGGCGATCGCGGCATCGATGGCGCCTCGGCGCTTTTCCCAGCTGCCGCCATCGAGCTGATCCAGTGTGACCGCGTCTTCTTCGGCCCCATAGCGCCAGATTCGGTCGGCCTCCGCTACGGGCACCAGTCGTATCCCGTCGCTGGCGAAGGTTAGCGCGATCGCGTCGCCCGCCTCTCCGCCATCCCCCGCAGGCATCCGCTGCAGTCCGGAGACGACGGCAATGCCATGATCCTCGTGGACGACGACATCGCCGACCCGGATCTCGCCAAAAGCGAAAAGCGTCGCATCGGCCGACGCCACCAGCGCGTCCGCCCGCTCCGCGCGGCTTCCGAGCAGATCGGGCGCAGCGACGGCAAAGACGCCGTGTCGGACAAAACCCCTATCCACGGCCATCGCTAGGGCGCAGACGGATCCGGGTTCTGATGCCGTGACCTCTGCCCAAGAACTGGCCTGCTCGATAGGACATTTAAACGCTGCGGACACGCGTCTGGCCATGAAGCGCAGATCCCGTTCAGTCCCGAGCAGCGCGACGCGCTGCCCCGTCTCGATCGCGGCCTTGGTGGCCTTGGTGAATGCCTGGATCGGCCGCTTCGCCTCAACGAAGCGGGACGGAGCCTCTCCCGGTGGTCCGAGATCGACGACGTCGCGCCCCGAAAGCGCCCTCGCCCAGACCGCCTCGCCGGCAGCATCGCGGATGGCGCGGGTCGGGCGACGTCGGTTTGCATCTGCGGCCAGGGCGAGGAACCGTCGGCGGCGATCGGCCGAGGCGGCCGGCACGATCACGCGCGCTTCTGGCAGATGCTCGAGCAACGTAACGCCGTCCTCGCCGAGCGGCGGTTCGGCCACCCGACCAAGCTCGCGATGATCGCATGCGTCCACGGTGCGCTGATCAGCCGGATCATAGACGCGGATTGCGGAAACGCGGCCATCGACGGCTTCTATGCGGAGCGGGGCGTCGGCATCGGCGGGATACACATCGAGGACTTGCCCGCGGAGCGCGATCTCGCCCGGTTCGTCGACGCGCTCGTCCGAAACATACCCTAGACTTTCGAGTTCTCCGAACAAGGCGCTCAGGTCCACAGGGTTTCCGACGACGACACGCGGCAGGACGGCGTCGAAGGCCGCCGGCGGCGGATAGAGCCTACCAAGCGCCTCGCCCGTCGTGACGCACGCGATGCGCGGACGATCCCCTTGGGTAAGAAGCTGCCTGATCCTGAGCAAGGTCGAGACCCGCCGCCCGACGTTGGCCGGGGAAGCGGGTGCATCGTCGCCTGGTAAAGCATCACTGCTCGGACAGAATAGCACGGTGGCACTGGGCGCGGCGGCGGACAAAGCTTGCGTAATCGCTATCCCCCGCTGCTCGTCTGCGGCCGCGTAGAAGACATCGCTCTCTGCAACGATTTCTGCCAGATCCGTTGCAATTTCCCCGATCCCCAGCTCAGCCACCGCGAGCGGCTCCGCCAAAACAGCGTCGGCGACTTCAGGCACTCGTGTCTCCCAGAAGTGAGGACGTAGCTCCTCTTGTTTAGCCAGAACGAACGGGTCAGGCCTGCCGCCGTTCCTCCTTACTAATTCAAATCAAGGCTTTTTACGGGTTTGTCGCAGCAGGCCGCCGAGGATCGAACCTACTCGCTAACGCCGCAGCGGTGCGTGCTCATCGCGGTCATTGCGTATGGTCGTGGCGGCTACGCTCCTTCGCCCATTGCATGACTGATCTGGTCCAGCCCGAATACGACGTCGCCGGCGGCGTACAGACCGGGGAGATCCGTCCGCTGGTGACGGTCGACGACCATGCAGCCGTCATCACTCATCTGTACGCCCAGCGGCCTTGCGAGGTCGGAGTGGATGCGTGACCCGAGCGCCGGATAGGCTGTGTCGAACCGCAGCCTGCCGGTGGACGCCGTCATCGCGATGGTGTCCCCTTCGAGCGCAATTCTCGTGCAGGGGCCATCGATTACGGAAATGCCGGCGGCGGCAAGACGAGCGCGCACGTGCGCGTCGAGATCATGCGGCCTGTCGGACGCGATGAGTGTCACATCGGCGGTAAAGCTGCGCAGGAAGCAGGCTCCTTTCGCTCCGTGGGCCCCCGACCCGATGACGGCCACTCGCTTATCGGTCACCTCATAACCATCGCAAACCGGGCAGTAGCGCAGAAGACCGCGCTTCAGCGCGTCGTCGTGCACCGTCGGATCCATCTTGGGCCGGTTGTTCGAAACGCCGGTCGCCAGCAGGACGGCGCACGCAGCGTAGGTTTCATGGTGGGTGCGCACCTCGAACCCCTCCCCGCGCTGCTCTATCCGGTTCACCTCGGCATCGATCATGCGCGCGCCATAAAGTTCGGCCTGTTGACGCATGCGTCGCACGAGATCCTCGCCCGAGATGCCGCCGGGAAAACCCGCATGGTTGCGCGTTTTAAGGATCATCGATGCGCGGCTTCCGCCCCGATCGATCACAATCACATCAAGGTGAAACCGCGCGAGATAGATGGCGGCTGTCAGCCCGGCAGGGCCACCGCCGATCACGATGACCCTGGCAGTCTCTTGCGCGTCCTGTTCGGTTGATGACCAGAGGGTCTGCGCCGTCATGCGCGATCCCGCGTCTTGCTGATCCGGTAGGGGCCGTCACGCCTTGGCAACTCCCGCCCCTTCCACGTTAGACGGACCAAGCCGTCCGCCAGAAGGCGATCAACGGCGTCATGAACTGCCGGCATCTGAGCCCGCCATGCAGTAGCGCTCTGCTCGTTACCGCCAGCCATCGCCTTCGCCACTTCGCTGGGGCGAATCGTTGCGAACTCCGCTCGCCGGTCCAGAAGCGATAGGGTCAGATCGCGCGCTTTTGAGAGCACGCTTAGAAAATCGCGATCAAAGACAAACCGGCGATCATAAGCGCGCCTCCGATGAATCGCCCCCAGCCGGCCTGATGGACGTCGAAGCCAAGCAGACCGAAATGATCGAGTATCAGCCCCGTCAGCACCTCGGCGGTGACGATGCAGGCCATGAAGAGACCGGCGCCGAGCTTTGGCGCCGCATAGACTGTTCCGAGCACGAAGCCGACGCCAAGGATGCCGCCGGTCCAAGCCCACCAAGGCGCCGTCCCGGCGGCACTCGCCGCCGGCAGGCGTTCACCGGAAACGAGAACGACTGCAATCGAGGTGACCGCTGTCACCAGCGCGACCAGTGCCGCGGCCCAAAGCGGCGCGTCGAGAGCCCTCTGCAGCGTCTGATTTGATCCAGACTGAAAAGCGCTCGCGATGCCTGCGGCTAAAGCCACGCTGATGAAGACAAATTGCATGGTCGCCGAACGCTGCGCTTGGGCAAGTGGGTCCGGTCCGGATCAAGAGCATCGCCGCGCGATTGGCTCTTGCCCTTTATTCGTCCGGATTCGCGCTGCCGGGCTCGGCCATCTTGCGATGTTGTTCGGCGAGTACCGAGCCGGGCGTCACGTTGGCCAGCACCCCCTGGAGCTTTGTCTTCCAGCCAGAGAAGATCGACGCCTTGCCGGACATGACAGCGTCCCATCCGTCCTTGGCGACGTCGGCGGGATCGCTCTTGTTCGGGTCGGCACCCACCGATGTGTCGAGCATCTCGCCGCGCGCGAAGAACTCGGTCTCGACCGGGCCCGGCATTAGCGTCGTGAGCGTCACGCCATCGCTGTCCTTGATCTCATTGCGCAGCGCCTCGGTGAAGCTGTCCACGAAGGCCTTGCTGCCATTGTAGACCGCCTGGAAGGCACCGGGAACGTAACCAGCAACGGAGCCGGTCACGAGCACCTTTCCGTCGTTGCGCGCGACCATGCCAACGAGCACCTTCTGGATCAGATACAGCGTGCCGGTGATGTTGGTGTCGATGACATGCCGCCAGTCCGCGACCTGTTGATCGAGGAAGGCGTGCCCCAAGCCATGCCCGGCGTTGGCACAAAGCAGATCAATCTGCCGGCCCTCTGCGGCAGCGAGCAGCTTGTCGACGCCCTCGATCGTGGAAAGGTCGGCCTCGACCGAGGTCACCTGCGTGCCGAACTGCTTGAAATCATCGGCCGCCGCATTGATCAGCGGTTCGTCGGCCACGACCAGAATATCGTAGCCATCCTTGGCCGCCAGCGTCGCCAGTTCGAAGCCGATACCGGTCGAGGCGCCGGTGATGATCGCGAATTTCGCCATGTCTCTTCTCCGTGTCAGGCGGCGATGCTGAGGCCGGGCTTCAGCACGACCTTGGTCACCTCATTCTGGTTGTCGTGGAACATCTTGTAGCCCTCCGGCGCCTGCTCGAGGTCGAGCCGGTGCGAGATCAGGAAGGTCGTATCGATCTTGCCTTCGAGAATCGCGGCCAACAGCGCGGGCATGTAATGCTGGACGTGCGTCTGCCCGGTCTTCAGCGTCAGGCCCTTCTCCATGAAGGCGCCAAGCGGAAACTTGTCGACAAAGCCGCCGTAGACGGCCGGCATCGAGACGCGGCCACCCTTGCGGCAGGCGATGATCGCCTGACGGATCGAGTGCGGTCGATCGGTGCCCAGCATCAGCGTCTTCTTCACCTGGTCGAGCACATTATCGACGAAGAAGCCGTGGGCTTCGAGGCCTACCGCGTCGATCACCGCATCAGGACCGATCCCGCCCGTCATCAGCATCAGCGCCTCATATGTCGCCGTCTCTTCGAAGTTGATCGTCTCCGCCCCGAACTTCTTCGCCAGTTCCAGCCGGTGCGGGAAATGATCGATCGCGATCACGCGCTCGGCGCCCATCAGGAAGGCGGACTGAACCGCGAACAGGCCGACGGGCCCGCAGCCCCAGACAGCGACCGTGTCGCCCGGTTCGATCTGCGCATTCTCCGCCGCCATCCAGCCAGTCGGCAGAATGTCGGACAGGAACAGCACCTTCTCGTCCTCGATGCCGTCGGGAATGACGATAGGGCCGACATCGCTAAAAGGCACGCGGACATATTCCGCCTGACCGCCGGCATATCCGCCAGTCATGTGGCTGTAGCCGAACAGGCCGCTCATCGGCTGACCGTAGAGTTCCTGCGCGATGTCCTGGTTGTCGGCGGGCAGCGCATTGTCGCACGCTGAATATTGATGCTTGCCGCAATGATAGCAGCTGCCGCAGGCCATCGTGAACGGCACCACGACGCGCTGACCTTTCTTGAGATTAGACTTGGGGCCGACCTCGACGACCTCACCCATGAACTCGTGACCGAGGATGTCGCCCGATTGCATCGTCGGGATGAAACCGTCGTAGAGATGAAGATCCGACCCGCAGATCGCGGTTGACGTCACCTTGATGATGGCGTCGCGCGGGTTGAGGATCTCCGGATCGTCGACCGTGTCGACGCGGACGTCGTGTTTACCGTGCCAGGCAAGTGCGCGCATCGATCAGGCCCTCTCTTCTTCGAACTGCTTTTTGGTCCACGACGACGTCGCGATCTCACCGGTTTCCATCAGCTGCTTGAAGCGCCGGAGGTCACGACGCGCCTGGATCGCGGGCTCGCGCTGGAACATCTTGGCGATGACCTTGCCGATCACGCCGGCTGGCGGATCATAGGCGATGGTCGCCGTCACCACCGTACCGCGGGCGCCGGCGTCCCGAAATTCGATACGGCCGCTGTTGGATACGTCCGCACCCTCCTCCGATGCCCAGGCGATCAGTTCGTTCGGCCGGTCCTCGGTGATGCGCGCATCCCACTCGACGGTCTTGCCTCCGGGCGCCTTGACGACCCAATGCGAACGATCGCCGTTCGGCGCGATCGACACGACATTGTCCATGAAGCTGGGCAGGTTCGAGAGGTCACGCCAATAGGCATAGAGCTCGGCCGCCGGACGATTGATCGTCACGGCACGCGCGGTGATTGCGCCGCCCTTTCCATCGATCAAGCTGTCGGTGAGGTCCGTTGCGGCATCATGCCGCTTCGACGTCGCAATCGGCGCGTCGTCGTCCGCTGTTCCGGGCATCGCTGTCTCCTGGGATCTGTCGGTCAAAGCGTCCGGAACACCCGGGAGTTCCGCTCGTTTCCTTACCGAAATCTAGTCGTGACAAGTATTTAGGACGCGCGGTCATTGGGTCCGGGCGGCTGGATAGCTGTGCGATCTGCCAAGGAGATCCAGCATGACCGCATCGCCCATCCGCTACGCCGCTTCCGTCGAACAGCCGTCACCGGACGAGGCGGAAGCCATCCAAGGTCTGGAACAGACGTTTCAGAAGATCATGGACACCACGACCCGCGACTATGGGCGGGCCGTCCGTGGCGTCCATGCCAAGGGCCACGGCATCGTACGCGGATCGCTTACCGTTTCCGACGCACTTCCCGTGGAGCTGGCCCAGGGCCTGTTCGCAAATCCCGGAACCTATGAGACGGTGCTTCGCATATCGACGGCGCCCGGCGACATTCTCGATGACGGAGTCAGCGCGCCGCGCGGCATTGCGCTGAAGGTGCTGGGGGTTCCCGGCGAGCGTCTGCCCCGATCGGACGACGGCGACCAGGACTTCCTGATGGTCAACGGCCCGGTGTTCGGCGCCCCGACCCCTGCCGCGTTTCTGAAGAATTTGAAGCTGCTCGCCGCCACGACCGACAAGGGCGAAGGCCTGAAGAAAGCCTGGTCGGCGACATTGCGCGTGCTCGAGGGTGCGCTCGAGGCGGTCGGCGGCAGCTCGGTCCTGCTGTCGCAGCTCGGCGGCGCCCCCGAAGTCCATCCGCTCGGCGAGACCTATTTCTCGCAGACCGCCTACCGCTACGGCGAATACATCGCGAAGTTTGCACTCGTGCCAATCTCGGCCGGACTGACCGAAGTGACTGGCGCTAAGGTCAACATCAGCGATCGACCGGACGCCCTGCGCGAGGATGTTCGCGAGGTGATCGCCGAGCAGGGTGGGACCTGGGAACTGCGGGTGCAACTTTGCCGCGACCTGGAAACGATGCCCGTCGAGGATCCGACCAAGCCCTGGGATGATAAGGAAAGCCCCTTCCAGACCGTTGCGACGCTCCGCGTCGAACCGCAGGTGGCGTGGGAGCACGGCCGCAGCGATCGCGAGGAAGACAGCCTTTACTTCAGCCCGTGGCATGGCTTGGCGGCTCATCAACCCCTCGGTTCGATCAACCGCGCTCGGCAACAGGCCTACGAATTCTCCGGCGGCTTTCGCAGTCGCACCAACGGCTGCCCAATGCACCAGATCAAGCAGCTTAAGGATCTGGATTCCGAATGACAGTCCGCTTGAAGCCGCTTTCCGAACAGGTGGTCCTGATCACGGGCGCCAGCTCCGGGATCGGCCTCGCTACTGCCCGCGCAGCCGCCAGGCGGGGCGCTGCGGTCGTGCTCGTCGCCCGCACCGAGGCGGCGCTTTCCTCCATCGTCGAGGGTATCCAGGCGGGAGGCGCACGCGCTGCCTACGCGGTCGCCGATGTCGGCGTTCTGGCTGAGGTCGAGGCAGCCGCAGGCTTGGCCGTCGAACGCTTCGGTCGGATCGACACCTGGGTGAACTGCGCGGGCGTCGCGATTTACGCGAAGCTGGTGGACACGCCGGCTCATGAACACGAGCGACTTATCGAGACCAACTATTTCGGAGCAGTTCACGGTGCGTTGAACGGCGTGAGGCATCTGCGCGACCGCGGCGGTGCGCTGATCACCGTCGGCTCGATCGCGTCGGACTTCCCGTCTCCGATCATGGGCGCGTATGCGGCTTCAAAGCATGCGGCGAAGGCCTATATCGAGTCCCTCCGCATCGAGATCAACGCCGAGCGCCTGCCCATCTCGGTCACGCTCATCAAGCCATCCGGCACGAACACGCCGATCGCAGAGCATGCCGCCAACCATCAGGACGGCGAGGCGCTCATCCCTCCCCCCGTCTACGATCCCGACCTGGTCGCTGAGGCCATCCTCGATGCTGCGGAGAAGCCGCGCCTTGACGTTACCGTTGGCGGCGTGGGGCGTCTGCAGGCGCTGGCCGCGACGCACTTTCCAGGCCTCTACGCCCGCTTCGGTGGCGCGGTCGCGCCGCTGCTGTCCGATCCGAAACGGCAAAAGACGACAAGCGACAATCTCGATGCCGCACGTGCCGAGGCCCGCGAACGATCGCTCCATGAGTCAGGTCGGACGTTCAGCCTCTACGCCCCGATCAGCCGCGGACCGCTGGTACCCGTCGTTGCAGGTTTGGCAGTCACACTTGGTCTGGCTCTCCTTGTCTCTCGAAAGTCGGCATCGTCGGGGGACGCAAAAACGCCGACCACCCTTCCAAAGCCGCGCGTCCAGCAGAAGAAGCGCTAAGCGACTGGCTCCGAAAACGCCCATCGCAACGTGCTGGCAAGACCAAGCGCACCGCCCGTAACGACCGGGCGCAGAAGCGCTGGGGTGCGGTTGAGACCGTGCATCCGGCGCGCCCAGGCCGGCAACAGGTCGACAGCCGCCTGCGCGGTCATGGCATAGAGCGGGATTGCGAGCGGGTTGTCCGGCCGATGCTCCAGCACGAGGCGTGACACCTCACGCGTTCGTGCGTCGGCGTGAAGCGAGGCGCGCATGCTCCCGATCAAATCGAGCGCGGCCGCGCGCGAGGTGGGCACGGGATCGGCACCGACTGCGATCGCGACGCGCGCAAATTCGGCGAAGTACCGATCCTGCTGGGCAAGCGACAAAGGTCGGTCGCCATAGTGTTGCCAGGCATTGAGAAAGCTAGTTGCCTCGCTGACATGAACCCACGCCAGGAGGGCCGGGTCATCCGCTCGGTAGGCCGTGGCATCCGCCAAGACGCCCGCGACCGTGCTATGGACGGCGCGAACGCGTTCGATCGCAGCGTTAGCGAGCTCCCTGTCGCCGTAAGTCGTCAACGCAATGAAGCGCGCCGTCCGACGCAGACGGCCGAGCATGTCGGACCGAAAGTTGGAATGGTCCCACACGCCGGCGAGAACGGCGGGGTGAAGCATCTGGAGGAGCAAGGCGGAGATGCCACCCACCATCATGGATGTGACATCGCCGTGAACACGCCAGATCATCGATGTCGATGCGAACAGCGCGTTGGCGCTCCGCTCGACGGGCCTCTCCCCTTTTTCTTGATCGTTGAAAAGCTGGCGAACCCGCGCGACGATATCGCCCTTCGCCATGTGCGTTAAGCGAGACAGCATTAAACGAGGGTCAATCGCTGACGTTGGCGGTTCTAAGCCTTGCCGAGCTCACCGAGCTTTTTGCCGGGTGCTTTCTGCTCGACCTCGGTTTGGCCGCCGTGGCCGAGAAAATCCGACGTGGGCGATTTGTCCGTATGGGGGTTTGGATAGGCACCGCCGCCGGATTCTCCAGCGCCGCGCACACCCGGCATGGGCGCCTCGCGATCCTTCGAGCCTGCGCCATCCGCCTGCATGGGCTGCTTGTCATCGGCCATGACAAATCTCCTGCATCGAACGGTCAACGCTCAAGCTGCGCAAAGGGCCAAGTTCGTGCCGGTGAGGGGCCTTCAAAACGTCCTAACATGGGTTTGTCCGACCGCTTGGATCGCAACCTCCCATGTTTCCCCTGGTTTTGACATGCTTCAGGACAGGAGCATTCATGGCCAAGCGACCGGGCACCAACGACCGCAAAGACCACGCGGGACCGACGTTCGAAACTGCAGCGGGTGAAGGCGGCGAGACGCATCAGCTGGCGAGCAGCCCCGAGGAGACGCTGACGACCCAGCAGGGCGTGCCGGTTGCCGACGATCAGAACAGCCTCAAGGCCGGGGAGCGTGGTCCGACCTTGCTCGAGGACTTCCACTTTCGCGAAAAGATCTTTCACTTCGATCATGAGCGCATTCCGGAACGCGTTGTCCACGCTCGCGGCTTCGGCGCGCATGGTACGTTCACGCTGGCCGAAAATCTTTCTGAATTCACGTCCGCTAAGATCCTGACCGAGGTCGGCGAGCAGACGCCCATGTTCGTCCGGTTCTCGACCGTCGCGGGCAATAAGGGCTCGTCCGATCTCGCCCGCGACGTGCGTGGCTTTGCGGCAAAGTTTTACACCAAGGAGGGTAATTGGGATATCGTCGGGAATAACATCCCGGTGTTTTTCATCCAGGATGCGATCAAATTTCCCGATCTCATTCATGCCGCCAAGCAGGCGCCCGACCGCGGTTTCCCGCAAGCTCAGACTGCCCATGACAATTTCTGGGACTTCATCAGCCTGACACCTGAGTCGATGCACATGGTGATGTGGATCATGTCGGATCGCACCATCCCGCGCTCCTTCCGTTTTATCGAAGGTTTCGGGGTCCATAGCTTCCGGCTGATCAATGCTGAGGGCAAAGGCACCTACGTCAAATTCCACTTCAAGCCGAAGCTGGGGCTTCAGTCAGTGACGTGGAACGAGGCCGTCAAGATCAACGGCGCTGATCCCGACTTCCACCGCCGCGATCTCTGGGACGCCATCAATATGGGATCGCCGCCCGAGTGGGACCTGGGCGTTCAGCTCTTCGACGATGAGTTCGCGGACAAATTCGAGTTCGACATTCTCGATGCGACCAAGATCATTCCCGAAGAGCAAATTCCGGTGCGCCGCATCGGATCGTTCGTGCTTGACCGGGTCGTCGATAACTTCTTCGCCGAAACCGAGCAGGTCGCGTTCTGCACGCAGAATGTCGTGCCGGGCATCGGCTTCACGAACGACCCGCTTCTACAGGGCCGCAACTTCTCCTATCTCGATACGCAGCTGAAGCGCCTGGGCGGCCCGAATTCTACTCATATCCCGATCAACAGCCCCAAGGTGCCGGTCCAGAACTTCCAGCAGGACGGCCACATGGCGATGCGCAATCCGAGGGGTCGCGTAAACTATGAGCCGAACAGCTGGGGTGGACCGCGCGAGAACCCTGCCGCCGGCTACCGTCACTTCTCCGAAGACCTGACGGGCCGGAAGGTGCAAGCGCGATCGGCGACATTTGCCGACCATTACAGCCAGGCTCGCCAATTTTTCCTTTCTCAGACGTCGATCGAGCAGAAGCATATTGGCGACGCGCTGGTCTTCGAACTGTCGAAGGTGCAGCGGGTCGATATTCGCGAGAAGATGGTCAGTCACCTGCGGAATATCGATGACAAGCTCGCGCGAACGGTCGCGACCGGGTTGCGCCTGAGCAACTTCCCCGATCCGATCGCAGCGGCCTCGCCACCGATCGACTTGCCGCCTTCAGAAGCGTTGAGCATCATCCGCCGTGGTCCCAACAGCTTTGAGGGGCGCAAACTGGCGATCCTCGTTACCGATGGCGCGTCCGCCAAGATCGTGACGGCCCTGACCAAGGCGGTCGAGAAGGCCAAGGCCGTCTATGAGGTAGTTACACCGCAGATCGGCGGTGCCCAACTGGATGATGGCACGGTCATCGAAGGCCAGCAAAAAATCGATGGCGGCCCCTCGGTGCTTTACGACGCGGTCGCGATCGTGGTGTCGGCGGACGGTGCAGCGCAGCTGGCGATCGACAAGCCAGCCAAGGATTTCGTCAGCGATGCCTATGCCCATGCGAAATTCATCGGCTTCACGGCCGACGCCCTCCCGTTCCTGGAAAAGGCAGGGGTCGCACCTGACGATATGGATGAGGGTGTCGTGGCGCTTGATGGAGCCAAGGATGCAAATGCATTCCTTGATCTGTGCGGTAAGCTGCGGCTGTGGGATCGCGAACTGAAGGTCGATCTCGACGCGGCTGCGTTCCTCGATCCACTTCCGGCTTAAGGGGAAAGGCAGCGCCTGTGCAACAGGCGCTGCCTTTCAGGAAGACTCGACCAGGATGTCCGCGAGCTCGGAGGGCTTCAGTTCGCGCTGCAGCTGGTCGGAGCCGCATTGTTTGGGGGCTTTATCCGGGCGCCATCTCAAAAGACGTGTGCCGTGGCGAAAGCGATCGTCGGTGACCTGGTCGTAAAGCACTTCGACAACGAGTTCTGGTTTGAGCGGCTGCCAATTCACGGATCGGTCGGTCGCCCAACGGCTCTTTCCGCCCGGACTTTTTCCAGTGAAGCCCGGCGCGCCGATCAGCCTCTCCAGCTTTTTGGTGAGTGCGGGTTTTTCGTCGTCCGACAAGCCGGAACAGAAGCCGACGTGATTGAGCCTTCCTGCCTGATCATACAGGCCGAGCAGCAGCGATCCGACGAGCAATCCCTCGGTTTCGTAGCGAAAGCCGCCGATCACGCAGTCGGCCGAGCGGCGCTCCTTCAACTTGACCATCGCGCGCTCGCCGCATCGATACGGTCCCTCACGGCGTTTCGCGATAATGCCATCCAAAGCGCTGCCCGATCGCGCGAGCCACGCCAGCGCTTGTTCCCGGTCTAGGCTGTAGGGCGACAGGAGCAGGCGATCTCCGAGCCTTTGGGAGAGGACTTGCTCCAGTTTTTTCCGGCGCCGGGACAGCGGCCACGCCGTCAGATTTTTGCCGTCAGCCATCAGGCAGTCGAAGAGGATAAGCTGGGCCGGGGTCTCGCGTGACAGACGTTCGATCCGCGACGCGGCCGGATGCAACCGCGCCTGGAGAGCGCCGAACGAGAGATGGTCGCCCTGCGCGACCACAAGTTCGCCATCGAGCACGACATCATCCAACTGCAGGGCAGCCAGCGCGTCGGTCATCTCCGGGAAGTAACGACCCAGCGATTTGCCCGATTTGGAGATCAAGGCGACATCAGCGCCCCGGCAATGCGCAAGGCACCGAAAACCATCCCACTTCGGTTCGAACTGCCAGCCGTCATCAGGCAATTCGGAAATGAGCTTGGCCTCCATTGGCACAAGCTCGGTGTCCCACCATGCTGCCGAAGGAGAGCCTGCCTGCGTCACTTCGCCAGCGACACGGTCCCGAACGTTCGTGCTTCGGGCGTCGGCAGCTTTTTCTTATACTTTTTGACAAGCTCTTCCTTGCGCGCTTCGAGCTCGGCACCCAGCGCATCCAGATCGATGTCACTGCGCTTGGCCTGCGAGAACAGGCCCTTCAGAAAGGCTTCTTCTTCATGAACATGATGTTTGATCTGTTCGGCTAGCACGGTCACCTTCGCGTCGTAGAAATCGTCGCTGGGCTTCCCACCCTCGATCTCGGCAATCAGCACCTTCGCGCCGTCATGTTCGACATAGCTCTCGTCGAGCAGGTCCGCCTCGACCTTGCCTTTGCAGGCCGGATAGAAGATTTCCTCTTCAATCTGCGTGTGGACGGTGAGCTCCAAACAGATCTGCTCGGCAAGCTTGCGCTTGGCGACCGCACCGCTGGCGTTTTCGTAGTCGGAAAACAAATCCTCGACCTTGCGATGGTCGGCTTTCAAGAGACTGATCGCGTTCGGCATGATGGTTACCCCTGTTGATCGTGATTTCAACGCGGCGAGCCGGCGATCGTTCAGAGTGGGACGCGATCTTCTCCACCGTATGATTGGGGAACCGGACGGATGCATGCGCGTCACACAGCCATGTCGGTAAAAGAGCGGCCTCAAGAAGCCCGTGCGAGGGCGACGGCTCCCTTTCGCGATACCCCACGCGATCAATCGGCGCTGCTGATCATCGACATGATCTCGACCCTAGAATTTCCTGAAGCTGACAAGATGCTGCCGGCCATCCGATCGGCGGCGCTAGCCATCGCGAAATTGCGGGCTGCGGCAGACAGGCAGCGCATTCCGGTCATCTACATCAACGACAATTTTGGCGAATGGCATTCGGAGCGCTTTCGCCTGGTCGAGCGCGCGCTGCAGAATGCGCGCGCGGTCGACATCGTCTCTGCCTTGGCACCGCGAGACGGGGATTATTTCATCATCAAGCCACAGTTTTCGGGCTTCTACGCGACGAACCTTCCCGTCCTCTTACCCAAGCTTGGCGTCGACCGGCTCGTTCTGACCGGCATGGCGGCCGATGTCTGCGTTCTCTTCACCGCCGCCGACGCGCACATGCGCGACTATCGCTTGTGGATACCGTCCGATGCGGTCTGCGCGATGAGCTCGGCTCGCAAGCGCTGGTCTCTTCAGACCGCACACGCCAGCATGGGGGCCGAGACCCGGCCAACGTCGAAGCTCACGCTCTCAAAGTGGCGCAAGAACTGAACGCGGCGATCGCAGGCGCGTTCAGCAGCAGGCCTCAAACCAGAGCTCCTCTCATTCGAACAGGGACAGCGATGACCGAATCCGCAGATGCGCATACCGACCGCCCCCCGTTGCAGGGCAAGCGCGCCATCATCAGCGGCGGCACCACCGGCATTGGTCGGGCGATCGCCGTCTTGTTGGCCAGTTACGGCACCAAGGTTTTTATCTGTGGCCGAAATCCGGTGCATCTGGACGATGCCCTCGCGCGGATCCGCGAGGTCGGCGAGGGGAGCGGGCTCGCGATCGATCTTTCAGAGCCTGAGAATATCACGCGCTTTTTCAAGGAAGGTGACGCCTATCTGGGCGGTCTGGACATCGCCGTCATCAATGCGGCCGTGCCTGCCCAGGGTTTGACCGAGATGGGCGAGGCGGAGCTTCGCTACGCCATCGCCACGGATTTCACCGCCTACCTGCTGTGCGCACATGCGGCCGCCGAAACGCTCGGGGATCAGGGTGACATCGTCCTCATCGGATCAATGAGCGCCTATGTTTTGGGCGCCGGATCGACCGTCTATGCCGGCATGAAATATGGCATTCAGGGTTTCTCCGAGGCGCTTCGCAAGGAATTGGCGCCGAAAGGTGTCAAGGTCAGCCTCGTTGAGCCGGGCAAGACCGGAGCGGATTTCCAATATCCCGATATTCCTGCTGACGAACAACGGGCCATGATCGCAAGGGATGAAATGCTCCGTGCCGAGGATATCGCGGTCGGGGTCCATTACCTGCTGACGCAACCGCGGCGCGCGGTCGTCCAGCAATTGACCATCGCTCCGCGTCAACAGCCGAAGGAGTGAAGGGTCATGCCTTGCTGCCTATCGCGCAGATGTCGATAGCAGCCGCAGAGGTTGCCATAGGCTTCGGCGCCCGACGCCGGTTGACCGAGCTTCAGCCCATCCTCCTTGCGGTCGGCCGCCGGTTGAAAGGGTCCGCTGTCAAGCTGATCTCAATCTAGAGCTTTCAGCGCAAAAACAGTTTAGGCTGATGCGTTTGCGGGCCTGCCTTGCTACGGCTCGCGACCGGCTTTCAGACCGTGGCAGCAATCGACGGCTTGCCATGCTGGAGCGGGCGACGTGCGCGATGGTACCGGGAGACGTGAGTTGGATTTGCCTGAAGTTCCCTCCGAAATCCGCGTTTTCTTCGAAAATTCGCCGGTAGCGCTCGGACTTGCATCGCCCGTGGCCGACCACGAGCTCGTCTTAGTCAACAAGAGCTTTTACACTTTGACTGGATATCGGCCTTCTGACGCCATCGGCCGCAATTGCCGGTTCCTGCAAGGCGAGGCTGAAAACGGGAGCGCCCGCGCGACGCTGCGCGCGTTTCTCGCCGATGACGCGAAGCCCAATGTCCGGACACCCATCATCAACTTCAAGGAAGACGGTACCCCGTTCGTCAACCTTCTCTACATGTCGCGCCTGCGATCGCTGAGCGGCAACACGCGCTTCATTTTTGCATCTCAGTTTGACGTCAGCCGCTCGCATCCAGATTTGCTCTCTGCCTATGACCGCGACCTCGGCTCCACGCTCATCCGGCTCAGCCCGGTCATCGCCGAGAGCGGGCTGATCGTCGAAGGCACGCTCACGACGATAGCCAACACAGCCAATGTCATCGCGCAGGCAAAATTGACGCTGGCAGACCTCGACGACGCCTCGTTCCTGTGAGCGCCGCGACCACGGACGCCTTGCCTGCCGACGATCGCTCTTCCACTTCGGTGCCGGTCGTCGGCATCGGTGCGTCAGCCGGCGGTCTCGAGGCGCTGCGCGAAATGCTCGCCGGTGCCGGCTCGGCAACGAACATGGCGTTCGTTATCGTCCAGCATCTTGATCCGACGCACGAAAGCATGATGGCGCAGCTGCTCGATCGTCACACGACGCTTGATGTCTTGCAATGCGAGGGCGGTGAGAGCCTCGAAGCCGATCGCGTGTATATCATTCCACCGGGCCGCGGTCTCGCGATTCAGGACGGTCGACTGCAGTTGACCGATTTCGCGCAGCCGCGCGGCATGCGACGACCGATCGACGATTTCTTCATCTCGCTCGCGAACGATCAACAGGCGAACGCGGCGTGCGTCATTCTCTCGGGAACTGGAGCGGATGGATCGACGGGTCTGCGCGCCGTGAAGGAGAATGGCGGCGTCTGCGTCGTGCAGGAACCCTCGACGGCCCGTTATGATGGGATGCCGGTGTCAGCGGTCGGAACGGGTCTGGTCGATTTTGTGAAAGAGCCCGGCGAGATCGTCGACTGCCTGCGCTCTTTTTTCAGCCGACGGCATGGCGGCGCGGATGAGGAGCAGGCCGAACTTGTCGCCGACCACGTCGACGATCTTTGCCGGGTGCTAAGAGATGCGATCGGTCATGACTTCTCCGGCTACAAACGCACCACGCTCGTTCGACGCGTCGAGCGTCGCATGCACGTGCTCAACATCGCGAGCGGCAGCGCCTATCTGAAACGGGTCACGTCGGACGCCGCCGAGTGCGAAGCGCTGTTTCGCGATCTTCTGATCAACGTCACGCGCTTCTTCCGGGATCCGGACATGTTCGAAACCCTCCGCACGAAGGTTGTGGTGCCGCTTGTAGCGGCTCGCGCACCCGAGGAAGAGATCCGCGTTTGGATACCGGGCTGTTCGAGTGGCGAGGAGGCCTACAGCATCGCGATGTTGTTCGCCGATGCAGCCAAGCGGGCGAATTCCCCAGCTGCGTTTCAAATCATCGCGACAGATATCGACGAGCAAATGCTCGCGATCGCGCGAGAGGGGTCTTATCCGGCTTCTGCCCTGGCCGACATTCCGCAGCCGTTTCGCGATGAGTGGATCGTGCCTCAGCGCGACCGATTTACGATCTCGTCCAAGATCCGCGACAATATCCGGTTCTCCAATCACAGCGTTGTGAAGGATCCCCCCTTTTCGCAGGTCGATCTCATCTCGTGCCGGAACTTGCTCATCTATTTCGACGATCGCCTTCAGCAGGCCGTCATGCCGATTCTCCATTATGCGCTGAAACCGCAGGGCTTCCTGTTTGTGGGTCCCTCGGAGAGCATTGGTCGTTTCGAGGATCTGTTTCCTTCGGTCGACCACCATGCCCGGATTTTCACGCGGTCAGCCGGGGGCCCGAGTTATCCACTCGAACTTCCTGGTCATGGGCGGCTTCCTACCCGTCGCAAAACGGAGCTGACTGAAAGTCGCCGGTCGCGGGGCGTCAGCACGGAAAGTCTTGCCGTCCAGCGGATTGCCGATCGATATGGCCCCCCCTCCATGGTCCTTGGCCAAGACGGCACTGTGATCTCGGCTTACGGCAAGCTCAGTCGCTATTTCGACTTCCCCGTTACCCGCAGCGGGGGCAACAGTGCTACGTCGCTCGCGAGGCCCGGTCTCCGCGACATTTTGGGCCCGCTCCTTCGCCGGTCGCGCGACACCGGCAAGCGCGTCGTCGCCAGGGATGTCGCCGTTCAATCGGAATATGGCACGCAGCAGGTCGAAGTCATTTGCGAGCCACTCGATGACGCGAACGCGCTGCTCGTGTTTCGCGACAGCGCTGCCTTCGAACCTCTCGACGAGCCTGGCCTGATCGAGATTGAGGGCAGCGACGATCATATGGAGACGCTGGAGGAGGAACTTCGCCTCGTCCGGCATAAATTGCGCTCAACCGTTGAGGAGCTGGAGACCGCGAATGAGGAGCTGAAGAGTTCCAACGAAGAAATGATGTCGATGAACGAAGAGCTCCAGTCGACCAACGAGGAGCTTACAACGGTCAATGACGAGCTGAAAAACAAAGTCGATCAGCTCACAGTCGCGAATTCCGATCTCCGCAATTTCTTCGAGTCCACCGATCTTGCGGTCGTCGTGCTCGATGGCGCGCTTCGTATCCGCAGCTTTACGGAGGCCGCCACCACGATATTCCCGCTGAAACCGGGCGACCGTGGACGCGGCCTCTCCGATGTCACGAGCCGCCTGAGCGACCGAAATTATCTCGAAGACGCCCGCGCCGTAGCCGATGGCGCCGATCCGATCCGGCGTCGTGTCTATATCACCGAGGGCGCGCGCACTCTCTCTCTACAGGTTCTACCGTATCGGACTCAGCACGGCAAAACCGATGGTGTCACCATGGTGCTCACCGATGTTACCGATGCACTGTTCATGGAACGAGAGCTCGCAGCCGAACGCGAGCGGCTGGACCTAGCGGTCCGCGCAGGGGGCATCGGCGTCTGGGATTATTGTGCCGAAACCGGCCAGCTGATCCTCGACGCTACCAATCGTGCCATGTTCGGCTTGCCAGCAAAGGGCAATGTCCAGCTGGAAGATGTAATGCGCCGCATCACCGAAGCCGATCGCGACCATGTTGAGATCGCGCTCAAGCGCTCGGTCGATGGGCCCGAGCCGCTGGAGCTCACTTTTCAGATCGAGCGAGACGGCGAGCGTCGCCACATCAAGAGCTTCGGACGAACGGTCGATGGTTCCGCTCCAAAGCGTTTGATCGGGGCCGCAATCGACGTCACGGCGGAATATGCGCTCGCTGACACGCGCGCGCTCCTGCTGCGGGAGATGAACCATCGGGTCAAAAACCTGTTTGCGATCGTGAGCGGCATGATCTCGGCCGCGGCCCGCTCCCACTCGGACGTCGCGTCGATGTCGGACGATCTGCGTGAACGTATTGCCGCGCTTGGGGTGGCACACTCTTTGGCCTCGCCTGCCGGTGAGGGCGAGGGAATAGAGCTCAGCACCCTCCTCCAAGAGACCTTGTCGCCTTATGACGGACGCGCGAGGCTGCAACTCGATGGTCCGCGGCTGGCGATCAATCGGTCCTGCGTTTCCCCCCTCGCGCTTATCTTTCATGAGTGGACCACCAATGCTGCAAAATACGGTGCATTGTCGGACGAGCATGGCGCGATCGACGTTCGCTGGGAGCGTGACGGCTCAGATGTGCGCTTGAGCTGGACCGAAACGGGCGCATCCTCTGCGTCTACGTCCACAGGCAGCGGCTTTGGAACGCTGTTAGTCAGCACCTCTGCACGTCAGCTTCGCGCGCATGTGGATCGCAAGAGTGATGACGGGCGTTACTGCCTGGAAATTCTGCTTCCCGGGTCGGTGTTCCAAGAGTGAAAAACGTGATGATCGTCGAGGACGAGTTGCTCGTCGCATTCGACCTGGAGCACATTGTCGAAGATGCCGGTCATCAGGCACTGGGGCCCTACGAGACCGTCGCGGATGCGGTTGCCGCCGTTGCTGAGCGTTTGCCGGCCTGCGCGATACTCGACGTCCGGTTGTTGGATGGCGACGTATTTCCTGCAGCAGACTTTCTTCATGAAGCCGGAGTTCCGCTGATCTTTCATTCGGGGCACGCGGACGAGAGGGACCTCCGGCGCCGTTATCCGTCAGCGCAAATTTGCCCCAAGCCCAGTTCTCCCGCGCGATTGCGGCAGGCACTGGCGGTTGCTCTAGCGGCTTAGGCCCACAAGCGCGCCCGCGCCGGATATCGTGACATCCGGCGCGGATCGGGCCGGGATCGGCGCCTATGTCACGGCGCATCTGGATAGCTGTGAGGGCAGCGAGCCATCGTTGAAGCGCGGTGAGGAGACGTCGAATGGCCTATGACCGGCAACGGGAAAAGACCAGCGGAGATGGCGCCAGCAAGGGTGGTGGTGCCGATGCGATCGACAAGGATGATCCGCACAAGTCGAGAAGTTGTCGAAACTGGGAAGTGCCGGAGATGAGGCGGCCGAAGGCGAAGAGTATCAGGCGGCGGCGCGAACCCGTGCGAAACCGCGGATTATTTCCCGGGTGTTCGCGTCAGCTACGCGGGCGGTCAGCTGATCGACGAGGACCGGGATGGTCGTTCCTGCGGCTTGGGCGATCTTCTCGGCTGCCATCGACCACTCGCCAAAGGAGCGGGTCTCGACGATCTTCGAGCTTAACAGCACAATGCCTCGATGGCGGGTGTCGCGCTTAATGCGCTCGTAGGTTGTCGAGACCGCAGTCTCGCTGCCCTCCAAGGCCTGAAGAAATCGCTTGCCATCGTACAACAGCAATCCGGTTACGCCGGCAGCCGCATTGTTACGACGGGATGTGGTTAGAATCTCTCCCACAAGCTCGTCGCTCGCAGCTCTTGTCACGCTGCTGATGTAAAGAAGCTGAAGCAAGGCGCCCTCCGTCTTGGGCCTTGATGGCCAACGACCCGTTAAAACAGCGTTACGTTGTTGAATTCAGGGCGCATCACGTTCGGCTGAATTGCCAACTTCCCTCTGAACCCGGCGCATCGGAACGACTCGACAAGGCAGGAGTCTATGGGCTGCGGATCAGGTTAGCTAACAATGGCACGCGGGGCGTCCTCCTCCAGCAAGCTGGCAGTCCTCGGCCCGGTCCCAAATTCGAGTATAAGCTCCGCTGGTTCGAGCGATTGATCGACCCATGCCGCGGAGCTGCTGAGGGAGTGCTGTAATGCGGCTTCATCCAGCCAAATGAGCCGCGAGTTGAAAATTTCTCTGCTGTGCAGCTAAAGAGGCCGCGTCGTTGCCTGCCGCGTCGACATGAGCCGCGTCTGCTCCAGCCTCGAGCAGCGCATCGATAATATCATCGTTTCCGAAAAGGGCCGCCATCATGAGCGCCGTCTGTCCGGCGCCGTTTCGATAATTCGGGTCGGCCCCTGCTTTCAAAAGCTTTTGCGCTATTGTGAGGTGACCCTTGAAGGCCACACCCATCAACGCGCTATTCCCAGATGCCTCGTCCGCCCCGTCCGGACGCGCGCCCAGTTCAATCAACAGTTCGGTCGCGTGTTCATGACCGTTATAACTTGCAAGGATCAGAGGGGTGTAGCCGCGGGCATCCTGCCCTTCGATGTCGGCGCCAGCTTGGAGGAGCGCTGGAATGACATCTGACCTGCCGAGCCGACATGCATCGAACAGCAGCTCTCGCAAGCGCTCACGAGATGGGAGCGGCCGATTGCGTTCATCTTCTTGCGGGTCGATCATGATTGGGGCGCGCCAACCAGGCGCGCGATCCGGAGCCGCTCTTCGACGTTGCCGGCTTCTACCGGAGATCGCAGGTTAAACGCTCTTAGTCGGCCTAGGCCCTGGATCATGATTGTGCTCCTCGAGCGAGAGAACACCGTACAGACTAGCCAGTTTCCCAAACATGTGCAGTTTTACTAAAACAACACCGCGCTTACCGTCTGACACGCCAGAGGCGGCTGGCTTCAACTCGCACCCGATGCTCATGGATCACACCCATCGAAATCGCGTACCCGTCACGTTGACCAGCGTATCGCAGCCTTGTTTCGGATGGCTGGCCAGATCGCTCTGATGGAACCGCGCCTGGCTTATGCTGAAGAAAGCGAACTCGAAAGCTGTCTTCGCCCGGACTTGGCGCAGATGCCGTGGTCGCTCGATGGTTTGATCGATGACTTGAGAGGCATCGTCAACGAGATGCCTTGGGCGTCGGATTGGATACGACGCACGGGCCCTGCAACCGGCGGCGTCCCGCTCAATTAGGTTCCAGACGTTTGGTACCGCTTAAAGAGAGCGCGCGCCTTGGGATGGCATCGCTTTTGGCTTCGGACGGCCAGCTGCGACGGTCCCGTCGGCTAGCGGAACTGTCCAGCTATGAGTCTCATTTCCGAGGGGGTCTGACCGCCCTCCTTTAGCAGAGATCCGGCCGCCGCTCGTTGTCTGAATGACAGCAGCGGGATCTACATGTGCTCTTCGCCTTCACGCTGTGCAACTTCGCCCAGCTTCCGAGCTGGCTCGATAACCTGTGAGGGCTGGCAGCCTTCGTTAACTTCTGGCTGGTCTCGCTACCATCGCCCTTCTTTTCGGTCAGGTCGCATCTTCTCGTCGAGCCGTCCGTTACGTGTCCGAGCGGTTCGGCTCAGCCAAACGAAAGCCCTCCTGGCCAGGAACAGTTCTTGAAAACCCGTCCGGTCACCGTCTCGGGATCATGTCGTCTCCGGGTATCAAAAAAGGATGGTCGCTATGGCGGATGATCGGCGCCCACGGTCCGTGCCCAAGAGCCGCGGGTCGCGGCTCAGCGCGTTTGGCCGTCTGGCCGGCGGGGTTGCCGGTGGCATGCTCGCCGAAGGCGCGCGCAAACTCGCGTCCGGCGAACGCCCGCGAATGAGCGATTTGCTGCTCACGCCAGCGAACGCAGCCCGCGTCGCGGACCAGCTTTCTCATCTGCGCGGTGCGGCGATGAAGCTCGGCCAGATGATCTCGATGGATGCCGGCGACATGTTGCCGGCTGAGCTCTCGAAGATCCTCGCGCGGCTGCGGGACAACGCCCATCACATGCCGCCGCCCCAGCTCGACAAGGTGCTCATTGCGGAATGGGGCCGGGATTGGCGCCGCCGATTCAAAAGCTTTCAGGCGCATCCGATCGCAGCCGCCTCAATCGGGCAGGTCCATCGCGCCGAGCTGCCCGACGGCCGTTTGCTCGCAATCAAGGTCCAATATCCCGGCGTCGCCGCCAGCATTGATGCCGACGTCAACAATGTCGCGACTTTGCTGAGAATCTCACACCTCCTTCCGCGCGAACTCGATATCGCCCCGCTGCTGTTCGAAGCGAAGCGGCAGCTGCACGAAGAGGCCGATTATGTCCGTGAACTCGCTATGCTGGAGCGCTATCGCTCGCTGATCGGCGACGATCCGGCCTATGTCGTTCCGAGAGCTGAGCCAAACTTCAGCACGTCCAAGGTGCTCGCCATGGAGTTTGTAGCCGGTGAGCGGATCGAGGCGTTGGAGGAACGATCGCAAGAGCAGCGTGATCGCGCGGCGAGAGCGCTTGTCGCTCTGGTGCTACGTGAGCTGTTCGCTTGGGGCTACATGCAAACCGATCCCAACTTCGCGAACTATCGCTGGCAGGCCGAAGCGGAACGGCTCGTTCTGCTCGACTTTGGCGCCGCGCGCGCCATCCAGCCGGAGACGCAGGCGGGCTATCACCGATTGCTGATGGCCGGCCTCAGTGGAGACAAAGACGCCGTGCGCGATGCCGCTATCCACGCTGGCTTCCTTGGTGCGACGGCGGCAACCCGCCACCGTGCAGTCGTGGACAGGATGGTTGAGGTGATCCTCGCCGAACTCAACCGCCCCGGAGTCTTCGATTTTGGAGACCGCGCCTTCGTATCCGTGCTGAAGGAGCAGGCGACAGTGATGGCCGAGGATCGCGCCACCTGGCACCTGCCTCCTGTCGACACGCTGTTCGTCCAGCGCAAGATCAGCGGGACCGCGTTGCTGTGCGCGCGGCTCAAAGCGCGCGTCGACGTCCGTTCAATGATCGAAGCCTACCGTGACGCCCCCCCTGTTCGGAAGGATTAGCCATGCTGCAGCGCTCTATATTCGTTGGAAGGCTACGACAGATACCGCAGTGGAGGGCTCACGATGCGGTAGGGCAGCGATCGGACGTTAGCCGGTGCCCTTCCGGCACTGTCAGTAGCCGATCCGGCTTCCATCCCAGGCAAACATCCCACCGGACTCGCTGGGACCGAGTCCGTCTATCACGTCCAGCAATTGGCGGGCGGCGCGCCACGGAGTGAAGAGCTTTTCGGGCGGCACCCCCCGCTGGAATGGTCCACTAAGCGGCGTGTCCACCGTTCCTGGATGGAGGGCTACGCAAATCGCCTCTGGCCGAGATCGGCCGATCTCGATGGCGGCCGATCGGACGATCATATTTAGTGCCGCCTTGGATGCGCGATAGCTATACCAGCCGCCGCTGCGATTGTCTGAAATGCTGCCGACCCGCGCGCTCAGCACCGCTACGCTCGCACGCCGATCCTTAGCGAGCAGCGAGGCAAAATGCTTGAGGACCAAGGCCGGCCCGATGGTGTTTACCGCAAAAAGCCGTGTCATTGCCGCACCCGACAGGTTTTGAAGCGACCTTTCAGGCTTGTGGTCGCCCTCGTGCAGGATGCCAGTGGCAACGATCAGCAAATCGATCGGACCGCGGATCGCCTCTGCGGCGCGGGACACGCTCTCCTCGTCGGTAACATCGATAAAGCCGCCGAGGGCACGCGCGTTTTCGATTCGCGGACTTCGCGACAGCGCATGGATTTGCGCGTATCGGCTCGATGACGCCAACTGCTCGACAAGGGCATAGCCGATGCCGCCGCTGGCTCCGATGACCACCGCCGTCGGCCCGCTCACCGAAAACGGCTCCCAAGATCACCTTTGAAAGGGCCTGATACGGCGACCGTAATCCAGCCGCCGTAGAGACCTCCCGGCCGTGGCACGACCGCTTCGTCATCCACCAAACACGCGTTTGGCGCAGCGGTATAGAAGGCAATGTGATCCCGAATGATCTCGAACGGCAACGTGGGACAACTCCATGCTTCTCTTGTACGGCACAGGTCTTCGCTGATCGCATCATAACAGATTGCCGATCCCTTCCACGCGCAGAAGGAGAATCCTGTCGCAGGGCGCCGCGCATCGAGGGCAATATCCTGGAATGGGAAATAATAGGTCGGCGGGTGGCTGGTCTCGATCGTCCGAGCGCCGCGTCGCGTCTGCGCAATCGTTTGCTCCACAAGTACGGCCCGCAGATAGTTGTGGATAGGCTGGGCAATCGAAGGCCTTGGGAAGCCCGATACGGTTTCCTGCTCGGACGGAATCGAATCCAGATCGAGAGGATGCATGGCTAGGAGTCCCAACGGTGGGTGACACAAACGAGGCTTTTAGACAGGTACGCATCCGCGGATCGCGCTGGACGTTGGAGCTGGCATATGACCATCCTCATCCCAGTCTTGGGCGACCAGCTCTCGCATAGTCTCGCCTCGCTAAATGACGTCGAAAAGACCGGCGCGGTAGTGCTGTTTATGGAAGTGGCGGATGAGACGACATACGTTCGTCATCACAAACGCAAGATTGCGCTGATCCTCTCGGCGATGCGGCATTTCGCCGAAGAGCTGCGTGGTGACGGATGGAGCGTGGATTATATCCGGCTCGACGATGTCGGTAACTGCGGCAGCTTCACGGGCGAAGTTGGGCGAGCGGTCCAACGGCATGGTCCCTCCCTGATCCGCATTGTCGAGCCCGGCGAGTGGCGCGTGAAGACGATGATCGATGAATGGTCGAACCGCTTCGGCGTGCCGGTAGAGGTGCTTCCCGATACTCGCTTCGTGTGTGGCATTCTTGAGTTTCAGACTTGGGCGCAGGCACGCAACGATTTGATGATGGAATTCTTCTACCGCGAGATGCGCCGAAAGACCGGGCTGCTGATGACGGTCGATGGCAAGCCCGAGGGCGGGCAGTGGAACCTGGATAAGGAGAACCGCGCGCGTCCCAAGCATGGGCTCAATTATCCCGAACCGATGCACTTCGAGCCGGATGAAACGACCCGCGACGTACTGGCGATGGTCGCGGAGCGCTTTGCCGAACATTTCGGGCGGCTGGAAAAGTTCGCGTTACCTGTCACTGCCGGGCAGGCGCACCGCGCGCTGAGGCATTTCGTCCGTACCGCACTTCCCGACTTCGGGACCTATCAAGACGCGATGGTGACGGGCCAGGATTGGCTTTATCACAGTTGGCTTAGCCCGGCCTTGAACCTTGGCCTGCTCACTCCATTGGAAGTGGCACAGGCCGCCGCCGACGCTTACGCGGCCGGTGAAGTGCCGCTCAATGCGGCGGAAGGCTTCATCCGCCAAGTTATCGGCTGGCGGGAATATGTCCGCGGCTATTATTGGATGGAAATGCCGGAGGTCGCCGACGCGAATGCGCTTGAGGCGACCCGTCCGTTGCCTGAGTTCTACTGGACCGGCGAAACGGACATGTTGTGCATGGCGGAGGCGGTACGCAACACGCGCGATTATGGCTATGCTCATCACATCCAGCGACTGATGGTGCTGGGCAATTTCGCGATGCTCGCCGGCGTGCGGCCACAAGATCTCGCTGACTGGTTCCTGGTCGTCTATGCCGATGCCTATGATTGGGTCGAGTTGCCCAATGTGATCGGCATGAGCCAGCATGCCGATGGCGGACGGCTGGCGACCAAGCCCTATGCGGGCGGCGGCGCGTATATCAATCGCATGTCGGATCATTGCGGTCGGTGTCGCTATGACGTGAAGCAGAAGACCGGACTCGAAGCCTGCCCATTCAACGCTCTTTATTGGGATTTCCTCGCGCGTCATGAGCGCCGGTTTCGTCGCAACCGACGCATGGTGCAGATGTACGCCAACTGGGACCGGATGCGGCCTGAGGCTCGCGCAGCCTATCGCGCCAGTGCGGCAAGATTCCTTGAGGGGCTCGAACCGGCGCGTGAAGGCTGGGCGCGATGACGACTGCCCGTCGAACAGCTAGGAACCAACCCCTCGCCACGACGAGCCCGCAGCTCGTTCGCGACCGTCTTACAACGGGGGCCGCTCGATAGGAGCCTATTACTGCGGGACGCGGCGGGTGCTGACGCTGTTGAGCTCGGCCAGCGTAAGCTCTCAACCGCCAGTAACGCTCATGTGCCGCCCTAAGGCCGGAGCCGCGCCACGGCCTCCTATGCGGAACATGTGACGTTCGGGCTTCGACAGCAACGCGCGGTCCAACGCTGCATCAACGGCCCTCCTGCCACCACTCCGTAGGACCGCCTTCAGGTCGATCCGATCATCATGTCCCAAACACATGTAAAGTCGCCCAGACGCGGTCAACCGGACGCGATTGCAGCCATCACAGAAGTTGTTTGTGAGTGGAGTGATTAGTCCGAGGCGAGTACCCGTCTCCCGGACCCTTACGTAGCGCGCCGGCCCGCCCGTTCGATCCGCGATCGTCTCAAGCGTGAACCGCTCCGCCAGGCGCGCGCGGACGCCGTCGAGCGGGAGGTATCGATCCGTCCGATCTTCGTCGACAACACCGAGCGGCATAGTCTCGATCAGCGTCAGATCGAAGCCCTGATCCCCGCACCAGCGGATCATTGGCTCGATTTCGTTCTCATTCAGACCTTTAAGAGCGACCATGTTGATCTTGATGGTCAGGCCCGCCGCTTTGGCGCCCGCGATTCCCCCCAAAACCTTGTCGAGCTCCCCGGTGCGAGTGATGAGGCGGAAGCGATCGGCATCCAGACTGTCGAGACTGACGTTGACCCGACGCACGCCCGCCTCAGCCAAAAGGTCAGCGTGCTCCGCCAGCCGGGTCGCGTTCGTCGTCAGGGTGAGTTCGTCAAGCGTCCCTCCACCTAATTGGCGCCCAATGTGAAGAGCGAGGTCGTTAATCCCCCGCCGGACGAGAGGCTCGCCCCCAGTGAGGCGGATCCGCTTGACGCCACGGGCGACGAAGGCATCGGCGATGACCCCAAGCTCCTCGATCGTCAGCAGCTCACTGCGGGGCAGAAACGTCATCACCTCGCTCATGCAGTAGCGGCAGCGCAGGTCACATCGGTCCGTCACCGACAAGCGAAGGTAAGTGATGCGGCGACCGAAGCTGTCGACGAGCGGGGGACGCAACGCCTCTCGATCAGATGCTAGTGTGTTCATCGGGTTCTCAACGCTCGACGGTCCCTTGCGGCGCATAAGAAAGGGAGCATAGCCAGGATATTTCCGCGGCTCACGCCGGCGGTTTGAACAGGAGGCGACATGCGGCGTTCTCGTTTGACGAACCGAGGGACGCGCCATGCATTTCAAGATCAACGGTCAGACCTACGTGGCCGATGTCGACATTCGCACATCGATCCTAGACCTTTGCCGGGAGCATCTCGGCCTGACCGGTGCCAAGAAAGGCTGCGACCACGGCCAGTGCGGAGCGTGCACCGTGCTGATCGACGGCCGGCGGGTTAACAGCTGTCTTACCCTGGCGGTAATGCACCAGGACGACGAGATCACGACGATCGAAGGCCTCGGGCAGATTGGCGACCTGCATCCGTTGCAGGAAGCGTTCGTGCGTCATGATGGATATCAGTGCGGTTACTGCACACCGGGCCAGATCTGCTCTGCCGTCGGTATGCTCGACGAGGTCGCCAAGGGCTGGCCCAGTCATGTATCCTCAGATCTGGCTGCCCCTTTGTTTGACGACGCCGAAATCTCCGAGCGTATGAGCGGCAACCTCTGTCGCTGCGCCGCCTATCCCAACATCGTCGATGCGATCCGCGAAGTCGCTCAGGCGGCGCCGGAGGACCGAACGGCTGATGAGAAGGACGCCGCGATGATCAAGGAGGTGATGGCATGAAGACCTTCACCTACGAGAAAGCGGATACGCCTGAAGCGGCCATCCGCGACATCGATACAGATCAAGCCTCCTTCATCGCCGGTGGCACCAATCTGCTCGACCTGATGAAGCTGCAGGTCGAAACTCCGGGCAAGCTGGTCGACATCAGCAGGCTGGATCTTGCAAGCATCGAGGACTCGGGAGACGGCGGCCTGCTTATCGGTGCGATGGTTCGAAACAGTGATCTCGCTGCAGATCCGCGCATCATTGAGAAGTACGAAGTCCTGAGCCGCGCATTGCTGGCTGGCGCTTCCGGTCAGCTGCGCAACAAGGCCTCGACCGGCGGCAATCTGCTGCAGCGAACGCGATGCTACTATTTCTACAACCTCGCCTCCCGATGTAACAAGCGCTCGCCGGGGAGTGGGTGCGATGCCATCGGCGGTACCAACCGTATCCTCGCTGTGCTCGGCACGAGCGAACATTGCATCGCTACGCATCCAAGCGACATGGCGGTGGCGATGCGCGCCCTGAACGCGACCGTCGTCACGCTGAGAGCTGATGGCGACCGTCGTCGGATTCCAATCCACAATTTCTACCGCCTGCCCGGCGATACCCCGCACATCGAGACAGTGCTCGAGCGAGGCGAACTCATCACGCACATCGCCCTGCCGAAGCCCATGAGCGGCAGACAGTCGTATCGCAAAGTCCGCGACCGCGCCTCCTACGCGTTCGCGCTCGTCTCTGTCGCCGGCATCGTCGGGATGGAGGATGGCAGGATTGCAAACGTATCGCTCGCGTTCGGTGGTCTGGGGCCCATGCCGTGGCGTGACCCTGCCGTCGAGGCTGCGTTGATCGGACAGGTCCCTAATATGGAGGCCTTTGCCGCCGCCGCTGACGCCCTCGTCGCTGATGCCAAAGGACATGGCTCCAACGACTTCAAAATACCCTTGGCACGCCGCACTCTGATCGCGGTCTTGCGTGATCTGACGGGAGCATGAGCATGTTCGGCCTCGGTACCACCAACAGCTTGACCATGGACAAGCCCCACCCGTTCAGCCTGCTCGATACTGGCGTGCAGGGTGCGATAAGCCGGCCTTTCGACCGCATCGATGGCCCGAAGAAGGTTTCAGGCGCGGCCACTTATGCGGCCGAATACGAGTTCGACAATCTCGCTTACGGCTTTCTTGTCAGTGCGCGGATCGGTGCCGGCAAAGTCGTCTCGATCGACGCCGACGCCGTGCGCTCCCTCCCCGGCATCATTGACGTGGTCTGGGATTTCGACCGCTTCATCCGCGTCGCGGGCCAGGGAGGAGACACCAAGGCGCCGACGCAGGGTGTCCAGGAGATTACCTTTTTTGGAGAGATCGTCGCAATTGTCGTCGCAGAAAGCTACGAAGCCGCCCGGGACGCGGCGTTGCAGCTTCCCGTCACATACGAGCGTGATCAAGGCGTCTTCGACCAGATGGCCAACCGGGACGAGGCCTACACGCCGCCGGACGCCGCCACGCCCGGCCGTTTCGCAAAGGGCGATGTCGGTGAGGCAGTGGCGCAAGCGCCCGTTGCGATCGACGTGACCTATAAGACGCCGAGCCAGAACTCAGCGGCGATGGAGCCCCATGCATCGACGGCGGTGTGGGAGGAAGACGGTTCGCTGACGCTCTATGGTGCCTACCAGATGCCAACCTCGGACGCATCACAGCTCGCCAAATCGCTGGGCCTGTCCGCCAGGAAAGTCCGCATCATCTCGCGCTACATCGGCGGCGGCTTCGGGTCGAAGCTCGGTATCGCGCCGGAGAGCGTGGCAGCGGCGATCGCGGCGAAGCAGGTCGGCCGGCCAGTGAAGGCGGTAATGGCCCGCCAGCAAGTCTTCGAGGCCACGGTGCGCCGCTCCAACACCGAGCAGCGGCTTCGGCTCGCGGCAAATGCCGACGGTCGGCTCACGGCAATCGCTCAGGAAAGCTACGTCTCGAACCAGCCCGGCGAGGACTATTTCGAGCCCGTCGGCATCGGCACGCACATGATCTATGCCGGCGAGAACCGCCTGATCAGCCATCTGCAGATCCCTGTGAACTATGTCCTTTCCGGCTCGATGCGCGCCCCCGGCGAAGCAGTCGGTATGATCGGCCTCGAATGCGCCATGGACGAGCTTGCGGAGAAGCTCCGCATGGACCCGATCGCGCTTCGCAAAGTCAATGATACCTCGGCTGATCCGGAGAAAGGCGTTCCCTTCTCCTCGCGCAGCCTCACATCCGCCCTCGATGAGGGGGCGCGCCGGTTTGGCTGGAATATGCGTGGTGAGCCTGGGGCGCGGCGCGAGGGAGAGTGGCTTGTCGGGATCGGCATGGCGGCGGCCGTGCGCGGCAATATGCTGATGGAATCTTCGGCCAAGGTTGAGATACATCCTGACGGATCGGCCACGGTGTGCTCCGCGATGACCGACATCGGGACGGGCAGCTATACGATTCTCGCACAGATCGCCTCGGAAATCCTCGGCATTCCCGTCCCACATATTACCCTGGCACTTGGCGACACGAACGCGCCGCCGGCCGCCGGCTCAGGCGGCTCGTGGGGTGCGGGCTCGTCGGGCTCGGCCGTCTACCTTGCTTGCGAGATGCTCAAGGACGACCTTGCGAAAGCCATGGGTGTGACCGCAGACGTTCTTACGCTGAAGGACGGCATGGCGATCGGCGCCAACAGATCCGTAGCCATTGGCGAGCTTGCCGGCAAAGGCCTGGAAGCGATCGGCCACATCAAACCTGGCAAGCAGGAAAAGGAAACGACGCAGGCGTCCTTCGGCGCGCATTTCGTCGAAGTGGGTGTGAACGTCGTGACCGGCGAGATCAGGGTCCGCCGCATGCTCGGGGTGTTTGCCGCTGGCCGGGTGCTCAATGCCAAGACCGCGCGATCACAGTGCCTCGGCGGAATGACCTTCGGCATCGGTGCGGCCCTGACGGAGGAGCTGTATCACGACATTCGTGACGGCAAGATCGTGAACCGCGATCTGGCGGAGTATCATGTGCCGGTGAACGCGGACGTGCCGCAACTCGAGGTTCATTTCCTCCAAGAGCGCGACATCCACGCAAATCCGATCCACGCAAAGGGCATCGGCGAACTCGGCATTTCTGGCGCGGCAGCAGCGGTCGCCAACGCCGTCTACAACGCGACAGGGGTCCGTGTGCGCGAGTTTCCCATCACGTTGGACAAGTTGCTTCCCGGACTACCCGCCCTCGAGTGATGCTTGAGGTGGGCCGCTTATGGCGTTCCGAGTGTCGGGGTTGCCAATGCTGACCCACCTCATTGCACCGCGGCTGTCACGATAGCGGCTTGGATGAGTGACATAAGCTTCCGACCCCGGGGCAGTTTGGGCGTTGTTCGACGGCATTGGCGCGGATGACTGCTTCTGCGGAGATGTGCCGGTTCTCACCATGAGCATCCGTTCGGCGGCCTTGCACCATCTGCCGCTCGACTTGTCAGTCGTGACGGCCAAGCATCTCCCCGTTCAGCTCGTTCTAATCGGCCGGTCTGAAGAGCGGAAGACAATAGCGGTATGGGAAACCTTCGGTCCGCCTTTCGTTACTTATTAAAAGCAGCAGGAAGCAGATAATCGGCTGAGAGCAGAATCTGCCCAGCGCGGGTGGCTAAAGCGCTGTCGGCGAGGAGTGACCGATGACTGTCAAGGAAACGACACTGCGGGAGCGAAAGACCTTGCAGATCGATGTCATCCGACACGCCTTGCACACAAATTCCCCGGACGATGATCAATTCTGCTTTAGACCGGACATTGCCCAGCTGCTCCGGGAGATCGACGCGCGCGATCAAAAATCGTCTCAATAGTAAAGCCTATGCACTTAGGGCCGCCGCATGAACCGCAATACATTGACACCCTCAGATTTAAACATGTCCGCCTCTAGCTTATCCGCTTCGCGGTCTATCGCACTGGCCTCGTCTTGAGCTAGCCATGCATCGTCCATGGACGCAAAGTCGAGCGCGACCCGGCGATGCCTCTCGGCCCGGCGGCGCAGCCGGTCTATCTCCTGTCGTATCGCGGCCTGCTCAGGCATGGCTCGTCTCCAGCATCGGCAGTACACCGAACTAACGCTATGTTAGTTCCGAATTGAGATGATTGATCCGCTCGCCTGTGCACGTTGGTCGGCAAGCCGTTCGGCGCGCAGGCGTGCAAGACATCTGGTCATTTCGTTCTCTTTGTGTTCTCATGCGGGCATGCAACGACTCACCGCGCCCGCTATTGCCTCCATGCTCCTGACAGCACCTACATGGGCTCGCTTAGGTCTCTCGGTGCGCGATGAGCGCCTCCGCGAACGGGCCGCCGACGCGATGGCCGCGAGGATCGTGCAGGGCCTTGAGGGCATTGCTGAACCTGACCCGCGTCAACTCGTCCTGCATCTGGACGGGCAGGTTGGAAGATAGTTGGCTCATGGCTACGGCTGCGAAGCGCTATGACGCGGCAACAAATGCTCAGTTTCGCTTGGAATTGCCGAGTGGACCCGAGCTGCCTGAAGGCAAGTTTCCGCGCGCTGGCGGCCGAGTAAAGCGGCTTCCCGTTGTGCCGGTCGAACCTGTCGAGCAATTGGAGCTTCGGCCAATCCCGACGCCGCCCGAACCCGCCCCGACGCCCCCTGAGCCCGTGGCACAAGGTGTCCAGGCCGAGCCGTTCGCGCGGTGGCTGATCGAGCAGAAGGCGCGACGCGATTGGATCGCGGAGCTAGCGAAAGCCGCTGCGGCCGATCGGGGATTCCCCAAGAACGGCTCTCCGGACGATGTGCGGAAACGCTTGCAGGCCCTTGGGGCGGACGGCGACGCCTTCGAGCAGGTCGACGATGCAGAGTTGGCGTGGATGGCCGCGCAGGAGGAAGTCGCATGAGCGAACAGATTGACGACGGCGGCATGGTGACCGTCGAGTGGCCTGCGTTCGACCTAGGCCAACTCGATTGGTGGCCGATGGACCGCTATTCCCCAGAGGCGACCTTGCGGCCCGTGGTGCAGGATGCGGACGGCAAAACGTGGCTGGTCGAGCAGGATGAGCGCGGGGATTGGCGCGAGTTCCTAGACGGGGAATTGTTGTCCAAGGTCTTACCGGTGCGCTGGGCGGTACCTACCGCTGAAATCGTTCAAGCCTTGGCCTTTGGATGACGTCCGGAGCGGCAGTCCCGGACCTAGGAGGCAATATCGAAGTGTTGGCGGTCATGGGTTTGGCCAGTTCGTGAAAGGCCGCCATTTGTACCCGGCGTGCTTTCCACGTTCTCCCAATCAGGCGTTTGGAACCGCGGAACGTGCTTGGTGTCCTCGCTAGGAACCTGCCACCGGTCGAGGCGGGCTGCGGAGCGACACTCCCGATTGCGCCGATCTTGAGTTAATGGGCCGCCCCGCTCCCGCCCTGACGAATCTGGCGCTCCACCCGGCCTATCATAAAGCCATCCATCCAGGCGCCACGCAGCTGGGGTTCGGTTTTGGGAAAGGGACAGGCCGTCTCCTTCTCGCCGAGATCCAAGCCCGATAACCGTCCATCAGCAAACGCGGTACGGACGCGGATGAGGTCGCTGACATTGTCCACTCCGGTCCCATAGCACCAGAAAAGCTAAAGCCGCGTTACGCGAACCGGGGCTCTGATGGATGCTTCGGCCTGTGCCATGGAGACCGCACACCGCGACGGTCAAGCGTGGGTTTCCTGTCATGCACCAAGCTTTGCCGGAGGCCGGCCCATCCTTGCTGCTGAGCAACGGATCGGGCTCGGCACCCGTTCGAGACCTCAAGCCTTACGCCGCCTCGACAGTATGGGCTTCGAAGGCAACACCTAACCGTTTGCTCACGGCGCCGAAGATGGCCGCAAGATTGTCCATGCTCGGGTTGCCCTTCTCGGACAGCATCCGGTGAAGGCTCTTGCTGAGGTGGTTGGTCTCGGTCGCCAGTTCCTCGAAACCGACCGAAGCATTGACGAGATCGCGCAGGATCAGCCGCGCAACGTGGGGTTCGCCGTTGAGGAATGCGGTCGCCGCTTCGTCGAGCATGGCTTTGGCGAAGGCGGGGTCGCGCGTAGCGCGTTCCTTCACCGTTTCCTTGAAATCGCGCGTCAGAACCATCTCGTTATTCCCTGCCCTTCCGGTCTGCCGCCTTGCGCGCCTTATACTCGCTCAGCGACATTTCGGCCCGCTGGATATCCGACTGCTGCCGCTTCTTGGTCCCGCCCACGAACAGGATGATGAGTTCATTGCCATCTCGGGCGAGATAGAGCCGATAGCCCGGACCCCAGTCGATCCGATATTCCCCGAGACCGCCCCCGATCCATTTGACGTTCGACAGATTACCCAGCTCCAGCCTGACGATGGCCGTTGCCACCTTGGCAGAAGCCTGGGCATCAAGATCGTCGAACCAGGATCGGAAGGGGCTCGAACCGTCCTCACGAATATATTCCTGAACAATCACATTACCGCCCTTTAAGTAACATATACGTTACCAATCGTCCAGTCACGACCGCCGTGCGACACGGCGCTGAACAGGAAAGCGGAAATCGGTCTCGACCGGAGGCTGCAATCTGCGCCGCGAGTGGAAGCGAACCTCTTTCACGGGCCGATCGATCAAAGCCGCCGGATCGCTCAGACCGTCGCTGAGCATATCAGCCCAGATGGCGGCGAGTTCGCGTCGTCGCGGCATATAGGCGGCACGGTTATAGGCGCCCTCGACTTTGTCCTTGGGGACGTGGGCGAGCATCAGATCAATCACCTTGCGGTCATGGGGATCGCCATGTCGCTCGGTCCATTCATTCATGATCGTGGAGAAAGCTGCGCGAAATCCGTGCGGCACATGATGCCCGTGATAGCCGGCCCGGTGGAGCAGGTAGCCGATCGCATTCTCGCTCATCGGGCGATGTGCATGACGGTTGCTCGGAAAGACCAGCGGCCCCTCCCCGGTCAGCGGCCAGATCGCCCGCAGGACAGAAACAGCCTGTGGCGTGAGCGGAACGAGGTGATCGCCACCGACTTCATGCTTTCGTTCGAGGTCACCTTTCATCCGGGCCGAGGGGATCCGCCACAGCGGCAGCTTGCCATCAAGGTCCTCGAACTCCGCCCAATGCGCGCCGCGCAATTCGCTTGGCCTGACAGCCGTGAGCGCCAGCATCCTCAAGCCGAGCCGCGTGATCGGCCTGGCGTTGTCTGCCTCAGCGAGCCGGATCATGGTGCGCAATGGCCCGATGTCGGTGATCGCCGGCTGCCGGCCCTTGCGGAGTGGTTTGAGCACGGCACCGAGTTTTTCGGCGGGGTCGCTGCTCGCGATCCCTTGGGCAATGGCGTAGACGAACACGGCCGAGATGCGCTGGCGCACGCGCTTTGCGGTTTCGATGGCACCTCGTGCCTCGATCTCTCGTAGGACGCCGAGGATCAGCGGCGGCGTAAGCTGCGCGATCGGCAGGGCGCCGATGGTTGCAAAGACATCGCGCTCAAGGCTCCGGATAATGTCGCTGGCATGGATCGTGGCCCACTGGGCCTTGGCATTTCCATGCCACTCGCGGGCCACCCGCTCGAACGTCTGGCGCGAAGCCTCGATGTTCGCCTCGACCTTCAGCCGCTTCACGACATTGGGATCGTGACCTTCGCACAGCATGACATAGGCCGCGTCGCGCTTTTCCCGCGCATCCGCCAACGACACGAGCGGATAGGCTCCCAACGCCATCGTCTTGTTCTTACCGTCATACTCATAGTTCCAGCGCCACAGCTTGCCGCCGCTGGGGGTGACCATCAGAACGAGACGATTGGCGTCAGACAATTTATAAACTTTGGGGCGTGGTTTGGCCGTCCGCACCCTGGCATCGGTAAGCATGGTTCGGTCTCCGAAAATACCTCGTTTTTCGACCGCGCGTACCTCGTTTTCGTCCCTCCGATTCGTCGGATGGGCATGGACGGGCATGGACGGCCGAGGCCGAACCGGTCTGCTAAGCGTCGGTAATCAGGAGGAAAAAGTCGAGACCAATGGTCTTTTGCGGACCCCTGTGGAATGGTCCTTGGCGGAGCGGGAGGGATTCGAACCCTCGATACGGTTTTGCCGTATACTCACTTTCCAGGCGAGCGCCTTCGACCACTCGGCCACCGCTCCGCATTGCTCTGGAAGCGGGCGCCCTAATGCGAGCGGGCGGCTTTCGCAAGCCGCCTTGCCGTGGCAGTCTCCGCGAATGCGATCATTCTTTCTTTCCGCCGCCACCGCGCTCGCCCTTTTCGCCGGGAATGGCGGCGCGGCCGCCCCGGTCACGCCCGCCTCCGTGCTGGCCGAGGCGCCGGCCTCGGCCTGGGTGGCGCCCGCGCCCGACGATCTGCTGGTGATGGATCTGGCGGGGGGCAAGCGCGTGGTGATCGCGCTCGCGCCCGATTTCGCGCCCGTCCATGTCGCCAGCATCCGGACGCTCGCCCGCGCGCATTGGTATGATGGGCTGTGGATCGAGCGGGTGCAGGACAATTATGTCGTCCAGTGGGGTGATCCGACCGAGAAGAAGCCGCTGCCGGCCGGCGTGCCAGCCGATCCGCCCGCCGAATATGAGCGCAGCGCGGCGGGGCTGGCCCTCACCGAGCATCCCTATCGCGACACGTTTGCCGACAGGACCGGATTCGTGTCCGGCTGGCCGGTGGCGGAAGATGGCGGGCAGGCGTGGCTCACCCATTGCTATGGCATGGTCGGCGTCGGGCGCGGCAATGCGCCGTCGACGGGCAGCGGAGCCGAGCTTTACGCGATCATCGGCCATGCGCCACGCGCGCTGGATCGCAACATCGCGCTGGTCGGCCGCGTGCTGACCGGGATCGAGGGGATGACGGCGCTGCCGCGCGGCAGCGAGGCGATGGGCTTCTACAAGACCGAGGGCGAGCGGCTGCCGATCCTGTCGGCGCGGCTGGCGAGCGACCTGCCCGAAGCCCAGCGCCCGCACGTGCGCGTGCTGGATACGGCCAGCCCCGCCTTCGCCGCCTGGGTGAAGGTCCGCGCCAACCGGAAGGACGATTTCTACGTCCGCCCGGCCGGCGCGATCGACCTGTGCAGCGTGATGCCGCCGGTGAAGGAAGGCGATTAGACTTTGAGCCGCTCACGCGGATGGCGGCACCGGCCCGCACCCCCACCCGACCTCCCATCAAGGATACTCTGTTTGGGAGGTCGGGTGGGGGTGCGGGCCGGTGCCGCGCTGGTTCAGCACAGCTGAACCGGATCTACCGCGCGATGCCGATCACGGCCGTCGCCACATAGCCGTCAGCGACGCTGCCCGTCATCGTCGGAGTCTGCTGCGCGATCTGGGCGGCGGTATTGTCGCCGAAGACGTTGTCCGAGGTCAGGGTGATGCGCGAGAAATTGCTGATGCTCGTGCTGTATCCGGTCGCGCCGTTATAGACGGTGGAGCAGGTCGCGCTCGGCAGCGCCAGCTGCGAGGTGAGCAGGGCATTGCGCCCGCTCGTCGCGGTGGAGAGGCTGGCATAGACCTCGAAATGGATGTGCGGCCAGCGGCCATCGTAACAGCCGGGAAAGATGGTGGTGAAGGTCACCTGCCCGTTCGCATCCGTCACCTGCACCCCGCGCAGATAGCTTTCGGCCGGCGCCGAATAGAGCGAATAATTGCCCGACCGATCGCAATGCCAGAGGTAGATGGCATAGCCCGCCAGGGGCGCGCCGCTGGCGCTGACGTTGACGAGGGTGAGCGTCAGCGTGACGGGCACGCCCGCCGCCACGTTGGTGGAACCGGACAGGAAGCTGGGGCGGATGTCGGAGCGGACGATGCCGCTCTGGATCAGGACATTGTTGGTGGATCCGCTGGCGCTGTTGGTCCCGTCGCCGGGATAGGGCCCGGCCGTCTCCGCCGGATCGGCGATGTAGGTGCCGCTGGTCGTGGTCGTCGTGGTCGTCGTGGTCGTAGTCGACGAGGTGGTGCCGGTCGAGGTCGTGCCCGTGCTGGTCGTGGCGCTGGACGTGCTGGTACCGGCCGTGCTGGCGGAGGCCGTATCGCCGCTGCCGCCGCCGCAACCGGTGACGAGCGCGCCCGCCCCGGCCCCTGCGAACCAGGCGAGCGCGCGACGGCGATCCATCATCCGATCGCGAATGACGGTGAGATCGTGGGCCAGGCCGCGATCATGATCTTCGATATCGTGTTGCAAGATTGTCTCCCCCAATGGATGCGGGGAGCAAGCTAAGCCACCGTATTTGCCTGTGGATTTCGGACCATAACGGCCATGTTGCAGGCTTTCGTCAGCTCCGCGTGACGGCCGGCGCGAACAGATAGCCTTCGTTGCGGACGGTGCGGATCAACTCGCCCGATCCCGCCCCCGCCCCGTCGGACAGCTTGCGGCGCAGGCGGCTCACCTGCACGTCGATCGCGCGATCATAATGGTCGCTCTCCTCGCCGCGCGCGAAATCCAGCAACTGGTCGCGCGTCAGCACGCGGCGGGGATGCTCGACGAAGGCGCGCAGCAGGCGGAATTCGCCATCCGTCAGCGCGATCAGCTGATCGGCCGGATCGTAGAGCATCCGCATGTCGAGATCGATGCGCCAGCCGGCGAAGCGCAACGCCTCACCCTCGGGCACCTCCGGCTCCTTCACCGGCGCCCCATCGCGCTTCTCGCGCCGACGCAGCACGGTGCGGATGCGCGCCAGCAGCTCGCGCGGATTGCAGGGCTTGGCCAGATAATCCTCGGCGCCCATCTCCAGCCCGACGATGCGATCGACATCGGTGCCCACCGCCGAGAGCATGATGACCGGCGGCCCCTCGTCCCGCTGCAGCTTGGTGAGCGCGGAGAGCCCGTCTTCCTTGGGCATCATCACATCGAGCACGATCAGGTCGTAGCGATTCTGCGCGAGCATCTCGCGCATCTCGATCGGATTGGCGGCCGTTTCCGTCTGGAAGCCGTGCTTGTCCAGGAAGGATGACATGAGGCGGCGAATGCCGGCGTCGTCGTCGACGATCAGGATGCGCGTCGCGAGGTCCATATCCGCAGTGATGGCGTTCATAGCCGTTAAATGCCAGCCTCTTGTGCCGCGCTTATTTCGCCAATCTTGCCGTAAGCGCATGGGATGTTGCGGCACTTGGCGGAAATGAACTTCGCCGCCCCCCGTGTGTTGCGGTGCGAGATATCCCCTGCCCTTCGGCCGAATCCTCAAGGAACGCCCATGACGCGCGGCACCGATCTGATGACCCATTCCCGCCTGCACCTGCGGCCGGACCCGGCGCGAACCGTGATCCGCCCGTTCGATGTCGGCGATCCGGAAGGGCATCGCGGGCCGACCCGCGCGCAGCAGATCGCCCAGCGCGTGATCGCCATGGAGGAAGGCGCGCTGCAGGCGGAAATCCGCCGCGTGATCGACAGCCTTTCCGAACGGCATCGCGACGTGGAGGCGGTGATGCGCCGCCGGTTCGAGGATATGAAGAACCTCGCCGGCTGCGGCGGGGTGGATCCCGATCGGGCCTTGCTGATCGGCGCCTATTTCAGCGAGGAATATTCGTTCGAGAGCGCCGCTCTCTTCAATCCCAGCATCGCGCTGGCGCAGGATCAGTCGACCGCGCCGGATGGCGGGGTCAATTTCGTGCTGTCGCTGCGCGGCATCGGCGAAGGGCATCTCTCCTCCGTCACCTTCCGGCTCGGCAGCTGGGATCCGGCGGGCGGCTTCCAGGTGGGAAAGCCGAGCAAGACGGCGGTGGCGCCCCGCATCCAGAAGGACATGAGCAAGGACGACGGCAGCTATACGCGCATCACCTTCGAGGGCAGCAACGATCCCACCGAGAGCGTGCTGTTCCCCGTCACACCCAGCCAGCAGCGCGGGATCGAGGATCTGCGCCTCACCCGTTTCGTGGAGGAGGATGGCCGGGTGCGGATGCTGGGCACCTATACGGCCTTCAACGGATCGGTCGCGCGATCGGAGCTGGTGGAGGCGGTCGACTATCGCGCCTTCGATCTGTTCGCGATGACGGGGGCTGCGGCGGGCAGCAAGGGCATGGCCCTGTTCCCGCGCCGGATCGGCAGCAAATATGCGATGCTGAGCCGCCACGATAACGAGAATCTCTATTATCTCACCTCGGACGAGCTGACCCACTGGGATGGCGGCGAGAAATTCTTCAGCCCGAAACTGTTCTGGGAATTCGTGCAGATCGGCAATTGCGGCGCGCCGATCGAGCTGGACGAGGGCTGGCTCGTCATCACCCACGGCGTGGGCTCCGTCCGCAATTACTGCATCGGCGCCTGCCTGCTCGACCTCGACGATCCGACCAAGGTGATCAAGCGCATGCAGCTGCCGCTCGTCCATCCCAGCCCCAAGGAGCGCGACGGCTACGTGCCCAACGTCGTCTACAGCTGCGGCGCGCTGGTGCATGATCGCACGCTGCTGCTGCCCTACGGCGTGGCGGACAATTTCACGAGCTTCGCCAGCGTGGCTGTGGATGAGGTGCTCGCGGCGATGAAATAGCGCCCCTAACCCGCCACCAGCCCCGCAATCGCCTCGCCCGCCGCGCGGCCGCTGGCCCAGGCCCATTGGAAATTATAGCCGCCGAGCCAGCCGGTGACGTCCACGGCCTCCCCGATCGCGTAAAGGCCGGGCACGTCGCGCGCCTCCATCGTCTGCGAGGAGAGGCGCTGGGTGCTGATGCCGCCGACCGTCACCTCGGCCTTGGCAAAGCCTTCGGTGCCGTTCGGGTGGAAGGGCCAGGCGGCGAGCGCCTGTTCCGCCGCCTGCAATTTGCCGTCCGTGAGCGCGCCGAGTTCGCCCCCAAGGCCGAGCTTCTCGGCCAGCGTCTCCGCCAGCCGATCCGGCAGGAGCGCGCCCAGCTGGCGCCGGAGCCCCATCCTGGGTGCCTCGCGCTTGGCCTCGCGCAGCCAGCCGGACGGACGATCGGGCAGGAAATCGATCGTCACGGGCTGGCCGTGGCGCCAGTAGGACGAGATCTGGAGGATCGCCGGGCCGGAGAGGCCGCGATGCGTGAACAGGGCCGCCTCGCGAAACGCGGTCTTGCCCGTGCGGACGACCACCTCCGTCGCAACGCCCGAAAGCTCACGGAACAGCACTTCGTCCCCACCCAAGGTCAGCGGCACCAGAGCCGGGCGCGGCTCGACCACCTTCAGCCCGAACTGACGGGCGAGATCGTAGGCGAAGCCGGTCGCGCCGATCTTCGGGATGGAGGGGCCGCCGGTGGCGATCACGAGCGCGGGCGCGGCCGACGCGCGGCTGCCGTGGCGGACGCGGTACAGACCATCGGCATGGTCCACGGCGGAGACGGGATTGCCCAGCGCGATCTCCACGCCCCCGCGCGCGCATTCGTCCAGCAGCATCGCCACGATCTGCTTGGCCGAACCATCGCAGAAGAGCTGGCCCAGCGTCTTTTCGTGCCAGGCGATGCCGTGGCGCACGATCAGCTCCAGGAAATCGCCCGGCGTGTAGCGGGCGAGCGCGGAGCGGGCGAAGTGCGGATTGGCCGACAGGAACCGCTCGGGCACGGTGCCGACATTGGTGAAGTTGCAGCGGCCGCCGCCCGAGATCAGGATCTTCTTGCCCGGCTCGTCCGCATGATCGATCAGCAGCACGCGCGCCCCGCGCTGCCCGGCCGTGGCCGCACACATCAGCCCGGCCGCGCCCGCGCCCAGCACGATGGCGTCGTAAGTGTCGGTA
This sequence comes from Sphingomonas sp. AP4-R1, assembly GCF_013113735.1. NCBI lineage: Bacteria > Pseudomonadati > Pseudomonadota > Alphaproteobacteria > Sphingomonadales > Sphingomonadaceae > Sphingomonas > Sphingomonas sp. AP4-R1. The sequence continues at coordinate 5,221,421 of NZ_CP053346.1, forward strand.
GCGGCATCAGTCATGGCGCCTCCTAGGACGGATCGGCAGACATCCCAACCGCTCATCCTGAGAGGCGCACCCCGGATGGCAAGGATGGCCGCTCCATTCCACCGTTCGTCCTGAGCGAAGTCGAAGGGCGTGTTTCGGGCGATGTCGCTCATAGCCCGTGCTTCGACTGCGCCCAGCACGAACGGGTGGGGAGCGTTTAGCAAGTCGCCCGCACCGCTTTCCCTCGCGGACAGCCGATGTTGCTAATTTGTGGATCGACCATTGCGCGGATCATCTTCCGCCAGCATGATCCGCCGCGATGGCATCCGCGGCAGCCCCCGAAAGCTACGCCTTCGCTCCCGAGGAGCGGCCGGTCTTTCCCGGCTCGCCTTATTCGCCGACACATCCGCCGCTGCGCCGCGTGGGCTATGCGCTGATCGCGCTGCTGACGGGCATCACCTCCAACCTCGTCAATTCGATGGTGACGGTGAACCTGCCTAATCTGGCGGGGGCGATGGGGCTCTATGTGGCGCAGGTGGCTTGGTTTCCCGCCGTCTACGTGGCGTTCAACGCGACCGCGAACCTCACGCTCGTGCGCGCGCGCATCCAGTTCGGCATTCCGGCGGTGATGCATTTCCTGCTCGTCATCTATGGCGCGGCGGTCGTCTATCAATTGATCCTGCCGAGCTTTCCGGTGGCTTTGTTCACGCGCGCCATGTGCGGCATGACGATGGCGGCGCTGAGTACGATCACGCTCTACAATCTGATGCAGGTGTTCAGCGCCAAGACGCGGCCACTGGCGCTGCTGATCGGTATCAGCATCCCACAACTGGGCCTCGCGCTGGCGCGGCTGATCCCGGTGGAGGCGCTGGCGCTGGACGGGTGGCGCGGGCTGCATCTGATCGAGCTGGGGCTGATCCTCGCGGTGATGGCGAGCACGATCGCGCTGCCCGTGCCGCCGACCGACCGCACCAAGGCGTTCGAACCGTTCGACGCGATCACGATCGGGCTGATGGTGCCGGGCTTCCTGCTGGTCTGCGCCGTTCTGAGCGTCGGCCGCTATCTGTGGTGGACGGATACGCCGTGGCTGGGCGTGGCGCTGGCCGCCGCCGTGCCGCTGCTGGCGGCGGCGATCCTGTTCGAGCATTTCCGCGCGCGCCCGCTGATCCAGACGCGCTGGATCGGCACCGCCGATATGCTGCGCTTCGCTTTGATCGCGTTCGTCGTGCGCGTGGCGCTGGCCGAGCAGACCTATGGCTCGGTCGGCCTGCTGACTTTGGGCGGGCTGATCAACGACCAGCTCCATCTGCTGTTCATGCTGGTGGTGCTGGCGATGATCGCAGGTGTTGTCGTCGCCGCGCTGACGCTGAAGCCCGATCGTATTCCGCTGCAGATCATGGCGGCATCGCTTTGCATTGCGCTGGGCGCGTGGATGGATACCGATGTGAGCAACCTCACCCGCCCGCCCCAGCTTTATGCCAGCCAGATGCTGATCGCGTTCGGCACGACGCTCTTCATCGGCCCGTCCCTGCTGTTCGGCATTTTGCGCGTGCTGCAGCGCGGGCCGGAATATCTCGTCACCTTCGTCGTGCTGTTCAGCGCGACACAGAATCTGGGCGGACTTGCGGGATCGGCGTTGCTCGGCAGCCTGCAATATGATCGCGTGCGCTATTACACCGCGATGCTCTCGCAATATCTGGACGCGGGCAATCCGATCGTGGTGCAGCGGCTGCAGGCGGGCGCGGCGGCGGTGAGCGGCGTGATCGTCGATCCCGCGCAGCGGACGGCGCAGGGCGGCGCGCTGCTCTCGCAGGCGCTGGCGCGCGAGGCCAATCTGCTCGCCTTCGCCGACGTGTTCCGCGCGGTGGCGCTGATCGCACTCGCCAACGCCGTCTATCTCGCGATCCGCATCCTCGTCGTCCAACGCCTCGACGCGCAGAAGAAGGCCACCGCATGACCGACACCGCTGCGTCCCCTCCGCCGCCGGTCGCACCCACGACGCCCTCCATGTGGCGGCCGGCCAGGCATGGCCCGCTGGTGGTGGCGATCGTGATCGCGATCGCGCTGGCCGCGATCATCGCGATCCTCTCCGTGTGGCGCCTGCTGCCCTTCCAGGGAAACAGCGTGACCACCGAGAATGCCTATGTGCGCGGGCGGCCGACCGTGATCGCGCCGCAGGTGAGCGGCTATGTGTGGGACGTGCGGGTGCGCGATTATCAGGCCGTGCCGCCGGGGGCCGTATTGGTGCGGATCGACGACCGCATCTATCGCGCACGGGTGGCGCAGGCGCGCGCCAACGTCGCCTCGGCCGAGGCGCAGCTCGCCAATTATCGCCAGTCGCGCGCGTCGCGCGAAGCGAGCCTCGTCAGCCAGACGGCCGGCGTCGCCAGCGCCGACGCGCAACTGCTGCGCGCGCGGGCGGACATGGCGCGGGCACGCGACCTCGCCAGCGACGGCTCCATCTCGATCCGCGAACGCGACCAGACGCTGGCGGCGCTCGCACAGGCCGAGGCGCAGGTGCGGCAGGCCAACGCCTCGGGCGAGATCGCGCGGCAGGACATCCGCACCGTCGACGTCAATCGCGACAGTCTGGTGGCGCAGGTGATGGCGGCCAAGGCGCAATTGCGACTGGCCGAGATCGACCTTTCGAACACCATGATCCGCGCGCCCGAGGGCGGCCAATTGGGCGAGATAGGCGTGCGGCTGGGCCAATATGTGACGAACGGCACGCAGCTGATGACGTTGGTGCCGCCCGATCACTGGGTGATCGCCAATTTCAAGGAAGTGCAGACGCGCGGTATAGCCGAGGGACAAGCCGCGCGCGTGTGGGTGGATGCGCTGGGCGGGGCCGCGCTGACGGGTCATGTCCAGCACATCTCGCCCGCCGCCGGATCCGAATTCGCGGTGTTGAAACCCGACAATGCGACGGGCAATTTCGTGAAGGTGCCGCAGCGCATCGGCGTCCGCATCCTGATCGATCGGGATCAGCCGCTCGCGGCGAAACTGCGGCCGGGCATGTCGGTCGAGGCGCGCGTCGAGCGATGAGGGCGGTTCCCGCTTTGGTGATCGCGTGCCTGCTAGCGGGATGCGCCGGGCCGCGCCCTGCCCCGCCGCAGGCGGCCGCCGTCGTGCCGCCGGGTGGCTGGCGCGATACCGCCGCGAGCGATCGGCCGATCGATGCGCAGTGGTGGACCGGCTATGACGATCCCGCGCTGACCGCGATCGTGCAACGCGCGCTGGATCGCAATCTCGACCTCGCCATCGCCGTCTCGCGCGTGGAGGAGGCGCGCGCCCAGTTCGCGCTGGCGCGGGGCGCGCAGCTTCCGGCGCTTTCGGCCAGCGCCGCGGGCGGGCCGCAGCGCGCGCCCAACGCCTTCGGCATCGATACGAACCAGACGGCCGGGCAGGCGCAACTCTCTGTATCGTTCGATACCGATCTGTTCGGCCGGCTCCGCAGCGCCAGCGCCGCCGCGCGCGCCTCGCTGCTGGCGACACGGGCGGCGCGCGACACGGTGCGCCTCGCCATCGCCTCGTCCGCAGCCAGCGGCTACCTGACCCTCGTGGCGCTGGATGCGCGGCTGCAGGTGCTGCGCGATACGCTGGCGGCGCGCGACATTTCGCTGAAACTCGCGCGCAGGCGTGCCGATGCCGGCTATTCGCCCCGGCTGGACCTCGCGCAGGCGGAGGCGGATTATCACGCGACCGAGCAGCTCATTCCCATCGCCTTGCTCGCGATCCGGCGGCAGGAAGACGGGCTGAACCTGCTGCTGGGCGACGCGCCTTCGCCGATCGCGCGCGGACGTCCGTTCGTCGATCTGGCCATCCCGACGCCGGGGCCGTCGCTCCCTGCGGCCCTGCTGCGCCGCCGCCCCGATATCGTCTCGGCCGAGGACCAGCTGGTCGCCGCCGATCACCAGCTCGATTCCGCGCGCGCGGCGTTCATGCCCACCTTCCAGCTGAGCGCGGCCGGGGGCGTCGCCGCCTCCACCTTGCTGCCCGATCCGATCAGCATTTTCTCGATCGGCGGATCCATCCTCGCCCCCTTGTTTCAGGGCGGGCGGCTGCAGGCGCAGGCGGATACGGCGGCGGCGCGGCGCGATCAGGCGGCCTTCGGCTATCGCCGCGCGGCACTCACCGCCTTTCGCGAGGTGGAGGATGCGATGGCGGATCAGCAGCGCTATCAGGAGCAGCAGACGGCGCTCGCCGCGCAACGCACCGCGCTGGCCGAGCAATTGCGCCTCGCCACCAATCGCTACCGCGCAGGCTATTCGCCCTATCTGGAGCAACTGGATGCGCAGCGCGGGCTGCTCTCCGCCGATCTGGCGCTGGTGCAGGCGCGGCTCGATCGGCTGACGGCGTCGGTGCGGCTGTATCAGGCGCTCGGTGGCGGCTGGGAGGCGAGCGCGGACACGACGGCGCGCTAGGCTACATCCCGTACTCCTGCGAAAGCAGGAGTCCAGGGTTGCAAGCGCTGCGTTCGGAGCCCTGGCCTCCAGCGTTTGCCGGAGTACCGGAATACGCTCTCAATATTCCCAGGATACCGCCAGCCGCAGGTTGCGCGGGCGCAGCGGCGTATATTGATCGCCCTTCGCCACGCCGAAGGGATTGCCCAGTGCAAAGCGATCGCCCTTCGTGTTCGTGACATTGTCCAGCGTGAGATCCACCCTGAACGCATCGTGCCGCCAGCTCGCGGCGGCGGTGCCCATCGCATAGCCGCCCTGCCGGATGTTCAGCAAAGCGACCGGATCGAGATAGGATTTGCCCACGTAGCGCGCATGCACGCTCCAGCGCAGCGAGTCCCGGCCCAGCGGCATATCGTAATCGGCGCCGCCGGTCATCGCGAAGCGGGGCGTATCGGGCAGACGCGTCGCGCGGAAGCCCGGCGGCACATCGGGATGATCGAAGCCGCGATTGTCGGCGAACAGCGCGCCGCTCTGGATGTGGAGGCGCCGCACCGGGACCCAATCCAGATTGGCCTCCACGCCCATGATCCGGCCATTGCCGACGTTGGAGGTGAAAGGGAAACCGCGCGTATTGACCAGATCGGCCTGGATGTGGCGCCAGTTCGCACGCGAAAAGGCGATCGACCCGGAGAGGCCGCGCTCGCCCACCCGCTCCAGCCGCAGGCCCGTCTCGATCACGCTGATCGTATCCGGATCGAAATTGGCGACCCGGCCGATCCCCGCCGCCACGCTGAGGCCGCCGGTGCGATAGGCCTGCTCGTAGCGGCCATACCAGGCGAGGTGGCGCGTCAGCAGCCAGGAATAGCCGATCGTCGGATCCAGCCGCGTCTGGCTGCGCCCGCGCACGAACGCGCCCACGCCGCGCGTGGTGGAGGGGTCGCTGTCCGTGCGCGCATGCGAGAGGCGCGCGCCCGCCGTCACCGCGAAGCTTTTGCTCAGCGGCAGCGTGAACTCGCCGAACAGCGCCTGGGATTCGGTGCGGTTGGTGACGCCGACGATGCTGCGCTCCGCCATCGGCGAGCCGAATTCGCGCGAGATGACGTCGCGATCGTGGAGCAGGCTGCCGCCCAGCACCCAGCCGCCGATGCCGACCCGACGCGTGAGGCGCACCTCCTGCGTCACCTGCTCGTTGCGATTGTGCGTGTCGTAGGCGAGCGGCAGGGAGGGGACCGCCGTGGCATCGAAGCGATCGTCGGCATCGGCGCGCACGAGGCCCGTGGCGGAGACGAGGGTGACGCCATTGTCCCATTCCTTCGTGACGACGAGGCGCCCGAGATAGAAATCATCCTCGAACGGCTGCGCCAGATAGGATCGGCGGACGATCCCCGGCAGATCGCGCAGGCCATATTGGGAATCGCGCGTCCTGATCGACTGGGCGACGCCGCTCGCGTCGATCGTCCAATGATCGCCGGGCGTGATCCGCACGGCGGCGCGGCCGCCGCTCGTGCTTGTCCTGTTGATGTTGCGGAGGCCGCGCAGCGTATCGTCGACATAGCCGCCCTCGTCCGCATGATAGCCGACCAGCCGGAGGCCGACGAGGCCCTGCGCCACCGGCAGGTTCAGCATCGCGCCGCCCTCGCCGCCGAGATTTCCTCCCTGCGTCGCAACCGCGCTGGCGCTGAGTGCCGCGCCGATCCGGTTCGGGTCGGCGGCGCGGGGCACGATCCGGATCACGCCGCCGATCGCGCCTGCCCCGTACAGCGTGCCCTGCGGCCCTTCCAGCACCTCGACCCGCTCGACATCATAGAGGACGAGGTTCGGATCGGGCCCGTTATTGGCGAGCTGCACGTCGCCGAAATAGATGCCGGTGGTGGATTCGCTGGAGCCCAGGAAGCTGCTGTCGGCGATGCCGCGGATGAAGACCTTGTCGCGCCCGGCGCCCAAAGCGGTCGACTGGAGCGCGGGCGTGCGCGTGATCTGCTGGGCGAGCGATTGCTGCCCGTCGCCACGAAACCCGTTCTCGCCCTTGTCGAGGATCGCGACGCTGCCGGGATAGCGCAGCAGCGGGCTGCCATATTTGTTGGCCCGGATCACGATCTCGCGCTGATCACCGGGGGCCGCCGGCACGGGGGCCGCCGCCACGTGCTCGGGCACGGGCCGCGCGGGGCGCGGCACCAGCCGGAAGCCGACGCCGGGCACCGCCACCGCCCGCCACGCCGTGCCATCCAGAAGCTTGTCCAGCGCGCGCGCCGGCGGCATGCGGCCGCGCACGCCCCGGCTCTGCGCGCGCGCGATACCGGCACCGGCCGCCCCGACATCGACGCCGCTCTGCGCCGCGAACATGTCCAGCGCGCTATCCAGCGATGCGGGCGGGATCGCGAAACGCGGATCGGCCGCCATCGCGGCCGTCGGCGCCAGCCAGATCAGGGAAAAGGAAGCGAGCCGTCCGAAATCAGTGCGGCGCATCCGTCACCGACGTCAGAATCCATCGGCCTGTATCCTGATGGGCCCGCGTGCCGGTGAGGGCGGCGATGCGCGCCGCATCCTTCGCATCGTCACCCACGAGCCGGATCGTTCCGGTGAACGGCGTGTCCGCCAATGTATCCGATACGGAGAGCGGCGTGCCCGTCGTCCGCCCCACGGCGGCCGCGATCTGGCGCAGCGGCGTTTCCCGGAACGTCAGGCGATTGTCGCGCCAGCCGCCCACGCTTTCCGGAGCGATATGCCGGATCACCAGGCGATCGTCCCGATCGCTGGATACCAGTGACATCCCCTGCCGCACCATCACCGCCTCCCGGTCCGGACGGAACATCACCGCTCCCTCCGCAACCTGCACGCCCAGCCTTCCGCCATCCCGCGTCACGTCGAAGACGGTGCCGATGTCGCGCAACACCACATTACCAGAAACCAGTTCGAAAGGCGCGCTTTCATTATGCTTGATGTTGAACGTGGCCTGCCCACGCACCAGCGTGGCGGAACGGCCGGAATCCGCCACCGCCAGCTCCGTGCCGCCGTTCAGCTCGACATGCGATCCGTCGGCGAGCGTGAGACTGCGATGCTCGCCGGGGGCCGTCACGATCACGCGCCGGCCCGTTTCGTCCTGCGTGGACGGCATCATCACCACCGCCGCGACCGACGCCGCCAGCGCGCCGCCGCCGGCCAGCAGCCAGCCGCTTCGCTTCTGCCAGCGTGCGCTGCGCTCCGCCACGCGGGTTACGGACGCGCGCCCCTCATGCCCGACATCCAGCGTATGTGCGACCAAAGCATCGTCCGTGACGATCCGGTCATAGGCGGCGGCATGCTGCGAATCCGCCTCCAGCCACGACGTGAACCGCATCCAATCATCCTCGGATGCCGCCGTCAGGCGCAGGTGCCAGGCAATCGCCTGATCCACGATGGCTTCGCTCGACGGTGTCACGTCCGGTCCTCCTTCGAAAAGAGACGTGGCGGAGCGCGCCGACCCGCATCATTTTCTCGCCCGGCGTCGTGAATGCGGCGATAGGCATTCTGTAGCAGCTTTTCGACGAGACTGAGAGAGACCCCCATTTCGGCCGCGATCACCTTTTGCGGCTTGCCTTCCAGGCGGAACATGCGGAAGGCGCGCGCCTCCCGCTCGGGCATCGCGGCGATGGCGGCCTGCACGTGGGCGAGGCGCTCGCGCGCGATCATCACATCCGTCGTATCGGGCAATTCCGACGCCGCCGGCTGCGTTTCCACCCACTCCGCCTCGCGCACCGCGCGCCACGCGGCGCTGCGGCGGCGATCGATCGCGAGATTGTTGGCCATGCGGAAGAGATAGGCGGCCGGCTCGGAAATCGGCCCCAGCGGCGTGCCGTTCAGCTTCAGCCACAGCTCCTGCAGAATATCCTCCGCCTCCTCCGCGCTGCCGAGCCGCGCGACCAGCAACCGGGCGAGCTTGGACCGCTCCTGCAGATAGACGGCGAGGATGCCCGATTCGCTCATGCGCGCACCCGCGCCTCCCGCGCGAACAGGCCCGCCACGAGCAGAAACGCCATGAGGTTCTGCGCCAGCACATGCCACCCCGCGCCATCGATCCCCTGCCAGTGGAGCAGCAAAGGCAGCAGCGGATAAAGCGCGAGATTGATCGCGAGCGCGACCGCGACGGACAGGCCCGGCCGGCCCAGCGCGGTGAGCGCGGCGGCGGCGGGCGCGGTGCCCAGCGCCAGCGCACGGCCGCAGCCGACCAGAATCACCAGCATGCCCGCTGCCCGGAAACTGTGGCCGCCCAGCGCCTGCATCAGCACCTCGCCATAACCGCCGAGCGCGAGCACGATCACGCCGCCGATCCCCAGCGCCAGAAACGTGCTCGACCAGACCGTGCTCCACATCCTGCTGAGGTCGCGCATCGCGGCCTGTTCGGCAAGGATCGCGAAACTCGCCTGCGACAGAAGCACGGCCGGCTGCTGAAGAATGTTCGTCGCGCGCTGCGCCAGCGCATAGAGGCCCGCGCCCGCCGGCCCGAGGAACCAGCCCACGGTGAGCGGCGCGAGATTGGGAGCCAGCTCGCGCAAGGTGATGTCGAAATTGGTGAGCAGGATGAAGCGGCCGAAGCCGTCGCGCTGCTCCGTCACACCGCGCCACGCGCCGAAGACCGGCTCGCCCGCCAGCAACTTGCGCCACGCCGGCAGCGCCAGCAGCCACATCGCCACGCCCTCCGCCACCGAAGAGATCAGCCACACGGACAGATAGCCGACGAGGCCGCCGCCCGACAGCCACACGATCAGCACGCCCGCCATCCGGACGATCGGCGACACCGTCTGATGCAGGCCGATCAGATCGAAGCGGTCGGCCAGCTGCAGCACGCCCTGCGGCGTTGCGCGCACCGTGGCCATCACCGCCAGCGCATAGGGCACGGCGAACCGCTCCGCCTCCACCGACCAGCCCAGATGCGGCCCGACCAGCGGCGCGCCGATCGCGGCGATCAGGATCGCCGCCGCGCCGCAGCTCAGCTCGATCACGCCCATGAAGCGGATCAGGCGCGCGAGGCCCGCCGTGTCCCCGTCCGCGATCGAAAGTGCGCCGTAGCGCACCACACCGTGAAAGCCGGAGAAGGCGACGAGGCTGCCGACCGTGACCGCATAAGCGTTGACGAGCATGAGCAGGCCATAATCGCGCGCGCCCAGTTGGTGCGCGACGATGACGAGATAGACGAGGCTCAGCAGCCCCGCCGCCGCCTTGCCGCTCAGCAGGCGAAAAATGTTGGCGAGCAGGCGTCGCAGGGCCCCCGGGACGGGAGCCAGAGCCGTCTCGGGCGCAGAATCGGGTATTTGGGCGTCCGGCGGCATCACGCGCCCCCTCTAGAGTTTGATGCGGGATCGTGGAAGCGGCAGCGCCGGCTCGCGCCGGCGAGTGAAAATAATCGTGCGGGATGACGCCGCCCGCCCCGTCTACCGGTCATGAAGATCGGCTTCCTGTTCAATCACGACCAGATCCATCAGGTCGCGCATTCGCTGCCCATCGCGGTCGCGCTCCGCCGCGATTATCCCGATGCGGAGATCGTCACCGCCGTCACCAACGCCCGGCTCGCCTCCGAGGTGACGCGTCTGTCGCTGATGCTCGGCATGCGGATGAAGATCGTGCGCCTCGGCCTCACGCGCCGCAGCTCGCGCCTCGCCAAGTGCCTGCTGGAGGCGGTGGTGCCCGTGTCGAAGCTGGCCATCTATCGCGACAATCTGGATTTCTTCCGCTCGCTGGACGCTCTGGTGGTGGCGGAGAAGACCTCGCTGCTGCTGAAGACGCGGTACAAGCTGGATCATCTGAAGATCATCCACACCCGGCACGGCGCGGGCGATCGCGCGATCGGCTTCAACAAGGCGAGCGCGGGCTTCGATCATGTTCTCGTCTCCGGCGCGAAGATCGCGGACCGGCTGGCGCGCGATGCGGGCGTGGCACCGGAGCGTATGAGCGTGGTGGGCTATCCGAAGTTCGATCTGCTGGCGGGCCATGCGCCGCGCAGTCCCTTCGCCGATCCGACCAAGCCGACCGTGCTCTACAATCCGCACCCGTCGCCGCACCTCTCCTCATGGTTCAAGCACGGCCGGCAGGTGCTGGAGCATTTCCTGCAGGACGACCGCTACAACCTGATCTTCGCGCCGCACGTGATGCTGTTCCACCGGCCGTTCGTCGTCTCGATCGACAAGCTCCGCATCGATCGCCCCGGCCTGATCGAGGATCGCTTCCTCGATGCGCCCAACATCCACATCGATCTCGGCAGCCGCGCCTCGACCGACATGAGCTACACGCGGATGGCGGATCTCTATCTGGGCGACGTGAGCAGCCAGATCTACGAATTCCTGCACACGCAGCGGCCCTGCCTGTTCCTGAACAGCCACGATGTCGCGCATCGCGGCGATCCCAATTACGCCCACTGGCAGGCGGGCGAAGTGCTGGGCGATCCCGTCGGGCTGGGCGAAGCGCTGGACCGCGCCTTCGCCACGCATCACGCCTATCTGCCGGTGCAGCGCACCCTGTTCGAGCGCAGCTTCGAGCTGACGGCAGAGCCCTCGTCGCAGCGGGCGGCGCGCGCGATCATGAGCGTGCTGGGCGTGCAGACCGCACCCACTCCGCTCACGCGCCCGGCCGCCGAACCGGCGGCATCCTTCGCCGCCTGAGGCCGTAACCGCCCGGGACACCACCCCTTTTCCGAGGATTGTCACGCCGCGCCCGATCTGGAAGGGCGCGACGGTCATAGCTGGATTCGATTCAATGCCTCTGCGGAAAGACATTTGGCGCCCGGCCATCATCGAGGCGCCGCTGGCCGAGATCGTCGCGCGCGGCTCCGTCGAGGGGTTCGCCCGGCACTGGCTGCCGCCTTTGGGCTCGTTCCAGTTCCTCGCCGATCCGTTCGGCTTCTGGCGAAACGAGCGCCTCCACGTGTTCGTCGAGGCCTATGATTATCGCCATCGCCTCGGCACGATCGAGGTGTGCATCTACGACAGCAGCTTTCGCCTGCTCGATCGCCGCCCGGTGCTGATCGAGCCGTGGCACCTCTCCTACCCCTTCGTGTTCGAGGCGGAGGGGGACATCTGGATGCTGCCGGAAGGGCATAAATCGGGCAGGCTGACGCTCTATCGCGCCAAGGCCTTTCCGTTCGAGTGGGAAGCCGCGACGGTGATCGCGCTGGACGGGCTGGCGGTGGATGCCACGCCCTTCTTCCACGAAGACCGGTGGTGGCTGTTCTACGCGGCCGCCGATCGCGAGACGGACAAGATGGCCGCGCTGCATGTCGCGCATGCGGAGCGGCTGGCCGGCCCGTGGCACGCGCACCCCGCCAATCCCGTCCGCGTCGACCGGAGCGGCGGGCGTCCCGGCGGCACGCCCGTGGTGGTGGACGGCGCGATCGTCCTGCCAGTGCAGGATTGCGGCGAAACCTATGGCGGCGCGATTCGCCCGCTGACCATCACGACGCTGACGCCGGACCGCTTCGAGGCGACGCTGGGCGACCGGATCGAGGCGCCAGCCGACGCCGCGCCCTTCACCGAAGGCCTGCACACGCTGGCGGGCGCGGGCGACATCACGTTGATCGACGTGAAGCAGACCGTGCTGTCGCTCCACGGCCTCGCCATCCAGGCGGGCGAACGCATCCGGCGCGAGATCCGCAAGCGCCGGGCGCGGGGATAGAAAAGGACGGGATTCCATCCATCCCGGCCGTTCCCGTATCGCAGGCCAGGCGGCGAAAGCGGACAGGCTGCAATCGCCCCTTTGCGGACATAGCGATCGAGCGATAAATGCTAAGGTAATGCGCGGCCTCGACACATATCCGGCTTGGGTTAGTGGTGTTTTCGGCCTGGCCTTCCTAGGCGCTGCAGTGGCAGCAAATGTCTATCATCATGGGGTATTTGGCTTCGTCCTTGGGCTTTGCGGGGTCGGCCTCCTTATCCCGAAACGAAAGGGTCCGCCGCGCAATTAGGCCGATGGCGGATTACCACCCCTAGCGGCCATTCCTTGATCTATCCGCGCAGGCGATCCAGGATCGCCTTGCCCGCCGCCTCGAAGCGATCGGGGCCGAAGCGATCCAGCATCTTCGTGCGGGCGGCGGCGCCCATCGGGGCCAGTTCCTCGGGCTGGGACAGGAGATCGGCCAGCGCGGCGGCCAGCGCATCGGGATCACCGGGCGGCGCCAGACGCCCCACCGAGGGATCGATCGCGCGCGGCAGTTCGCCCACCGCCGACGCCACCACCGGGAGCCCCGCCGTCAGCGCCTCATGCGCGGCGACGCACAGCCCCTCCGATCGCGACGGCTGCACATAGAGATGCAGGCCCGCGAGGAAGGCGGCGGGATCGACATAGCCGGCGAGGCGCACCCGCTCCCCCAGCCCGGCCGCCGCGATCGCCGCCTCCAGCGCGGGACGCTCGGCACCGTCGCCACCGATCGCCAGCTCCCAATCGGCGAGGTCCGGCGGCAGGCGGCGCAGCGTCTCGATCAGCACATCATAGCCCTTCACCGGATGCAGCCGACCGAGACTGCCGATCCGTACCCGCTGGCACGGCTGCCAGATCGCCCCGGTCGGTGCCCGCGGATTGGCGCGGAAGATCGGCCAGGTCATCAGCCGATCGGCCCCGATGCCGAGCCGATCGGCCGTCATCCGCGTGATCGTCTCCGAATCCCCGAGCCACAGGCGCGAGAGGCGATTGGTCGCGCGCAGCAGGCGCAGATTGGCGGGCTTGAGGAAGGCGGCATGCTGCCAGCTCACCACCGTCCGCCGCCGCCGGAGCCCGATCAGTTGGCCGAGCAACGTGGCGCGGGTGAGCGATGTCCAGATCACGTCCGGGCGCCATGCGCGCATCTGCGCATCCAACCAGCGCAAAGCGGCGACATGATCCTTCTCGCCGCCGTCGCGCACGATGACGGGGAAGCCCGCCGCCTCCATCGGCGCGATGGCGCGGCCATCGCGGCGGGTCAGCGCGAAGATGGCGACCTCCGCGCCGTTCTTCCGCAGCACATCCGCTATGGAAGGCACGGGCAAAGCGGCACCGCCGCCCTCCACCGAATTGATGACGTAAGCGATGCGGAGGGATCTCATCCGCGGCGTTGTAGCCGCAGCGCCTCGAAGAAATCGAGATAGGCCAGCGCCACTTCGCCCAGACGGTGCGGCGTCACCGCTTCCGCCAGCGGCTGGGGCACCGGCGGGGGCGAGGCCAGCATCTCGTACATCGCGCCCGCCATCTCGGCCGCATCGCCCACGGGCACGACTTCGCCGAACGTCCTGCTGCCGAGCAGCGCATCGGTGGCGGGCGTGCAATCGGTGGCGATCACGGGGCGGCCGGCGGCGAGCGCCTCGATCAGCACGGCCGGATAGCCCTCATAATCGGAGGACAGGACGAACAGCCGCCCGCGATCCAGCCACGGGCGGATATCCGGCTGATAGCCGGGCAGATCGACGCGATCGGCGATGCCGAGCGACCTGGCCAGACCGCGCAGGCGCTCCTCGTCCGGCCCCGCGCCCACGATCGTCAGCTGCAACGTCGGATCGGGCAAAAGCGAGAAGGCCTCGATCAGCGTGCCGAAGCCCTTTTCGGGCACCAGTCGGCCGGCCGCCACGATCATCATGCCGCCCGCATCGATCGGCGGGGCGACATCGTCGTCCAGCGCGGGCGTGGCGATCGTGCGGACCACCGGCCCTTCGCCCACGATCGCGCGCGCCTGATCGGCGGCGACATCGGAGAGGGCGACGAGCCCGTCCGCATCCCGCAGCAGCCGACGCATGCGGAGATCGTAGAAGAATTCCTTCACGGGGCCGCGCTGCTGCTTGCGCAGCGCGGCGCTGATCTGCGCGGCGATCACCGGGCGCTGGTCGATCGGCAGGCGCGACAGGCGATGCGCGACCGGCCAGTGATAATTGCCGGGCACGAAGACGGCATCGACCCGCTCCCGCGCGATCGCCTTTTCCGCCGCCGCCGCCAGCCGCTGCATCGATCCCTTGCCGCGCGGGATGGGCGGATCGAGCGGCACCACGCGCGCCTGCGGCCCGATCAGCTTGCGCATCGGCCCGTCGTCGACGCCACAATAGAAAGTGACGGCGACGCCGATGCTCGCCCATGCACGGCCGAGCCGCGCGGCGATCCGCTCGGTGCCGCCCAGCGAGAAATCGTGCAGGACGATGCCGACGGACGAGATCATCGCCGCGCCGGCGCCGTCATAGAAACGGACGTCATGACAGGATCGGCGGCCGTCAGCGCGAGGCGACGACGAGCGGCGCGGTCTGCCGGCTCGTCACCAGATACGAGGCGACATAGCCGACATGATCGGACAGCATCGCGCCCTTCGCGTCATGCCCGAACAGGCCCGACACCGCCGTCACCTGCAAGGCGGCCCGCTGGCCCGGCGAATAGAATTGCCAATCGCGTGCCCGACGGAAGCTGTAGCGCAGATCGACGAGATTGCTCTTGTTGCAGGCCGGATCCGGCAGGCAGCGTGCCATCGCCACGTCCAGCGGCGCGCTCTGCCGCCACAGAGCCGTGTTGCGGATCAGATAGGAGCGGCGATCGATCTGGCGGCCGACGTTGAGATCGCCCGCCAGCACGAACGGGATATTGTCCGGCACCACCTTGCGGACGAAATCGCCCAGCGCATCCACCTGCCGCTGATAGGCATACAGCGATCGCGCGGCCGGCGCGTGGGAGGACATGCGCGAATTGAGATGCGTCGCGACCACCGCGACCGGCTCGGGCAGGCCCGGCACGCGGATCGTCACGGCCAGCACGCCCTTGTTCGCCAGGCAATCGAAGCCCGCGCAGGCATAAGCCGGATAGGCCATGCGCCGCACCGCGAGGATCGGATAATCGGAGGCGATGCGCAGGCCGCTATCGGCCCATTTGCCCGAACGCTCGCCCCGGAACAGGCTGGCGGCATCCGCGAAGCGCCGGTCGGCCGTGCTGGTCGCCTGCGCGCCCTGCAGCGTGGAAGCGGGACCGTTCACGGCATAGCGATAGCCGGCCTGCGCCGTGATCGCCTTGGCATCCGCCGAAAAGGCCTCCTGCAGCACCACCACGTGCGGCTGCCGTCCTTCGGCGCGCAGCGTGGCGAGGGTGGCGCCGATCTGGCGCAATTTGTCGGCGCGGCCGATCCGCACCGGAAAAGGAAGCCCCTCGACATTGTAGGTCATGACGGAAAGCTGGCTGGGCGCGATCGACGCATTCGCCGGCGCTGCGGATCCCGCCAGACAGGCCAGACCCAGGAAAGACCCCACGAAACCCTTCATCGAACCGAACGCGCGCATTGCCTTCACTGCCATTCCCATCGCCTCCCGGTGCCAAGAGACGAGGCCGAAGCGGTGATCCCGCAAAAAAATAAAAACGGGGGTCATCAATGCGGGAGCGCCCATTCAGTTCCGTCTTAGGGGCAGCCGAAGGGAGGGACGGCTAGGGAGCTTGCCTGTGATCGCAACGATGTTGTTTGCCATGCTGGCCTTGGAGACGGAGCGGACCGCCCCCGCCGTCCTGCCGATCATCTACGGCCCCGCCGTCACGCTGCACGTGGGCGCGAAGGCGACCGAGCCGTGGCGCATCTCCACCGCGTCCGCCGTGAACGCGACGCGCTTCGACTGGTCGATCGACATGGAGCGACGCCAGCCGCACGCGCAGATCGGCGGGCTGACCATGGCCTATGAGCGGTCGCGCCGCCGCTTTTCGGGCAACAATCTGGCCGGCCGGCCCGCCCGCAGCGCCGCCTGGCAGGCGGCCGCCACCTATCGCCTCGCCGGGCTCGACAGCCATCCGCTTGCCCTCGAGGGCAAGATCGGCGCCGAGCGACGCATGCCCACGACACTGGTCGATCGCGGCCGGGCGCAGCAGGTGCGCCGCAACGAGATCAACCTGGCCTGGTATCCCACAGGCGGCCTTTCGATCGGCGGCGGCTGGCAATCGCAGGCCAGCTCGTCCCGTCGCAGCGGGATCGATCGCGCGATCAGCATCGCATCGGGCAATCCGCTGTCCGAAGCCGGCCCGCATCTGCATCTGGGCTATGACGGCAGCGGCGGCCTCGTCTCGCAGCCGTCGTGGCGGCTGGGGCTGGACATGGGGGCCTATCATCTCGCCTCGCGGGACATCGCGGCACTCGGCGCGCCCAATCCGCTGGACGAGCGCGTCTCGCTCTCCTTCCGCCTTTCGCTGCGCTGACATGAAAAAGGGGCCGCGCACCACGCACGGCCCCTTCTCCGCCACGTCCGTCGCCGATCAGCTTTCGATGAAGGCGAGCAGGTCCGCGTTGATGACGTCGGCATGCGTGGTGCACATGCCATGCGGATAGCCTTCGTAGCTCTTCAGCGTGCCGTTCTTCAGCAGCGCCACCGACAGCGGCGCCGAATCCGCATAAGGCACGATCTGGTCGTCGGTGCCGTGCATCACCAGCACCGGCACGTCGATCGCCTTCAGATCCTCGGTGAAGTCGGTCTCGGAGAAGGCCTTCACGCAATCATAATGCGCCTTGATGCCGCCCATCATGCCCTGGCGCCACCAATTGTCGATCACGCCCTGGCTCACCGCCGCGCCCTCGCGGTTGAAGCCGTAGAAGGGGCCGGTCGGCAGATCGATGTAGAATTGCGCGCGCGTCTCGCCCGTGCCCTTCCGGATGCCGTCGAACACCTCCATCGGCAGACCGCCCGGATTGGCGTCCGATTTCAGCATCACCGGCGGCACCGCGCCGATCAGCACCGCCTTGGCGACGCGGCCCGCCTCGGCGCGCGCGACATAATGCGCCACTTCACCGCCGCCGGTCGAATGGCCGACATGGACCGCGCCCTTCAGGTCGAGCGCCGCCGCCAGCTCGATCATGTCGGCGGCATAGGTATCCATCTCATTGCCTTCCCACGTCTGGGTCGACCGGCCGTGACCGCGGCGATCATGCGCGATCACGCGATAGCCGCGCGCCAGGAAGAACATCATCTGATTGTCCCAGTCGTCCGCGCTCAGCGGCCAACCGTGGTGGAACACGATCGGCTGGGCATCCTTGGGGCCCCAATCCTTATAGAAGATCTCGGTGCCGTCCTTCGTCGTGATGGTGGCCATATCGCAATCCTTCTTTCACCGGCGCGAGTCCCACCTCGCCCCGTGCATCGGGCTATAACCGGGCTGCGGCAGCTTCGTTATGGGCGCGAAAGAAAAAGCAAGCGCAGGCGCCCCGCCGGGATCGGATCAGCGGGAGGGGGACGGATCGGTGCCGATGCCCTCGGGGCACGCCGGCCCGGTGAAAGCGGGGTCGCCGGTGCGCAACCCATCCACCTCGCGCAGCACCAATCGGCTGATTTCGGCGGCGGCGGCCTCGATGTCGACGTTCGGCGCCGCGATATGGCGAAAGGGCAAGCCCATCAGCGCCACCATGATGGTTTCGACCAGCCTGGATCGCGCCGCGCTTCGCGTATCGCCGGGCGCGAGGTGCGCGAGCGCGCGTTCGAGACAGCAGCGAATCCGCTTGTCGGTGTGCTGGAACAGCTCCGCTATCTCCGCATTGCGCGTCGCCTCGATCACGATCTGCGCCAGCAACTGCCCCTTGGCGGGGGCCCTGTCGTGCTGGACGAAATCCGAAACCCATTGGCGGACGGCGGCCGTGTCCCCCCGCACGATCGCGCAATCCAGGTCGCTCTCATCGAGGAAATGATCGAGATCGCAGCGCACGATCTCCGCGACGATCGCCTCCTTGCATTCGAAATCGCGATAGATCTGGCCGACCTTGATCCCCGCTTCTTCGGAAATCTGCATCATGCGCGTATTCTGGAAGCCCAGATGCGTGAAAAGCTGGCGTGCCGCCTCGGAAATCTGCCGGCGGCGCAGGGCCTGACGCGAGGAATTTCGACCGTGGCAACCAGGACGGGAACTTTCCACCGCGATGATCGTCCTGACGAAGCTTGACCGCAGCGCAGCAATTCGGCTAGCTGCACCGATGTGAACTAGTATTCACATTTTGGCCCACGCGGATCAACCGGAAATTTTATGCAGCTTCGAAGCGCCAGCAGCGCCAGCCTCGCTTTGCTTCTCGCCCTGGGTGCGTGCGGCAAGAACGAGTCGCCGCCACCCCCGCCACCCCCGCAGGTCGGCGTGATCACCGTGACGTCCGGATCGGCCACGCTCGCCACCGAGCTGCCGGGCCGGATCGCCGCATTCGAAACATCGGACGTGCGGCCGCAGGTCAACGGCCTGATCGAGCGCCGCCTGTTTAAGGAAGGCGATGAGGTGCGCGCCGGACAGGCGCTGTATCAGATCGATCCGTCCCCCTACCGCGCCGCCGTGGCCAATGCCCGCGCGTCGCTGGCCCGCGCCGAGGCCGCCATCGCCTCCAGCGATGCGCTGGCGCGCCGCTATGGCGAGCTGGTGAAGATCAACGCAATCTCGCGGCAGGATTACGAGAATGCCGTGACGACCGCAGCGCAGGCGCGCGCCGACGTCGGCGCGCAGCGCGCGGCGCTCCAGACCGCGCAGATCGATCTCACCCGCACGCGCATCAACGCGCCGATCTCGGGCCGGATCGGCCGATCGACCTACACGCCGGGCGCGCTGGTCACTTCGGGCCAGACGGACGCGCTGACCACGATCCAGCATATCGACACCGTCTATGTCGATCTCACCCAATCCTCGTCCGGCCTGCTGAAGCTGCGCCAGCAGATCCTGAAGGGCGGCGTCGCCCGCGACGGCGATGCCGCGCGCGTTCAGCTGAAGCTGGAGGACGGCACCGTCTATCCGATCCAGGGCGAGCTGCAGTTCGCCGACGTGACGGTGGATCCCGCCACCGGATCGCAGACGATCCGCGCCACCTTCAAGAATCCGCAGCGTCTGCTGCTGCCGGGCATGTATGTGCGCGCCGAGATCGTGGAGGGCACGCAGAAGGATGCCGTGCTCGTCCCGCTGCGCGCCGTGACGCGCGACGAGAAGGGCAATCCCACCGTGCTGGTCGTGGGCCAGGGCGACAAGGTGGAGGCCCGCACCCTCACCACCGCGCGCACGTCCGGTGAGAACTGGATCGTGAGCGATGGCCTGAAGGCCGGCGACCGCGTGATCATGGAAGGGGCGATGATGCTGCGTCCGGGCGTGCAGGTGAAGCCTGTCCCCTACACGGAAAAGCCCGCGTCCGACGCCAATGGTCAGCCCGCTGCCGCCCAGTCCCCGGCCGCCAAGTAACGAAGTCGCCTCATGTCCCGCTTCTTCATCAATCGGCCGATCTTCGCGGTGGTGATCGCCATCGTGCTGATGCTGCTCGGCTCGATCGCGATCACCCAGCTGCCGATCTCGCAATATCCGGCGATCGCGCCGCCCCAGATCGCGATCAACGCGACCTATCCGGGCGCGGACGCACAGACGCTGGAAAACACGACGACGCAGATCATCGAGCAGCAGCTGAAGGGTATCGACAACCTTCGCTACTTCTCGTCGAACTCCAGTTCGGCCGGCACCGTCACGATCACGCTGACGTTCGAGCAGGGCACCAACGCTGACATCGCGCAGGTGCAGGTGCAGAACAAGCTGCAGGCGGCCACCCCGCTCCTGCCGCAGGAAGTGCAGCAGCAGGGCATCCGCGTGGTGAAGGCCACGCAGAACTTCCTGATCTTCGTCGGCCTCTATTCCGATAATCCGAAGCTGCACGACAGCGACGATCTGAGCGACTTCGTCGTCTCCAAGATCCAGGATCCGGTCAGCCGCATCAACGGCGTGGGCGACACGCAGGTGTTCGGCAGCCAATATGCGATGCGGATCTGGGTCGATCCGCTGAAGCTGCAGACCTACGGCCTGACGATGACCGACGTGTCTTCGGCGGTCACCGCGCAGAACGCGCAGGTCTCGGCAGGCCAGCTGGGCCAGGCGCCCGCGCCGGCCACGCAGATGCTGAACGCGACCGTGACGGTCTCGTCGCGGCTGCAGACCGCCGAGGAATTCGGCGCGGTTCGCCTGAAGACCAACCCCGACGGTTCGGTCGTCCGCATTCGCGACGTGGCGCGCGTCCATATCGGCGCGGAGACGTTCGGCTTCGAGGGCAAGTGGAACGGCCTGCCCGCCTCGGGCATCGCGATCAAGCCCGCCGCCGGCGCCAACGCGCTGGACACGGTGGCGCTCGTCAAGGAGCGCGTGAACGAGATCGCCAAGCAGTTCCCGTCCGACATCCACGTCATCTACCCGTACGACACCACGCCGTTCGTGCGCCTCTCGATCAAGCAGGTCGTGGAGACGCTGGTCGAGGCGGTCGTGCTCGTCTTCCTCGTCATGTTCCTGTTCCTGCAGAACTGGCGCGCGACGTTGATCCCGACGATCGCGGTGCCGGTGGTGCTGCTCGGCACGTTCGCGGTGTTGCAGGTGGCCGGCTATTCCATCAACGTGCTGACCTTGTTCGGCATGGTGCTGGCGATCGGCCTGCTGGTGGACGACGCGATCGTGGTGGTCGAGAATGTCGAGCGCCTGATCCAGACCGAGCATCTGTCGCCGCGCGATGCCGCGCTGAAATCGATGGACGAGATCACCAGCGCGCTGGTCGGCATCGCCCTCGTCCTGTCGGCCGTGTTCCTGCCGATGGCGTTCTTCGGCGGATCGACCGGCGTGATCTATCGCCAGTTCTCGATCACGATCGTCTCGGCGATGGCGCTGTCCGTGATGGTCGCCTTGATCCTCACGCCCGCGCTCTGCGCGCTGATCCTGCCCAAGCATGATCCGGAGAAGAACAAGAATCCGGGGCTGCTCGGCCGCTTCTTCAACGGCTTCAATTATTATTTCGATCGCGGCCAGGAGCGCTACGAAAAGGGTGTCCGCTCGACGGCGTCGCGCTGGGGCCGTTCGCTGATCGCCTATGCGCTGATCGTCGTGGGCATGGCCTTCCTGTTCACGCGCCTGCCGACCGGCTTCCTGCCCGACGAGGATCAGGGTGTCGCGATCGCGCTGGCCCAGCTTCCCGCCGGCGCCACCAAGGCGCGCACGGACGAGGCGCTGGCCCACGCCCGCGATTACTTCCTGAAGAACGACAAGGACGCCATCCAGGGCGTCTATACGATCAGCGGCTTCTCCTTCTCCGGTCAGGGCCAGAATGCCGGCATCATCTTCATCCCGCTGAAGCAGTGGGAGGAACGGCCGGGTGCCAAGAACCGCGCGCAGGCGATCGTCGGCCGTGCCATGGGCGATTTCTCGCAATGGCATGACGGCCTGATCTTCGCGATCATTCCCCCGTCCGTTCAGGAACTGGGCAATGCGACCGGCTTCGACATGCAGCTCGTCGACGAGACCGGCATCGGGCATGAGAAGTTGCGCGCCGCGCGCAATCAGCTGCTCGGCATGACCGCGACCGACAAGCGCGTGGCGGGCGTGCGCCCGAACGACCTGGATGACGCGCCGCAGCTGAAGATCGACGTCGATCAGGACAAGGCGGCCGCGCTCGGCCTCTCGCTGGCGGACGTGAACAGCACGATCTCCACCGCGTGGGGCGGCAGCTACATCAACGACTTCATCGACCGTGGTCGCGTGAAGCGCGTCTATGTGCAGGCCGACGAGCCGTTCCGCATGAAGCCCGAGGATCTGGCCGACTTCTACGTGCGCGGCACGAACGGCCAGATGGCGCCTTACTCCGCCTTCTCGACGCTGAGTTGGTCGAACGCGCCGGTCGCGCTCAACCGCTATAACGGCCAGCCGTCGATGGAAATCCTCGGCACCCCCGCGCCCGGCGGAAGCTCCGGCACGGCGCTCAGGGCGATGGAGGAGATGCAGGCCAAGCTGCTGCCCGGCACGAAGCTGGAATGGACCGGCCTGTCCTATGAGGAGCAATTGTCCGGCGGACAGGCTCCGGCGCTCTATGCCCTGTCGCTGGTCGTGGTGTTCCTGTGTCTCGCGGCACTCTACGAAAGCTGGTCGGTGCCGATCGCCGTGATGCTCGTGGTGCCGCTGGGTGTGATCGGCGCGCTGTTCGCGGCGTGGCTCACGGGGCTGAACAACGACATCTATCTGCAGGTGGGCCTCATCACCACGATCGGCGTGTCCGCGAAGAACGCCATCCTGATCGTCGAATTCGCGGAGGAACGCGTGCAGGCCGGGATGAATACGTTCGATGCGGCGATCGAGGCGGCCAAGCTGCGCCTTCGCCCGATCCTGATGACCAGCCTCGCCTTCGTGTTCGGCGTGTTCCCGCTCGCCATCGCCAATGGCGCGGGCGCGGGTGGCCAGAATGCGATCGGTCGCGCGGTGGTGGGCGGTATGCTCTCCGCCACCGTCTTCGCCATCTTCTTCGTGCCGATGTTCTTCGTGGTGGTGGGCCGGATCTTCCACCACGGCCGCCAGAAGGGCGAACCGGGCGGCCATGGCCAGCCGGTGGAGCAGGGCGCATGATGCGGCTCCGCTCCCTCACCGCCCTCCCCCTGCTCGCGCTCGCGTTGGCAGGGTGCGACATGGCCCCGAAGCATGTCCGCCCGGCCGGCGCCGTGCCGACCGAGCTGCCGCAGGGTGGCGCCTATCCGGCGGCGGCCGCCGGAACGGTCGATCCGACCACGCTGAGCTGGCGCGACTTCTTCGTCGACGACAAGCTCCGCCAGGTGATCGCGCTCGGCCTCGAGAATAATCGCGACCTGCGGATCGCCGTCGGCAATGTGGCGCAGGCACGCGCGCAATATCGCGTGCAGCGCGCCGATCTGCTCCCCACGCTGAACGGCACCGGATCGGCCACCTACACGAACAACCTCGCCTCCTTTGGCGGGACCGGGACGGGCAGCGGTGGTGTCGGCGGCGGAACCGCCGTTACCAGCTCGAGCACGATCAAGATCTACCAGGCCAATGTCGGCCTCTCGCAGTTCGAGATCGATCTGTTCGGCCGCGTGCGCAACCTGACCAAGGCCGCGTTCGAGCAATATATGGCGTCCGAGGAAGGCCAGCGCGCCACGCGCATCTCGCTGATCGGCGAGATCGCGACGGCCTATGTCACGCTGGCGGCTGATCAGGATCAGATGAAGATCGCGCAGCAGACGCTGCAGAGCTTCGAGGAGTCGCTGAAGCTGACGACCGCGCAGTTCAAGATCGGCACCGCCTCCGAACTGGAGTCGCGGCAGGCCGAGACGAACTATGAGGGCGCGAAGAACGATCTGGCCGCGCTCCGCGCGCAGATCGCACAGGACCAGAATGCGCTGAACCTGCTCGCCGGCACCACCGTGCCCGCCGAGCTGCTGCCGCAGGAGCTGGGCGATCACGCCTTCACGATCAGCGATCTGCCGGCGGGCCTTTCGTCCGAGATCCTCCAGCGCCGACCGGACGTGCTGCAGGCCGAGCATCAGCTGAAGGCGCAGGACGCCAATATCGGCGCGGCGCGCGCGGCCTTCTTCCCGAAGCTGTCGCTCACCGCCTCGCTCGGCACGATCGCCCCGGCGCTGTCGAACCTGTTCGACAGCGGCACCAAGGCCTGGACGGTCGCCCCCTCGGCCGTGCTGCCCATCTTCGATTTCGGCCGCAACGCCGCCAATCTGCGCTACGCCAAGGCGAGCCAGCAGATGGCCGTGTCGACCTATGAGAAGACGCTGCAGACCGCGTTCCGCGAAGTGGCCGATGCTTTGGCGCAGCGCGGCACGATCGACGACCAGCTCGGCGCGCGCACGCGACGGGCGGAGGCGGCGACGGTGGCGGCGAAACTGGCCGATGCGCGCTATCGCGCGGGGGTCGATTCGTTCCTGACGTCGCTGGATTCGCAGCGCACCTCCTATGCGGCGAACCTCGATCTCACCACGACGCGCCTTACGCGGGCGACCAACCTGGTGACGCTGTACCGGACTTTGGGCGGCGGACTTAACTAACACTTGCAGTCCGGCGGAACTGGAATAAGCTCTTCCGAAAATGGAGAGTGAAATGTCCTTACTCACCAGTTCCGCCGACGAACCCGCCGACAAAAGCATCGTCATCCTGCAGAGTCTCATCTGCCTTCTTCGCGAGCGCAACATACTTTCCCGCGCCGACATCGAAGAATTGTGCGAAAAGGTGCAGGCGCGCGCCGCTCAACATGAGCTGGACCCGATCCCCTGCCGCGACCGGGAAGCGACCGAGGCGGCGACGATCATCTCCAGCCTCTCCGACTATATCGGCCGTCGCTACGGCGGGAAGCATCGCCGCTATTGAGGCTGCGGCCCGCGGCACCTCCCTGCCCTCGTCACCCCGGACTTGATCCGGGGGCGCACTGTATTTTGTGCGGGAGGCAGAAAGCGGGATCCCGGATCAAGTCCGGATGACGTGTCAGAAGTGAGCGTATCGCTCCAATCGCGGACATTCATTCCCGCACATCAAGGGCTCGTCAGCTTCATTAGCACGATGCCTGAGAGGATGAGCAACGCCGCTACTAGGCGGGCCGAACTCAAGGTTTCTCCCATAAGAACAATGCCGACCACAAAAGCACCCACCGCGCCGATGCCGGTCCAAACCGTATAAGCAGTTCCCAGCGGTAACGTGCGCATTGCAACGGCAAGAAGGGCGAAACTCCCAACAAGCGTCACCGCCATGATCGCAGATGGAAGCGGTCGGGTGAAACCTTCGGACTGTTTCATGGCGGTCGCCCACACGACTTCCAAGAGTCCAGCAATAGATAACATGATCCAAGCCACAGCAGCCTCCCAGGCTGCCGGGCCGTCCCGGTCTTGAACGTCGCTAAGGACACGGGAACGTGGTCGCCGCGCGGGGTAGGTATGAAGAAAGGCGAAGGCGGTCAACGTCCGCGTCCCCCAAACCCGTCGTCGCGAAGCACGTATCGCCCTGGCAATCCGGTCTTGAGCAAGCGGAACCGGCTACACCCGCTGCGCTTCCAACGGCGGGCGAAAGAACAGCCCGCGCCTCAATCCACCCACTGATCGCGCGTATAGCCCTGCGCCCAGAGCAGGGCCGTCAAATCGCCATGCTCGATCCGGGCGCCGGCCGCCGCCGCCGTCTTGGGCTTGGCGTGATAGGCGACGCCGAGGCCCGCCATCTGGATCATCGGGATGTCGTTGGCGCCGTCGCCCACCGCCAGCGTCTCGTGCGGGGCGAGGCCCAGCGCCTCCGCCTCCGCCAGCAGAGTGCGCCGCTTCGTCTCGGCATCCACGATCGGCCGCGACACGCGCCCCGCCAACTGGCCGCCGTCCATCTCCAGCACGTTGGAGAGCGCGCGATCGAAGCCGATCTCGGCCGCCACGCGATCGGCGAACACGGTGAAGCCGCCCGAGACCAGCACGCAGCGCGCCCCGTTGGCGCGCATCGTGCGGATCAATGTGGTCGCGCCCGGCATCAGGCGCACGCGCTCCTCATGGCAGCGATCGATCATCGCCCCGTCCAGCCCCGCGAGCAAAGCCACGCGCGCATCCAGCGCCGCCTCGAAATCCAGTTCGCCGCGCATCGCGCGTTCGGTCACGTCGGCGATCTGCGGCTTGATGCCCGCATAATCGGCCAGTTCGTCGATGCATTCGATCGTGATCATCGTCGAATCCATGTCCGCCACCAGCAGGCGCTTGGCGCGGCCGGCGCGCGGCTGAACGATCACGTCCACGCCCGGCAGCAATCCTTCCAGCGCGGCGCGGCCCGCCCCCGCGTCGATCCGCGCCAGCGGCAGATCGGCGGCAAGGCCTACCTCCAGCCACTCCGCCTCGCCGGCTATCCCGCCGACCCCCGCCAGGGCCGCGCGCGCGGTTTCGATTTCGCGGGCTGCCAAGCCCGGTTCCGATGCTATCAGCGTGGCGATGAGCAAGTCTGATCCTTCCGGCCTTCCACGGGTCGCGCTCATCGCAGGGCCGACCGCGAGCGGCAAGTCGGCTCTCGCGCTGGCGCTGGCCGAGGCCGAGCGCGGCACGATCATCAATGCCGATGCGAGCCAGGTCTATCGCGACCTCCGCATCCTCACCGCGCGCCCCGCCCCCGAGGACGAGGCCCGCGCCCCTCACCTGCTCTACGGCTATCGCGACGGGGCCGAAGCCTGCTCGGCGGCCGACTGGGCGGCGGACGCACGCGCGGCGGTGGAGGCGGTGCTGGCCGAGGGGCGGCTGCCGATCCTCGTCGGCGGCACGGGCCTCTATCTGCGGACCCTGCTGGACGGCATCGCCCCGATCCCCCCGGTCGATCCCGATATCCGCGAGGCGGTGCGCGCGATGGACGCCGCCACGGCGCACGCCGCCCTCTCCCGTGAGGATGCCGCCGCCGCCGCCACGCTCAATCCCGGCGACACCACCCGCAACCAGCGCGCGCTGGAGGTGATCCGCAGCAGCGGCCGATCGATCCTCGCCTGGCGCGCGGAACGGGAAGGCGGGATCGGCGGGAGGGTCCGCGCGGAGGTCCGCATCGTCGATCCTCCGGTCGATCTGCTCTACGCCCGCTGCGACGCGCGGGTGGAGACGATGCTCGCCAGCGGCGCGATCGACGAGGTGAAGGCTCTCGCCGCGCGCCATCTCGATCCCGCCTTGCCGATCATGCGCGCGATCGGCGTGCAGCCGATCCTGGACCATCTCGCGGGCGCCGCGGACGCCGCGCAGACGATCGAAACCATCCGCCAGCAGACCCGCAATTATGCCAAGCGGCAGCGCACCTGGTTCCGCAATCAACGTATCGGATCCGAAACTAGCCCGCAAATCTAAGATTTTTTTGGCGTTCGTAACGAAACATCAACGATTCCGATTTACATGTTGTAAGGCACTCGGCCTCACCTTATGGATCGCCCCCGAAATGAAGCCGGGTGGGCTGGAGTCTCTGATGCGTAAGTCGATCACTGTTGCCGCGCTGCTGGGCGCGCTCGCTTTTTCTGCGCCCGCGATGGCGACCAGCGATCCCGCCGCCGCGATCAACGAACTGAAGGCTCTGAACGTCATCACGTTCCGCGATCTCAATGTCGCCAGCCAGCATATCGAAGGCAAAGCGTGGGTCGGCGGCAACCAGACCGGCAACATCACCGTCACGCAGAAGAGCGGCCCCTACACGTCCAGCACCTACAATTCGCTGACCGTGGGCGGCAATGCCGCGACGTGGACGGCGGAAGGCGGCGCGGGCGGCAACATCAAGGTGCAGATCGGCGGCAACAGCACCGGCCAGGCCACGATCAACGGCAACGGATCGGTGGAAACCGGCGGCACGTTCAACTCGCAGGCCTTTAACGCCAATTCGAGCAAGACCGCGACGTCGGGCGTTTCCGGCCTTCAGAGCTCGATCAACGCACAGACCGCCAGCATGGTGAGCGATCTGAAGTCGCTCTCCACCTATCTGGGCGGCCTCAGCGGCACGGCGATCACCAGCCTCTCGAAGGCGCTCACTTATTCGTCCGGCGCGCAATATGCCGTGTTCACGATGAGCGAGTCCGTCTTCGAGACGAGCAACGCCAACTTCAACGCGCTGTTCGCGAACATGCCCAGCGACGTGATCACGGTGATCAACGTCTCCGGCCTCGATCTCGACGTGGGCGGCGGCTCGAACTTCAACAGCTTCACCGGCTATCAGAACGTGATCTGGAACTTCACGCAGGCGACCACGCTCGACGTGGGCAACTGGTATGGCACGATCCTGTCGCCTTATGCGACGCTGACCCAGTCGTCCGGCGGCAACATCACGGGCACGGTCGTGGCCGACACGTTCAACATGAACGGCGAAGTCCACGTCTCCACCTTCCAGGGCAGCGCCGCCAATACGCAGGCCCTGCTCGCCAGTTCGGTCCCCGCCGCCGTTCCGGAAGCGGAAACCTGGGTGATGATGGTGCTGGGCTTCGGCTTCGTCGGCGCGGCGCTCCGCTCCGTGCGCCGCAGGGGAAGCATGTCGCTGGTCCGCTGACCGGCGAGTCCCGATCCGAATGCGGAGGCCGCCTTCCCACCGGGAGGCGGCCTTTTTCTTGTCCGCAGAACCCTCAATGCGTATTAAAATTTCACACAGACGGGATCATTTGGCATTTTTATTGCCCAACGAGGTTTGACAGCGCAATTCATGCGCTCTAGGGGCAGCACCTCTTCCTGAGACTGGGATTCGGAAAGCCATGACGAGCGAGCGCAGCGGCGCGGACATATTGATCGAAACGCTGACGGAGCTCGGCGTGGAGGTGGTGTTCGGCTATCCCGGCGGCGCCGTCCTTCCGATCTATGACGCGATCTTCAAGCAGTCCAAGATCCGCCACATCCTCGTCCGCCAGGAAGGCGGCGCGGCACATGCGGCGGAGGGCTATGCCCGCTCCACCGGCAAGCCCGGCGTCGTCCTCGTCACGTCCGGGCCGGGTGCCACCAATGCCGTCACCGGCATCATGGACGCGCTGGCGGATTCGATCCCGATGGTCGTCATCACGGGCCAGGTCGGCACGCTGCTGATCGGATCGGACGCGTTCCAGGAATGCGACACGGTCGGCATCACGCGCCACTGCACGAAGCACAATTATCTGGTGAAGGACCCGGCCGAAGTCGAAGGCGTCGTCCGCGAGGCGTTCCACATCGCCACGTCCGGCCGCCCCGGTCCGGTTCTGATCGATCTGCCCAAGGATGTGCAGGTCGCGCAGGCCGCTTCGAAGCCGATGCGCGTCCACCCCGGCTATCACCCGCAGACCGAGCCCGACGCCGCGCTGATCGAAGCGGCGGTGGAGATGCTCGCGGCGGCCGAACGCCCCATCTTCTACACGGGCGGCGGCATCATCAATTCGGGCCCGGCGGCGACCGCGGCGCTGCGCGAGCTGGTGGCGCTCACCGGCGCGCCCGTCACCTCCACGCTGATGGGTCTGGGCGCCCTGCCCGCCTCCTCGCCGCAATGGCTGGGCATGCTGGGCATGCACGGCACCTACGAAGCCAATTGGGCGATGAACCAGGCCGATCTGATCATCAGCTTCGGCGCGCGCTTCGACGATCGCGTCACGGGCCGGCTGGATGCGTTCGCGCCCAACGCCCGCAAGATCCATGTCGATATCGATCGCTCCTCGATCAACAAGATCGTCCGCGTCGACCTGGGCATCGTCGCCGATGTCGGCCGCGCGATGGAGGCGATGATCGCCGTGTGGACGCAGCGCGGGCACAAGGCGCAGGATCTGGCCAACTGGTTCGGGCGGATCGATGGCTGGCGCGCGATCAAGAGCCTCGATTATCCGGACTCGACCACCGAGATCATGCCGCAGGAGGCGATCCGCCGCCTGTGGGAGGCGACGAAGCATCGCAGCCCGATCATCACCACCGAAGTCGGCCAGCATCAGATGTGGGCAGCCCAGCACTTCCATTTCGAGGAGCCCAACAAGTGGCTCACGAGCGGCGGCCTCGGCACGATGGGCTATGGCCTGCCCGCCGCGATCGGCGCGCAGATCGCCAATCCGGATGCGCTGGTGATCGACATCGCCGGCGAAGCCTCGATCCAGATGAACATCCAGGAGCTGGGCACGGCCACGCAGTATGATCTGCCGGTCAAGATCTTCATCCTGAACAACGAATTCATGGGCATGGTCCGTCAATGGCAGGATCTCACCTATGAGGGCCGTCATTCGCACTCTTATTCGGACAGCCTGCCCGATTTCGTGAAGCTGGCCGAGGCCTATGGCTGGAAGGGCATCCGCATCGAGGACATTGCGGCGCTGGACGGCGGCATCGCGGAGATGCTGGCCTATCCCGGCCCGGTGATCGTCGACTGCCGCGTGACCAAGCTCGCCAACTGCCTGCCGATGATCCCGAGCGGAGCCGCCCATACCGAAATGATCCTCCAGACCAACGAGGTATCGGGCATCATGGACGACGAGGCGAAGGCCCTCGTCTGACCCTTCGCCCCTCCCGCTTGCGGGAAGGGCCGGGGGTGGGCAAACAACCCGCCATCATCCGCAACGCTTGATCGAGGCCGGGGCCCACCCCCGGCCCCTCCCGCAAGCGGGAGGGGAGGAAGAACAGAATGCACATCCGCACCGCCACCGCCGAGCGCCACACGCTCTCCGTCACCGTCGCCAACGAGCCGGGCATCCTCGCGCGGATCGCGGGCATGTTCGCCGGGCGCGGCTACAATATCGAGAGCCTCACCGTCGCCGACGTGACTGAGGATGAGGCCGTCAGCCGCATCACCGTCGTCACCAAGGGCGCGCCCGCGATGATCGAGCAGATTATCGCCCAGCTCGATCGTCTGCCGCCGGTCATCAAGGTGATCGACCTGACCGCGCTCGGCCCCCATGTCGAGCGCGAGCTGGCGCTGGTGAAGGTGGTCGGATCCGGCGATCACCGGATCGAGGCGCTGCGCCTGGCCGAAGTCTATCGCGCCCGCGTGGTGGATGCGACCATCTCGTCTTTCGTGTTCGAAGTGACGGGCGGAACCGAGAAGATCGATAAATTTCTGGAGTTGATGCGGGAGGTCGGCCTCGT